>JBPCLK010000032.1:0-8682 GCA_051003355.1 Chthoniobacterales bacterium | reverse complement strand
GAGAGCTGCGAAATCGCGCCGCGAGTCGAGCCGACTTTGTTGCGCGTTTCTTCGTTTCCGCCGACCTCCGGCAGGCTGACCTGCGGCGCTTTTTTTGGATCGCCGTAGGCCCAATGGGCGAAGACTTCCCACGTCCCGCGGCCCGGTTCCTTGTTGAAAAAGACGACGCGCTGATCAGGCCCGCCGACTTCCTTCCAGTTCTTGACCTTACTCTCGTAAAGATCGGTGATTTGCTGCTTGGTCAGAGCTTTCACCCCGCTGTCCCAAACGTCTTTCGAGACAATCATGGCCACGGCGTCTTCGCCAATGTGGATCGGATTAAACTTCACCTTGGGATACTTCGTCCGGTCATCGTCGCTCACTGGCTTCGACGACATGCCGATCTGCACCTGGCCGTCGCCCAACATGGAGATGCCGCCGGAGCTCCCGCCCTGGGTGTCGACCTGGATGTCCATTTTCTTCTCCGCCCGCAACATTTCCGCACCTTCCGCGGCCGGGAGATTGACCGTGGTGGAGCCGTTGATTTTGAGGACGTCCGCGCGCGCAAAAGTGGCAAGCGCGCAGAGGGCGAAGAAGATGGTCAGTTTTTTCATAATGGTAGGTACGGTGGATTGTTAGGCAGAATAGTCGGGAGAGAAACTACGAGGGAAAAAGATGGGCAGACGCATGATATTCCGGCCAGCAGTTCAGGACGCGAGCCGGTTAAAATCGAAAGAGCAGCAACCGAAGTCGAGGATCTTGCCATTCTCGTCCACGCGCACATCGAGTTTGGGCGCGATCGCATAACGGCGGCGGGTCCCCTCGGCCCGCACGGTGACGATGCCGGCGTGGCGCAGCACGCGCAGATGTTTGGAGACGTTGTACTGCGAAATGTCCAGTTTCGCGGCCAGATCGTTCACGCTCAGTTCGCGCGCCACCAGGGCATTCACCAGACGCACGCGGCTGGGATCGGAAAGCGCCTTCAGAATGTCTGAGCAATCCGTCCGGCGCATGACCGGAGGGTAGAATGATTTTAAATTTAGCTCGACAGGAAAAATCAAATTTCAATATGCCTGTCTGCGCATAAATTCAGAATCATCCAATGTCAAAAAAATCTCTTGCCTTCTGCCTTGCGGGCGCGCTGCTCCTGGCAGCTCTTCCCCAACTCGCTTGGGCTACTCCCAGCGGCCTGAATAATATCCCCACGGCCGATACCGCGCCGCAGGGTACTCTCGTGCTCCAGACCTACAGCACAGTCGGCGGCGGTGCCCGGGACGATCTCAATTTCGGTTTCAAAACCGGGCTGGAGTTCAAAGCTCTGCGCTTCGAGTTCGGCGCCGACAGCCATGTCTATCCGGGCCTCGGCGGTCCCGTCGTGGTGCAGGCGAAGGTCGCGTATCCGTTAGGCGAGCATCTGCCCACGCTCGCCGGCGGCGTGGCCAATCTCGCCTTCACCGATCATCAGCGTGATCGCAGCGGCCAGCCCTTTGGTTATGGCGTGCTGACGGAGGATTTCGGTTTCTTGCGCGTGACTGCAGGCTGCGGAGTACAGGACGGCGACAAGCTGCCGTTCGTTGGGCTCGATAAAACGTTCAAGCTAACGCGCAAAAAGGTTGTGGCCGTGAGCGAGGGAAAATCGGTCACGACCCGGGAGACCACCGTGGCAGGCGAAGGACAGGGGACCGGTTCGGGCGACCCAAATTCGTCGCTCGTGACGCGTGATCTCTTCACCCTGCGAGCGGATGCGGTCAAACAGCATAACAACGACGACTGGCTCTATTCGGCCGGCGTGCTCGTTCCCATCTGTAAATATCTCGTCTTCGAAACCTGGGGGAATTTCCCAAATAACGGCGCCAGTCCATCGGTCACACTCAAAGCCGACGTTGTTATCCCTTTTTAATTTATGGCTGAAGAATCTTCCTCATTTTCGCGCCGCAAATTCTTGCGCGGCGGTCTCATCGGCTCTCTCGCGGTCGGCGCGGCGCCGTTGCTTAACCGCACCGCGCACGCGGGCGCGGAAGGTTTGTTTCCCAAAGCGGAACCACCGGCGACCGGCTTCGATTTCACCAAATCCTCGGGTGCGCTGCAGGCGGACAGAATTGTCGACAGCGCCTGCCAGTTCTGCAATTCCAACTGCCGGCTCAAGGTGCACTTGAAAGAAGGACGCATCATCGATGTGCTGGGCGAGACGGCCGATCCGGTGCAGGACGGCGGCCTCTGCGTCAAGGGACCAATGATGACGCAGCTTTACTACAATCGCCTGCGCCTAACGAAACCGTTAAAGCGCGTGAGTGGCGAGAAGGGTTCGATGGATTCGAAGTTCGAGCCGTGCTCGTGGGACGAAGCGCTAGCGACGATCGCGACGAAGTTTCTCGCGCTGCGCGATGCGGGCGAGGCGCACGCGATTGCGAACAAGACCAGCGGGCGTTTGCAACGTGGGACCGGCTCGATCATTGGCCGGTTCTTTAGTCTGCTCGGTTCGCCTAACGACACCGATGTCGGCCCGGTCTGCAACGATGCCGGCGGGAACGCGCTCGCCGCCACTTTCGGGATGGGCAATTTCACCAACGGCTACGGCAAGGACGAGAGCACCGGCCAGGAGGATCTCGGCGCAGCGAAGTATTTTCTTTTTCTCGGGACGAACCAGGCGGAGACGCATCCGGTCACGTTCTCTTATCTGCTGCGCGAGCGGGCGAAGACGAAAGCGAAGCTGATCGTGATCGACCCGCGCCTCACGCCGACCGGCGCGCAAGCTGATGAGTGGATCGCGCCCAAGCCGCACACCGACATGGCGCTCGTCCTCGGGATGCTCGGACACATCGTCAAGACCGGGCTCTACGACAAGGCGTTTGTCGCAAAATGGGTCCTCGGTGTCGATGAACTGAAGAAGCATCTGGCGGAGAAAAATTACACGCCGGAATGGGCCGAAACTGTCACCACTATTCCCGCGGCGAAGATTCGCGCGGTCGCCGAGGGTTACGCGAAAGCGAAACCGGCCGCGATCTTCTGCAATGCCGGCATTTCGCACCAACTCGGCGCGTTTGACACTTATCGAACGCTCGCCTTTCTCGCCGCGATCACGGGCAACATCGGGGTGAACGGGGGCGGTTGTAATTTCATGCACAACACGTGGCCGGGCGGGCTCAATCTCCCGGCGATGGGCAACGGCGCGCGCCACGAATTTGCCAACGCGCCGACCAAGCGCGGGAGCGACAGCGAGGTGAAGTTGCCGGAGAAGGGTGAAGCGTTGCCGGTCGGTCCGGATTGGTTCGCCGAATCGATCCTGCACAGGCGCCCCTACCAGCTCAAAGCGATCGTCACCGAAGGCAATCCGATCATCGGCTCCGCCAATACCGGCAAGGTGCGCGAAGCTTACAAGCAACTCGAGTTCTACGTCTTCACCGGGCTCTTCATGGAAGAGGCGGCTTACTTCGCCGACATCGTCCTGCCGGTAGCGAGCGGTTTTGAAATGGATGGCGTTTACATGCGGCGCGACGACCGCTCGATTCGCTGGCAGCACGCCGCTGTTCCCCGTCTCGGCGAATCAAAAACCGACATCGAAATCTGGATCGATCTCGCTGCGGCGATGGCGAAGCTCGACCAGAGCAACCCGCCCGAATACTGGACCGGCAATCTGCTCGCGGATTGGAAATCGTATCCGAAACTCTGGGCGGAATTTGTCGCCCACACGCCCGGCGTCGGCGGCATGACGCAGGCGCGGATGGAAAAGCGGGCCGAGCCATTACGCTGGCCTTGCCCGACCGAGAAACATCCCGGCGTGAGCACGCTCTATCTCGATCACCCGTCGTGGTACGAAGCAGCCGAGTCGCTCGATCCGAAGAACAAAGGCAAGCGTTTCCTAACCGCCAGCGGCAAAGTCGAAATCTTCACGCCAGAACTCGAAGCGAAGCTGGCCAAGGCCGGCCATCACGCCCTGCCGATCTTTTACACGCACCCGGAAGTGACCGGAAAAAACCCCTCGATTACCTATTCCACCGACCTCGTCGAAAATCCGATCAATCCCGGCAGCGTCACGCCTAACGTCAGCATCGGCGCGCTGAGCGACGGCGCCGTGCACGCGGAATTTCCGCTTATGGGCATGATCGGTCGAGCCAGCGTGGTCCACTTCGCCGGCGTCACGCAATGGACCTATGTCGGCAAACAAATGAACGGCATCCGCCTCGTCCAGATCCATCCGAAAGCTGCCGCGAAATCCGGCGTGGCCGAAGGCGATTCGATCGTGGTCGAGAGTCCCCGCGGCTCCGTTACTGGCACCGCGCTCCTATGGGAGGGCATCCGCGAAGACACGATTTTCGTGCCGAACAGCTTCGGCCCTGCGCAAGCGATGGGCGACGAGTTCGGCGAACCGCGCTACGAGCCCGCCAACCTCCTGGTCGACGACCGCTATTTCGACAACCTCTCCGGCCAGCAAGCCTATAAATGCTTTGCCTGCCGAGTAAAGAAAGCGTGACCTTCCACCGGTGACTCAGGCGGGTAAGCGGCACGGAAGAAAACCAGATAAATCCCGCCGCCAAGCAAGCCGCCGACGATCGGCGCCGCGACGGAAACTGTCAGCCAGCCAGAGCCGTTGGCCGTGAAAGGCAGACTGCGCCAGCCGGCGAGGGCGGAAAAAAGACGCTGCCCGAAATCCCGCCATCGTTAGGGGAGCAAGCAGCGAAATGAGGAGAGTGACTGTGAGACCAATGGTGGCGGCAGTCAGAATCTGCGGACGCGTGGCATTGCGTTCGTCGGTCACACAAAAAATGACCAGAAGCAGAATCGCGGTTCCAACCATTTCGACAACGAAAGCGTGTCTTGGCGGCACCGTGGCGCGCGCGTCCGCGGTCAGCGCTTTCCCGCCGGGATTGGGAAAATAATCGCCGAAGAACATCGCGGTCGCTTCACTTCCCGGCGCGCTGCGCGTGATACGCTGCTTCGCTTTATAGGCGGGTATCGTCCAGGCAAAAAGGGTATAGACGGCGGCGGCGGCGGTGAAAGCGCCGAGAAACTGCACGAAAAGAAGGCAGAACCAGCCTGACGGGGAAACGCGACCAAACGGCGGACGCAATCGTGACCGCCGGATTCAAATGCGCGCTGCTGTGCGATCCGGTCAGATAAATGGTGGTGGCGATCCCAATTCCCCAGACGATGGCGGCTTGGAAAATGCCGGCCGGAGCGCCGGTCGCCACAGCGGTGCGGACACTCCCGCAGCCGAAAAAGACGAGGAGAAATGTCCCGAAAAACTCGCCGATCGCCCATTTTGGAATCAGCGTGTGCGCGACCTTCACTTCTGCATCGACCTGCGGTGATGGTTCCGGGCGGGTGGCACGGAGAACGAAATTCATCTTGGAGCCGAAAGTATATACCTATAAGGGAATATACAAGCGAAACCTCAGCCCGGCAAAGAACCAGGCAGCGAAAAATCTCTGCGAGATGTTTGACCGCCACTTCCAAGGCGAGCAACAATCGTCGTAGGAGAGCAGCGCCGACGAAAGAGAACCTAGCAACAACTGCCGCCGTCGCAGCAGGTGCTGGCGTCGGTTGTGACTTTATAGTCCTGGCCTTTCGTCTCCTTCGGATGGCGTCGCGTGGTACGCGAGCAGTCAAAAGGCTGCGCTTCGCCTAACGGAATGTCGACCCGCGGCTCGACGAAATCGAACGACTCGACGTAAGGCGCTTTGCGATAAAGGTTATAGGTCTTATCGCAAACCGCATAACGAACGCCGCGCTCCATCCGGTGATTATCGTCGTCGAGCACTTCGCGGAAGGGCCCGCGATAGATCACCGCCTGGTTGCGCTCGAAACAGGCGCCTTGTTTGCCTTTGAAAGCCTCGATCGTGAAGGAGCGGAACTCGAAACCCTCCACCGTTTGCCACGGTTGCTCGTCGCGTTTCAGAATTTGGATTCCGTAGAAGCCGGCCTCGCTGAAAGCCTGGAGAAATGCTTCCTCGGTTAGCGCGCCCGAAATACAGCCGCTCCAGAGTTCCGGATCGGTCTGCAAATGTTCCGGTACTTCTTCGTCGGAAACAATGTCGGAAATAACCGCGCGTCCGCCCTTCTTCAGGACTCGGAAGATTTCCTCAAACAATTGCCGTTTCGACTTCGACTCGACCAGGTTGAGGACGCAGTTGGAAACCACGACATCGACCGAGTCGGTTGCGACGAGCGGATGTTTCATGCGCAATTCCTGAGCAAGCTCGTCCGCACGCAAAAACGAGGCGGCATCGGTGATCGGTCGGGCCTGCAGTTCCGCGTCCAGCTTTTCCAAATCGAGCGCCAGATCCTGGATCCGGCCCTTCCGGAACTCGACGTTATCGTAACCGATCCGCTCAGCCACGATCGGCGCATTGGTGCGCGCGACGTCGAGCATCTCGTCGGTCATGTCGATGCCGATCACTTTCCCTTCCGGCCCCACGACCTGCGCGGCGATAAAACAAATCTTGCCCGTGCCGCTCCCGAGATCGAGCACCGTCTCACCGGCGCGGAGATACTTGCTCGGATCGCCACAGCCGTAATCGCGCTCGATCACTTCCTGGGGGATGACCTTGAGATACTCCGGGTTGTAATCGACCGGGCAACAAAGCTTGGCCTCGGCGGCTTTGGCTCCGGCGGCGTAGCGTTCCCTGACGGCGGTTTCGGCGTTGATCGTGCTCATGTAAATGAAATGCAGTCGTTGATAATCGGTTCGAATGGATGAGAGGCCTTACCGGCCCGGGTAATTCCCTGCGCTGCTAAGAAAAATCTGGTGCGCATTTTGCTACGTTGGGCATACGGGAAAGGATGCCCAACGGCAAGAATTTAGAAGGGGGCGGCCCGTGTGATCGGCGGAGTCTAAATGCCGCAGCCCGAACAAAGTTTGAACGAGAACCCCTCTTGTGAGACTAATACTGCCGTGAAACCTGGCCGCGCATCGGAGCTCGTTCGCCTCGTCATTGTCATGACGGCGCTGGCCGCGTGGTGGGTCGCTTCCGATCACTGCGCCCTGGCTAGCGCTCTCATGCGCCCTGTCGCGACGGCGCCTGCCGCGCAGGAGTCCTGCCCCGGGCATTCGCGGCCGGAGAAGACGCCGAGTCAAGGTGAGTTGCCTTGCTGCAAGTCGCTCGTCGCCACGCCGGCCCCGGCGAAGTTTGTCGCCGGCTACGATTCGAACGCGTTTGTCGCGCAGCCGTTTCCCGTCTCGAACCTTCTCCTCGTCCTCTGGCATTTCGAAACTCCCATTCTCGAGCTCGATACCGGACCCCCAGAGGCCTACACCTTCGCCGAATCTGTCCTGCAGCGGAGCCTTCTGGCTCATGCTCCTCCCTGTTTAAGCTAACGATCTGACGCGCTCGCCGCTCGCGAGTCTGCGCAGATCGTTTTTTTTGTCCGGTGCTTCGATGGCTTCTGCCCATCGGCCTGCACACGCACTTTTTCGCTCAACCAGAACCTCATTATGCCCAACAAATTTCCATTTCAAAAAATCCGACTCTGCGCCGCGCTCAGCGTGGTCGCATTGAGCGGATGCGCCGTTCATCTGCCGCCCGCGCCGGCGTCCGATCCGGCCGATCCGCACGCTGCCGAAGCGGCCACCGCGCCCTTGCAGCCCATGCTGTTAGCCAGTTCCCGCAACTTTGTCTCGCCGCAGGCTGATAATCGCGAGCAAAAAGCGAAACAGATGGACATGAGCAAGATGAAGGAGGGCGCGATGAAGCACGACATGTCGGGCATGTCGCACCAGGGCCACGACATGAGCGGCATGCAGATGCAGCCGACGCCGACGACTACGAGTGCGACCTCGCCGGCCGCGAAAAGGCCGCCCTATTTTACCTGTCCGATGCATCCCGAGATTCACGAGGCCGGCCCGGGCCAATGTCCGAAATGCGGTATGACACTGGTCAAGAAGTCCAGCGCGCCGGAAGGAGCAAAACCATGAAGCGATCTTTCCTCTTAACCCTCGTCGCCGCCCTCGCGACCGGCTGCGCGACTCCCAGCGCTTCGCTCAACCGCGTGCAGGACACCGTCGGCGCGCACACCGGCCAACGCGTACATTGGAACCGCGGCGGCCCGGAAGACGCGCAGATCGAACAGGGCGTGCAGGCGCTTTTGCGTCGGCAATTAACCGCCGGCAGCGCGGTCCAGATCGCGCTCCTCAACAATCGCGAGCTGCAGGCGCGCTTTGAGGAAATCGGCATCGCGCAGTCCGAGGTTATTCAGGCGGGACTGATCACAAACCCGAATTTCGCGGCCAGTTTCCGCTTTCCCAACCGTCCGCCGTCCGGGACGAATATCGAGTACTCAGTTGCGCAGAATTTTCTCGAACTGCTTGTGTTGCCACTGCGCAAACGGATCGCCAACGCGCAGCTCGTGCAGACGGAAATCCACGTCGCCGATGAAGTGCTGAAACTCGTAGTGGAAGTAAAGATTGCGTTCTACACCGGGCAGGCGCGCCAGCAGCTGCTCGACCGGTTGCGCGTCGTCACCGAGACGAACGAAACCGCAGCAGAATTTACCAAACGCCTGCATGACGCCGGGAACACGAGCGATCTCGAGCTGGCCAATCAACAAGGCAGCTACGAGCAATCCCGGCTCGAAGTCGCGCAGACCGAACTCCAAGTCCGGCGCGATCGCGAGCGACTCAATCGCCTGCTCGGCCTCTGGGGTTCGCAGACGACTTGGACGATGGCCAATCATTTGCCGGAGTTGCCCGGCAGCGAAGGCTCGCTC
>JBPCLK010000031.1:0-11340 GCA_051003355.1 Chthoniobacterales bacterium | reverse complement strand
CAAGTGGACCGCATCCACGATTGCATCTCCTCTTTCGTTAACATCGAGAGCGCACGCTGCAGCGTCGAAGGAGAACGATACTCACCGCCCTTTCTCATGAAGAGGATATACTCAACGTCGTTCTTGATAATAGCGCCGGGCTGATAGGGCTTTCCATAGCACCATGCACCATTTCCCTGTGCTTCTGTTACGCCATTGGCTATTTTCTGCCACAGAATCGGTGTGAGGCAATCGAGCCCAAGCTGACGAGAACGAACCTGAATATCAGCGTGCAAGGGCATCACCAAGTGACGCCCGGACCGCTTGCGCGGGACGCAGATATCGCCGACCACGCAACACACCCGTCCTCCAGGAGTCAGAATGCGAGTGCATTCCTCCCAAACCTTGTCTAGCTCGCAGAGGAACTGCTCGTAGTCCTCCACATCGCCTAGTTGCTCAGGCGTGTGCTCATACTCCTTTAAGGTCCAGTACGGTGGAGAGGTAACGACCAGGTGCACGCTTTCGTCTGGCAGCCAAGAGAGACCGCGGGCGTCACCCAGATGAAGCCGCTGCGTTGTTCGATCAAACGGAGCGGGCCAAGGTAAATTTCGCAGAATTCCATTAGCGCGGAGCATCCGCTCAACCGCGCCGGGTGTATTGTCCGCTTGAGGGAGGTTCTCAAGCACAGAGGTAACCGCTTCAAAGGCTTCTTCAGCTACCCGCGCAGTAGGCTTCGCCTCAAAGGACGCGACAGGCCGTGATATCTGTTTCCTCTTGCTGGCGCTTGCAGCGGTTACTCGCGTCATAAGGAGAAGATGCGACTGGTCTGCTTTTGCGGAAAGCCATTTCTTTCGCGTCTGAAACAACCAAACTGAAAAGTAGGCGTCGGACGAATATTCTTGTCTCGCGGTGCTGTCGTAGCGAAGGACGCAAGTTGGCTATCGGGCAAGATTCTCGTCTTCTAGGATTCCCGATTTAGGAAAAGCGTGACCTATGTTCGACGAACTCGCCAGTGGCCGCGGCGCGAAGACGCGATAGACTTGCGGCCATGTCGGATGGTGCCGCCTTGATGTGCAGTGCGATCGAACGCTATCTCGGCGAGGAGGATTCGCGTGTGCATGCGCTGCGCGGCGTGTCGCTCGAGCTTGCACCGGGAAGTGTTCATGCCGTGGTCGGCCCGTCGGGCTGCGGTAAGAGCACGCTTCTTTATATCCTCGGCCTGCTCGACGAACCGGATGGCGGGAGCCTGACGATTGACGGCCAGATGATCGCGCACCTGACCGACGAAGAACTCTCGCGCAAGCGGAACGAGCTGCTCGGCTTCATCTTTCAGTTCCATTTTTTGCTCGAGGATTTTACGGCCCAGGAAAACGTCATGATCCCAATGCGTCGGCTCGGTCGCCTGACCGAAGAAGAGATGCTCGATCGTGCCGCCACCCTGCTCGACGAAGTCGGTCTCGGCGCCAAACTGCGCAGGCCGAGCCGGCATCTCTCCGGCGGTGAACAGCAGCGGGTGGCCATTGCGCGCGCTCTGGCCAACGATCCGCGCGTCATCCTCGCCGACGAACCGACCGGGAATCTCGACCACGCCAATTCCGAGCGTGCTTTTAACCTGCTCCAAAAGATCGTGCAGGAAGAAGGCAAGGCGATGCTCCTCGTGACGCATAACCCGGAAATCGCCGAAGCTTGCGACTGGATTCACGAGATGCAGGATGGCCTGATCGTCGGCAGTCACCCGCGCAGTCAGCGTGCGTCAGTTGCAGCGGAAGTCTGAGCCTTGCGGCGAAAGATCTGGTCGAGCACGGCACGATCGTTAGGCTCCAGACCGATCACGCGCCAGGTGACGAAGTAGCCGGCGAGGTAAAGCGCGGCCGCCATGATCTCTCGCCATCGCTCGTGTCCAAGCCATAGCATGAGCAATCCGAAAGGCAGAGGAACAAAGGCGGCGATCCACGGTTTGATGAGAGCGCGCCAGGGCCAGCGCCATTGCAGGAAGGAACGGATCTGCGCCCATCGGAGCAGGCCCTTGATCAGATAGGGGCCAAGGACTCCGAAGGCCGCACCCAATGCGCCGTAGGCCGGAATGAGCACGAGATTTAATCCGACCGCAGCCCCGAAGGCAACGCTGGAGTTCAGCAGGTTGACCTTCGGATGTTCGACCATGAGGATCACTTCGCCCAGGCTAACGAACGCGTTGAGGGCGCAACCCAGCCCAATAAGCGCCGCCCAATTGCCACCACGACTGAACGAGGGACCGAAGAGCGTCATGATGGTGCTGCCGGCCAAGGCGAGGACGATGATCCCGGGCAGTAAAATCGCGAGCATCCAGCGAGCAAGGTATCCGTAGCTGGCCTCTGCCTCGCGGATCTGCGCAGCGCCGATCTGCCGAGCCACAATCGGCGTGAAGATCGGGGTAAAAGCCTGGCTCACTTTGCGAAAGCCACCGCCCACTTCGATCGCGGCCGCATAAATTCCCAGGGTTTCCAAAGTCACTCCGGGTGCGCGTCCGACGAACCAACCGAGCATGAGGAGGTCGATCCGCATGATGCCGATATTGAGCAGATCGTAGAGAGCGATCGGGAGCGAGGCGCGGAATAGCGAAGGCTGCTGATCATCGTTAGGCTGCGCGGAGACCTTCTCCCTTGTGACAAATAAGCGCCTGGCTAGGAAGAAGGCGACGAGCCCGGAAGCGAGGGATCCAGCAATCGCGGCAAACTCCGGCGCGAGTTGCCTTGCCCCGAGCGCGAATGCGATCAGCAGCGCGATGGCGGTGACGAAGCTTTCAGTGACACCACGGGAATAGATGTCGTGGTGCATCACCGTCATGCCGCGAGATAGGGCCGTGTTGACCCGAAGCAACGTGACGCCCGGCAGGGCGAGGAGCATGACTGCGCTGGCCCGGGCAATCTCCGGCCGCAGGCCAGCAACAGGACCGAACGTCCAGACAATAAACGCTCCCCCGAGAGCGAGCAGAAGGCTGCTGGTAAAGGAGACGAGCAGCGCTTTCTTACGCACTCGACGACTGCTTTCATGGTCGCCAACTCCCTCGGATTTCGCGATGAAAGCTATCGCGCTGTAGTCAAAGCCAAGCGTGCAGAACTTGCTCACCAGATCCATGGCCGACCAGGCGAGGCCAAAGACACCGAGCACCGCGCTCCCGAGCAAGCGAGCGACCAGGAAGGTAAAAATCCCGCGCAAATTGGAGGCGAGAAACGCGAGCGTATTGAGGAATGCGCCGCGCGCCAGCGCCACTCCGTGCGCGTGATCGTTGGGTGTGGCCTGCGCCTCTGGTGCCATTCCCGTCAACGCCTCCGCTCAGCGGCCTCATGGTAAGCCTGCAAAGTCTCGCGCGCACAGCGATCCGGAGGAAAATGACGCGCCCGGCCTAACGATTGCTGACGCAGCGAACGGCGCAACTCCGGAGACGCCGTGACCTCGCGGAGAACAGTGGCGAATTTTTCGGGATCGTGCGCGGGAAAAAGGAGGGCCGCGCCGTCCGTGATCTCGCGCAATGGTGCGATATCGCTGGCGACCACCGGACATCCGCAGGCCATCGCCTCCAGCACCGGCAGGCCAAACCCCTCATAAATCGAGGGCTGGAGGAGAGCTCCCGCCGCCTGGATCAAAGTAACCACATCATGACGCTCAACCGCTTCGAGCCAGATCAGACGATCGAAAACGCCCAGGCGATGAGCTAGCCTAACGAGTTCTCCGCGTCCTCTCTGTCGCTGCAAGAGGACCAGCCGCCAGGGTTGCGGGACGGTTGCCGCGAAAGCCGCGATCGCCCAGGCGTGCCTCTTCGTCGGGGCGTTGGCTCCGACCAGCAATAGGTAAGGCGCAGCGTCCCCGGTAATGAGAGACGCTCGCTCCTGAGCCGCTCCGAAATCTTCTGGCGGCTGAAAGCAGGCATCCGGGCATTGCCAGATCACGGTCAGGCGCGAAGCCGCTTTGGGTTCCAGCACGCAAACGCGATCCGCGCTCGCCTGCGTTGGGGCAATCAAAAGGGTCGCTTCCCGGAGCGCGCGCCAGACCGCCTGCTGATAATATTTGCTCTTCACGAGGCGCTCAAGGCCCTGGAGATGCAAGTCGGGCCGCTCGATTGACATAACGTCGTGAATGGTGACGACGCTCGCGCAGGGGATGTTCCGCGGCATCATATTGTGCGGGCTGTGAAAGAGATCGACCTCATCGAACGACGCGTAACGCTGCGGCCAGAGTAGCGGCCAGGGGGAGGCAGGTGCGGGGCGAACCGTGATCTCCGACGTGTTCGGCGCCGCGGAGAGGGGACGTCGCGCGAGGCGGTGCGCCCAAAAGTAGAAATGGTCGGCAGGGGAAAGGCCCGGCAATCGCTCGACCAAAGCCTGCACATAAGCGCCGATCCCGCTCGGTTTTTCGCGGACGTAGCGAGCGTCCAGCGCGATGTGGAGCGGGGCAGAGGAGCGTTTTGGCGAGGTTGTTTCCATGCGATAAGTCCCGCCCTGGGTTCGAGACGGTTGCTGACGAAGACTTTCAATCAGATAAACTGCCAGCCGACAAGAGGAGTGGATTGAAAGAGATGAAGAAAATTTTTCTGACTGGGGCAAGCTCGGGCATCGGTCTGGCGACTGCGCATCTCCTGGTCGAGCAAGGCCACGAAGTCTGGGGCACCTCGCGGCATCCCGCGCGCCTGCCTTCGTTAGGCCGATTGCACCCGGTGAAGATGGATCTGAACGACTTCGCTTCCGTGCGCGAAGCGTTCGAGAGCGCGTGGCGCGATTCCGGGGGGATTGATGTCCTAATCAATAACGCGGGTGGAGGGCATTTTGATGCGGCAGAGTTTCTCGCCCATGAAAAGATGGAAGCTCTCTTCCGCACGCTGGTTTTTTCCCACATGGAGCTGTGCCGCGTCGCGCTCGCCGTCATGTCTTCGCGAGGTTCCGGGAAAATCATCAATGTGACTTCGCTGGCCTCGCGTATGCCAGTGCCCTTCATGTCTGCCTATAATGCGGCCAAAGCGGCCATGGCTTCCTATACATTTTCCCTGCAAGTCGAGCTGGCCAATCGACGGGTTCAAATCATCGATGTGCAGCCGGCCGACATCAGGACGAATTTCAATGACGCCGTCTCGCGCGCTCCGACCAACGATCCACGAATCGCAAGGACCTGGGAAGTCGTCGACCACAACATACAGCACGCTCCTCCTCCCGATCTGGTCGCGCGGCGAATCCTGAAATTGATTATCAGTTCTAACCCGCCATCTCGCGTCACGGTCGGTGATTTTTTTCAAGCGCGCTTTGCGCCTCTGATCTTTCGCTTCCTCCCGCAGCGGACGCGCGTCTGGGGACTGCGCAAATATTACAAATTCTAGGTGATCACCGACGCCGTTATCCTCATGGCCGGGACGGGTTCGCGTTTGCGCGCGACTGGCGGCACGCTGCCCAAACCGCTCGTGCCGATCGAAGGCCGAGCCATCATATCTCACATTCTCGACGCGCTCCGGCAGGTCGGGATTAGCACGCTGCACGTCGTCGTCGGGTGGGAGAGCGAGCGGCTCCTGGCCGGCCTGTCGCCCTTGCTGCCGGGGGGAATGCGCCTGCATCCCATCGAAAATCCGGAATGGCAAAAGCAGAACGGCATTTCTCTGCTCGCTGCGGCACCGCACCTGGCTGAGCCCTTTCTCCTGTTGATGGGCGACCACCTTTTCGAGGCGCGGCTCCTGCAGGATTTAGTTAGGCAAGCCGATCCTGCTGTCCTCAACCTCGCGGTTGATCGCAAGATCGAATCCATTTTTGATCTCGACGACGCCATGAAGGTGCAAACGAGCGAGGGAAGAATCGTCGCCATTGGGAAGACGCTCGATCGCTACGACGCGATCGACACCGGGATTTTCGTCTGTCCGGCCGAGATTTTTGCTTACCTGGACAAAGTGAGGGTGAACCAAGACTGCAGCCTCGCCGACGGTGTCCGCGCGATGGCGGAAGAGGGGAAAGCGCGGGTCATCGACATCGGCGATGCCTGGTGGCAGGACGTGGACGACGGCGGGATGCTGCGGGAAGCGGAAACGGTCGCAGCTTGGCGCCTAACGAGCCGGAAAGAGGATCGATTTCAAACCCAAGAGCAGGCTGACGGCAGCGACCACCCCTAACAAGTGCAGGATCCAGGCAGGCCAGCCCATGATCCCGAGCACGAGAAAGAATAGGACGGCGACGTCGCGTTTGGTTAATTGCACCAGCCAGCGAAGAAGGCCGCCGTGATTGAGCAGGCCGGAATCCGCCATCATTTTTTCATGACGCGGATACAGAGCGGACTCTGTTTTGGTCGGCGATCGCGCTGCCCCGGCCGTGGCGGCGAGGAGCAGTTCATGAGCAAAGATCAGCCCGGCCACAGTCAAACTTTCGTAAAAGTAGAAGGGGACCTGGCGTCCCAGTCCGAAGCCCAGACTAACGACCATGAGCAGATGCCCGACCGTGTCGCACCAGGTATCGAGTTGGGCGCCGCGGGGCGACGAGAGATATTTGGCCCGGGCAATCTCACCGTCGCAGCCGTCCAAGATGCTATAGACTTGGAAGAAGCAAAGTCCGAGAACGACGCTGGCGCGATCGCCGCGCAGGAGAAGAATGGCGCCGGCGATTTGGAGGAAGAAGATCGCCACGGTCCAGGCGCTGGGGGTGATCGGCGTCTTCAGGAGCAGGCGAGTGATCTCGCGCGAGAACGGTCGATTGATGAAGCGCGAGACCAGTCCATCCTGTGATTTGCCCCCTTGGCGGAGGAGGCGCTGTTCGCAGCCCGGAATCTGGGCAGGATTTGTGAGGTATTCGAGTCGATTTGCGTTCACCGTTTCCTGGACTGCGGCGGCGAGTTCGGGGAAGGAAAGATCGAGCGGAACCGTCTCGCCTAACGGAGGAGCGAAATCACGAAACGGAACCAAATGCGTGCTCAGGAGCGAGTCAGCACCCGGGGGTTGGTGATCCGCCAGTTCGACGTTGGCCAGGCGAATTGCGTCCAGGCGAATTCTCTCGTTTCCCGCGATCGTAGGTGACCAGAGGATGAAGAGCTGAGCTGGCGCCTTCGCGCGGATGGCCCAGGCGTCCACCGCCAGGGCGAGGCGATCCAACTGCCGCAAACCGCCGACTTTCCAATGGGCGGATTCATCCGCCAGGATGACGACGCGGTGCGCCATTTTAAGTCGTTAGGCTGCGCTGATAGATGCGGTAGGTTTTGTATTTCTTCGCCCCGATGGCGGCCAGGAAACGGTTGATGAGATGATTGTTTTCCAGGGTCATGCTCAACTCGCCGGTGAAACCGCGTTTGATCATCGCGTCCTCGATGATGCGCAAGACGAGCAACTCGGCGATTCCGCCCCGTCGATATTTTGGCTTCACCCCGAGAGCGATGAGGCGTGCGGTGCGAATGCGGCTCTTGTAGTAGAGCAGCTTGGCCAGACCGATGGGCAGGCCGTATTTCAAGAGGCGACCATCGATCTTTTTCAGCGCGACGTTGATGTCGGGGACGCAGAGGATGAAGCCAACCGGCTCGTCGCCGATCTCGGCGATAAGGGTGAATTCCGGCACGACCAGTTGCTTTAACTCCTTGGTCATGAATTCGAATTCGCGCTCGGTAAAAGGAACGAAACCCCAGTTGTCTTTCCAAGCCTCGTTGTAGACCTCGCGGAGTCGCGCACTTTCCGCTCGCAAATCTTTCAGGTTCCCCGGACGAATGGTGGCGGTCTGATGCCGTCCTTTCAGTGCAGCGGCGAGGCGGCGGAGACGTTTGGCCGCACGCTCGGGTTCGGAGAACCACCAGGCGTAGAAGTCCATCGTCTTCCGAAAACCAAGGCCTTCGAGCAGGCGCTCGTAGTAAGGCGGATTGTGAGAGGTGAGCAGGGTAGGGGAAAATTCAAAGCCGTCGACCAGCAGCCCGCAAACGTAATTGGTCGAGTAATCGATCGGCCCCATGATCTCCGATCGGCCTTTTTCGCGGAGCCAATCGTCCGCCGCCTTCATTAAGGCCGAGGCTACGACGGAATCATCGACGCAATCGAAAAGGCCAAAGCAACCCACGTTGCTCTGATGCAGCGCGTTGTAGTTAGGATCATCGCTGGCCATGATGCGGCCGACGATTTTCCCGCCGGCCCGCGCGAGGAGCAGAGCCGCGTCGCCGTGTTCGTAAAATGGATGCTTTTTGCGATCGAGGAATTCTTTACGCTCAATGAACAACGGCGGCACCCAGGCGGGGTCGTCGCCGTAAATCTTCCACGGGAATTCGATAAACTCGTCGCGTTCCTTTTTCGACGAGACCTGCGTGACATCCACCGGCGGCATTGGGATCGGCTGCGGACAGCGCGTGGCGAGTTAGCGCTCGGCTAGAGCTTCCTTCGCTCCGGTGGTGGCGGGTCGTTCGGTGGCATTAGTCCGGAAGAACATTCGGACCGATTCATTTTTGTTCGAAACGTAGCTTCGCGGCATTGGCTTTAGCATGCTCGATTCCCTCTTTGAAGCAACGTCCGGAGCATTAGCCGCCATCTTGATCTCGTTAGACCGTCGCAAGCAGACGACGACAAATCTGGTCCTGACCGCGCAGCAGGAAAAAGAGGAGGAGGTTAAATACGGTCAGCTCCGCGACGAAATACCAGACCGGCTGGCCAAGCAAGAGAAGGGCGAAGAGCAATATCATCCGTGGGTTGGTCGCGAGCAGATTCGTCCACTTGATCAAAGGGCGAGTGGCCCGGCAATAAGCCTCTGCCATCGCGGCGCCTCCTGGTTCGTTAGCCAATTGCTTGAGGGCGTTCAGACGCGGGAGCAGCCACTCCTGTTGCGTGGTGTAGTTGAGATAAAGGCGGAAGAGAAATTTTTCCCGTGGCTTCTCTTTCCATCGCAGTCGAACGAATTGCGCGTGGACCTGAGAGGCTGCATCCAGTTCCGCCCGCGATTTCCCCTCGGCAAAGTAGAGCCAGGCATTCCGCACGTAATCGGCCGCCGCGCTCTGCCACGAGTGACTCAAACCCGCGGCGATGGCGAGCAGCCCGACGAGCGGCGATCCACCACCGGCGATGTAGCGCAGGCAAAGGTGCGCATAAACGCTGACGAAAACGAGGTTATCGACCAAACCATCGAGGGCACGACCGGAACGACTGCCCTGTTTCGTTAGGCGCGCGAGCTGGCCGTCGGCGTTGTCGAAGGCATTGGAGAGAACGTGCAGAAACATCCAGAGGAGATTCCAGCGGAGATCGCGATAATAATAGAAGTGGCCCGCCGTGATGCCGAGGGCGCCGCCGCAGAGCGTCACCTGGGCGGGCGACATGCGGATGCGGGCGAAGAACAGCGCCAGTCGATAACCGAAAGGCCGATAGAAATGGAGGTCGAGCCAAGCCTCGACCCTGCGCGCCTTATAGCTCGTCTCGACCGAAGGCTGGTCCATTTCCGCCGGCATCGTGAAACCGAAGGAAGCGCCGGGCGCTCGTTAGGCGTGCTGGGCCAGTGACAGCTTGCTCGGGACGAGCGTGTCTTCGAGAATGTTGAGCGCTTCGTCGAGATCGGCCCGAGTGTGGAGCGCCGTGACACAGGCGCGGAAGCAAATCCGATCCTGCGGCACCGCCGGGTAATCCACTGGCGCAACCCAGAGGCCGCGCGCCCGAAGTTCGTGGCAGAGACGATACATCAGCTCGCGATCACCGATCACGGTCGGCATCACGTAAGTATTGGAATGCCCGGTGTCGATGCCGAGTCCTTGTAGCTGCCCGCGGAAATAATCAGCGTTTTCCCACAGACGCGTGCGCAGCTCTGGCTGGCTGGAGCCGATCTCGAGCGATTTTAAGATGGCTGCCACCACTACGGCCGGGAGCGCGCAGGAGTAAACGTAGGGATGCGCGTAGAAGCGCAGGTATTGCAGCGTCCCCCGGTTGCCCGCGACGAAACCGCCGAGCGCGCCGAAGGCTTTCGAGAAGGTGCCGTAGGTGAGTTTCACCCGGTCTTCGACCCCGAATTTCTCCGCCGCTCCGCGGCCGTGTTCGCCGCAGGCGAGGGTGGAATGGGCCTCGTCGATGAAGACGCTCGCGCCGTGTTCTTCGGCGACGCTGATCAGTTCCTCGAAATTACCGAAATCGCCGTCCATCGCATAGATGCCTTCGATGACCACGAGCTGACGCTTGCCCATGTTCCTGCCTAACGACGCCGCGAGCGACGCGGGATCGTTATGCTCAAACTTCTCCGAGCGACAGCGCGAGAGAGTGGCGCCATCGCGCAGGCTCAGGTGCGACCGGTTATCGAGCACGGCGACATCCGTCTTGCGGAGCAATCCGGAGATGGTGCCGAGCGCGCCGCCAAACCCGCTGTTAAAAAGCATCGCGTCCTCGCGCCCGAGGAAGGCGGCCATTTTCCGCTCCAGCTCGCGATGGAGATCGCTCATGCCGGAGAGCATCGGTGAGCCGCAGGCGCCGAGGCCGTGCGTGGTGAGCGCTTCGTGCGCGGCGGCAATCACTTCGGGGTGATTCGCAAGCCCAAGGTAATTATAGGAGCAAAGGTTGATCACCGGCTGGGCTTTGCCGTCGTAGGTGATCGTGGTGCGGGCATCGGCGCCGGCGCGCATCTCGGGCTCGTAGAGTTCCACGGCCCACGCGCCGGCTTGCATCCAACGCGTGAAACTGGCGGGCGCCTGCAGCGGGTCGCTGCCTTCGCTGGCGAGAAAATTTCCCAGACTGAGTTCGGCCGGATTATCGCTCATAAGCTTCGAGTTGCCCGAGCGGGTTGCGGAATGGCCGTAAAGTTTTGCATCCTTTGGGTCCGCGGCGATTTCGGCGCCGAGAATTTTCCAGTCGGGAGCGCAATGTTATCTTTTCCCGTTACTGCGACAAGGATTTTATCGCGGCCGATTTACGGGTCCGCAGCAGGCTTCTCCCCTTGCCGCCTGCGCGCTTCCTCCTTACGCTCGCGGGATGCGGATTTTGGTCACGGGCGGCGCTGGATTTATTGGCTCGCATCTGGTGGAAAAACTCCTGGGGGAAGGTCACGAGATCGCCGTGCTCGATGACTTCAACGATTTCTACGACCCGCAAATCAAGCGCCGCAATCTCGCGGCGGTGGCGGATAAAATCGCGCTGCACGAGGTGGACCCCCGCGACGCCGCAGCGGTGAACGGGGTTTTCGGCGGCGCGAAATTTGACGCGGTGATCCATCTCGCGGCACGCGCCGGCGTGCGGCCGTCGCTGGGAAATCCGCAGCTCTATTACGATACCAACGTCAACGGGACGCTCCACCTGCTCGAGGCGGCACGCGCGGTTGGGTTGACGCGGTTCATTTTCGCCTCGAGTTCCTCGGTTTACGGGCTCGCGAAGACGGTGCCGTTCTCCGAAGAGCTGCACCTCACCCAAACGGTGAGCCCTTATGC
>JBPCLK010000030.1:0-46993 GCA_051003355.1 Chthoniobacterales bacterium | reverse complement strand
GGGCAATTTGCTGGTCGGCGCGATCAGGTCGATCGGGGTCTTGGTTGGCCTGATGGCCTCGTAAGCAAGGCGTTCGTCCGGAGTTAGTTCCGGGAGTGGGCGGGCTGCCACTTCGGGTAGCTTTTGTGTTGCCGGGAGGAGGATCTGGAGGTCGTCGAGAATATCGCCTGCATCCATGACCAGCTTGGCGCCTTGTTGAATGAGGCGGTTGGACCCATAAGCAGTCGGCGCATTGATGTGGCCCGGCACTGCGTAAACGGAACGGCCTTGCTCGACCGCCTGGGAGGCAGTAATTAGCGCGCCGCTGTTGAGCCCGGCCTCCACCACGAGGATCCCCTGGCTCCAGCCGCTGATGATGCGATTGCGCATCGGAAATGTCTGGCGGTCCGGTTCGACTGTCATGGAAAACTCGGCGACGACCGCGCCGCCCTCCGTCCGGATTTTCTCCGCCAAGCCAGCATTCTCAGGCGGATAAAGGTGGAGGAGACCCGAGCCGATGACTGCGATCGTTCGCCCTTTGGCCGCAAGAGCACCTTGGTGAGCCGCCGTGTCGATCCCGCGAGCGAGTCCACTGATCACGGTGAGACCGGAGTAGGCTAGTTGATAGGAAAGTTTCTTCGCGCACTCCGCGCCGTAGTGCGTGGTCCGCCGGGAACCGATCACTCCAATCGCGTGCTGATCCCGCTCCAGCAATTCACCCCAGACGTAGAGCACCATGGGCGGCGCATGAATCTCCTGGAGTTGACGTGGGTAGAGCGGCGACTCCGCCGTTATCACTTGCGCACCGAACTCACGGATGCGCTCAAGCTCTGCTGAAAGATCGACCGTGCTTTCCCAGTTGGCGATCTTTTCGGCGACGTCGTTCCCAATTCCCTCGACGCCACACAGTTCACTTTTTCTGGCCAGGAGAACGCGCTCGGGTGTTTCGAAGACATCGAGCAACTTGCGCAATCGCACTGGGCCCATGCCCGCCACCATGTTGAGCGCGATGCAGGCCTCGGTGCTGTTCATCTGGCGCAGCCGAAGGTGCGGGGGTTTCTAATCACGCGGGGAATCGCGCGGCAACTTAGAAGGGAATTTCGTCGTCGTCCGGTTCGGAAGGAGGCGCGTTGCGCGGCGGAGCTGAGGTGCGGGCACTGCCGCTGCCGCTGCCGCTGCTTGGACGGGCTCGTGGCGCTTCGTCACCGCCACCTTCATCCGGCCCGCCACCGCCCCGAGGTGAGCCGAGGAATTGTACGTTATCGGCCACGACTTTGAGCTTGTTTCGCTTTTGGCCGGACTGCTTGTCGTCCCAAGAGTCGAGTTGGAGCCGCCCTTCCACGAAAACCGGCCGACCTTTTTTCAAATACTCGCCGACGTTCTCAGCCGTGCGTCCCCAGACGGTCACGTCGACAAAAGTCACCTCTTCCCGCTTCTCGCCGTTTTCGCCGGAGTAAACGCGATTGACCGCGATCCCGAGTTCGGCAACCGCAGTGCCTTTCGGGGTGTAACGCACTTCGGGATCGCGCGTCAGGTTCCCCATCAAGAGGACTTTGTTCAGATTGGCCATGCGCCCGTTCTAGCGGATCTACTTCTCGGCTGCGACTTCCTTTTTTGCGGGCTGCTCTTTTTTCTCGCGCAGCTTCTGGTAGTGCTGGCGATAAACTTCCGGATCGAGCTTGAACTTCGAGCGGAGTTTGGTGATGAGCTGCGAATCGGCGTGGAAGATGAAGTTCACATAGAAACCGGCGTCGAGATCGCCTGCGACATAGGAAAATTGCCGCTTGTCCATCTTCTGGACCTGCTCGACTTGGGCGCCTTCTTTTTGGAATTCGGACTCGAGGCGATCCACGATATCTTTCACACTGTCATCCTTGCCCTGCGTGTTGAGCACGAGCAACGCTTCGTAACGATTCTTCATATTTCTTCAGGTGGTTGGTTGAAAACATTCATCGCAGCAATCGGCCCTTTGTCGACCGCGCACTTCACTGCTTCGGCGGCACGTTTGATGGTCGCGTCGAGGATGGACTGCTCTTCTTCAAAAAATCGGCCGAGCACGTAATCGGTCGCGCCATGGGAGGGCGCGGCACCGATCCCGACCCGCAAACGCGGCACTTCGTCCGTCCCGAAATGCTCCATGACGGAATCGAGACCATTTTGGCCCCCGGAACTCCCGTGGGTGCGAATCCGGAGCCGGCCAAGGGGCAAAGCGAGATCGTCGAGAACCACGAGCACCTCCCCAGGGGGAATCTTGTAGAAACTGGCGATCGCCGCGACGGCTTCCCCGCGCCGATTCATGAAAGTCGCCGGTGTCACCCATATGATGTCCGTTTTGGCCCAGCCAGCCTTCCACTTCTCCGAAAAATCCCACGAAATCTTCGCATCTGCGGCCAGCCGATCGAGCACCATGAAGCCGACGTTGTGACGCGTCCGCTGATATTCGCGGCCCGGGTTGCCGAGACCGGCGACCAGCCGAATCCGAGATTCGTTCACGTCCGCTCCGGCAAGAGGCGAGGAAATTACTTCTTCGCGTCCTTCTCTTTGGCCGGGGCGCCCTCGGGCTCTTCCTTCTTCGCCGTGATCACTTCCGGCGCGACTGCGGCTTCCGGAACCGTCGATGCCTCTTCCTCTACCTTCGGCGCGAGGACCGAAAACGCGGTCAGGTCGAGCGGCACAGTGGTCGTGACGCCTTCCGGCATCGGAATGTCCTTCACGTGAATCGAGTCGCCGATATTCAGCTTCGAGACATCGACCGTGATGACGTCAGGCAAATCTTTTGGGAGACATTCGATCTCGAGCGAGCGGAGAGCCTGCTCGAGCAGGCCGCCGAAAGTCTTCACGCCTTCCGCCGTTCCGGTCGGTTCGAGCGGCACCTCGGCCTCAATCATTTCATCCATCGAGACCGCATGGAAATCGACGTGCAGAATCTCGTTACCGAGCGGCGAATGCTGCACTTCCTGCACGAGCACGGTGCGTCCGGCGGCATCGTCGATCGTAAGCTCGACAAGGATGTTCTCGCCCGAAGCGTGGCTCAGCATGTTGGAGATATCGCGCCGCGCCACTTGCAGGGCCTCCGGCTCGCTCTTGCCGCCATAGATGATAGCCGGCACCACGCCTTGCGCCTTGAGTTTACGAACCGCTGACCGGCCGATGCCGGTCCGACGTGTCGCAGAGAGTTTTACTTGTTTAGCCATGATGTCAGTTTTCTAGGGCGCGCCGTTCTCGATCTTGAAGAGCGAGGAAACGGATTCGTCGTTATGAATCCTCTTGATGCTTTCCCCGAGCAGGTCCGAGACACTGAGCACCGTGGTGGTAAAACCCTCCACGGTGCGGACAGGCGTGCTGTTAGTCGTAATTAATTCCTTAATTTCGGACTTTTGCAACCGCTCAACCGCAATGTCGGCCAGGACGGCGTGGGCCACGCCGGCGTAGATATCCAGCGCGCCGTTCTTTTTCAGCAAAGTCGCGGCGGAAGTGAGAGTCCCGGCCGTTTCGGTCAGATCATCGACCAGAAGCACATCGCAGCCCTCCACTTCGCCAATCAAGTACTGCGCTTCCGTCTCGGTGGCGCTTTTGCGTTGCTTGGCCACAATGGCCAGGTTGGTCCCCAAGGCCTGCGAATAGGCGCTAGCCATTTTCAGGCCGCCCACATCCGGAGAGACCACGACTCTCTTTCGGGTTAATTTTTCGCGCAGATAGGGAATCAAAACCGGCAATGAATAAAGGTGATCGACCGGAATATCGAAGAAGCCCTGCACCTGCTGCGCGTGCAGATCCATGGTCAGAACCCGATCTACTCCCGCCGCGCAGAGAAGATTAGCCACCAGCTTGGCCGTGATCGGCACCCGCGGCTTGTCTTTGCGATCCTGCCGAGCATAACCAAAAAATGGAATGACCGCCGTGATGCGATCGGCACTCGCCCGCCGCGCCGCATCCACCATGATAAGCAATTCCATCAGGTGCTCGTTCACCGGCGGGCAGGTCGGCTGCACGATGAAGACATCCCGACCGCGAATGTTCTCTTCGATTTTGACGTAAGTCTCTCCGTCCGGAAACGAGCTCAAGGTGGCGTTGCCCAGCGGCGCCCCGATGCCATCGCAAATACGCTGCGCGAGCGCGCGATTAGCGGAACCAGAAAAAATCTTTAGCTCAGGTTGGAGAGCAAACATTTGCGACAAGGGCGGCTACCTTAGTCGCGATCAATCGGCCTTGGCAAAGAAATCTGCGCACCGGCGCAGAAAAACAAAGGCGGCGGAATTTCTTCCGCCGCCTCCGCACAAACAACAAAGCAATTCTCAACCGGAGCCACCGAACCAACACGCTCCATCCACAGTTCAAGGTGTAGCAAAAATCCGTGGAACCCGTCAAGAGGAGTTTCCAGAATTTCTATAAAACTTCGGGGATTCTATTTTTCGCCTACTCAAAGCTCTTCCGCAGCTTGTCTTTCTTTTCTTCGCATTCCTCCTGTAAGCGCTTCACTTCCGAGGTGAGCTGCTTTTGCAGCTCTTCGAATTCCTGAAAACTCGACTTCAAACCTGCTTCCTCGATTTTTCCTTTCAGGAAAAGCTCTCTTTCCGCAATCCGGGCGCGGTAAGTCGATTCGACCTCGGCCAATTGCGCCTTCTGCGCGTCGGTTAATTCAACGGTCGGCTCGGCCTTCTCGAGCCGCTCCATGGCGAGTTCATAAGCTGATTTCATCGTCTCGAAGGGTAATCGATTCATTGCGCCGCCGCCATCCAATCCTAAACTCCCGCTCCGCATGCCCTCTCCGATTCGACTTATCAGCACCGATTTCGACGGCACGCTCGTCTCGCACGAGAACGATCCGGTTTTCGACCGCGACTGCATGGAACTCATCCGCGAATTGCAGCTCGACGGCGCGGTCTGGGCGATCAACACGGGACGCTCCGTCGGCCTGCTCGTAGAAGGTCTCGAGGACTTCGCCTTTCCCATGCAGCCAGACTTCATTCTCACCAATGAACGGGATGTTTTTCGCTCGACCGAGCGCGGTTGGGAACCGTATGGCGACTGGAACGAACGGTGCGCTAAAACGCACGCCGAACTCTACGAGACCGCCTCCTCCGTCCTGGCCGAAGTGGTCGACTACGTGACCCGACAAACCAAGGCGCGCGTGATCTATGAAGCCGACGAACCGGCCGGCCTGATCGCTGCGAGTGAGGAAGAAATGGATCGCCTGACGGACTTCATCGACCAAGCCAAAGCAGGCGAACCAAAGTTTCATTACCAGCGCAACACGGTTTATCTGCGTTTTTGTCACGCCGACTACCACAAAGGCGCTGCGCTAGAAGAGCTTTCTCGTCTGACCGAAATCCCGCACGCCAACATTTTTGCCGCGGGCGACCATCATAACGATCTCTCCATGCTCGACGGGCGTTATGCCGCGCTGCCGGCATGCCCAGCCAACGCGATAGCCGCCGTTAAGGAGACTGTCCGTCGCGCGGGCGGCTACGTGGCGCAGCGAGAATTCGGCGTCGGCGTGCACGAAGCGCTCCAGCACTTTCTCAGTTAGCTTAAGCCTCGATCAAACGCATGAAGGAACGCCGCCGTGTCGTCCCTGTCTGCACTTTGGCGAGCCACCAAACTCGGACGGGACAGCGCCCGTCCCTTCATGCGCCTGACATCCGCACCCACATACCAGAGGGATCGCCTTGGAGATCTGTGGCTCGCGCTCACCGGACTTATTCGCCAGTTACCACCAGCCGCGGCGGCGCCTCGCTCGCTTCCAGGCGGGCACTCACCTTTTGCATCTGCGCGTCGAGCGTCACCTGCCGTTTGCCTAAGCGGGTCTTCAACTCTGCCAGCTCTTTTCCCTGCGCTTCCGCCTTGTCATCCGCCTCGAGACGCGACCTCCGACAGCTCTGGCGCGTACAACTATTCGAATTGATCCGAACGACTCAACAACGGGCCGCCTGAACTGGTCAAGCACTTCCGGCAGGCCGTTCTCAACTACACCAACCTGAGCAGAAACGATATTCCCCCAGCTCTAGCTCTTTCATCGGTCGCTCTGGTGACGAGTAGTGACGTCAATCCGCTCCAACTCCTCGACAGCTCCAATGACGGTCAGCCTGCGCCGCAGCGCATTTCCTTGACCAATGCTTTGACTTCCCAAGGTGGGACCTCGGCCAACCTCGATTCCCGCAATCTCAGCGGCCTTCAAGGCCGTTCCTTCCAATATTGGCGCACGACCAACCCGGACACTGGAATGACGGTGAGCCAGGAAGTGATCAATTTCCTCAACGCGCATATTCCCGCTCACTGACTCTTAGCTTGGGGCAGTCGTGCTGTCTGAGAAATGAGCGGGTGAAGGCATTCTTAACCGCAGAGGACGCAACGCTCGCAGAGATAGATTAGAAACATTTTTCTTCCTCTGCGACCCCCTACGCTCACTGCGGTTACATCATCCCCTGAGATTTGCCGAGCTTCATCCGCTCGTCTTCCGCCAGGACCTCGCCCAGCGGCGGCCATTCCACCGTGCTGTCCATGTCGTGAAAGGCATGCAGATAGACGGAAACGGTTTCGGCCGGGTATTTTTCGACCAGATGGGTGATAACTTCTCTGAGTTTCTCCTTCGGCGGCGATTCCGGGAGTTTCTCCACCGTGCCGTCCGGATCATGAGCTATACCTAACGAATCCAGAAAATCGCACAGCAAAGGCTTCTGCGCGCCGAGCAGCCAGCCCTGTAAAAGGTGCGCTGCAAACGTGTCGCTCACTTTGCGACCGAGAGCTGCTTGTAACCAGGCGTATCGTTCCGTAGGCGGCTTTCGCTCGACAAAAACCGAGCGCAGTTTGCGTTGCTGAGCGAGCCCCTGGACCACGCTCTTAAAGACGGTCGGCTCCTCCTTTTGCAAATAGCCAAGAACCTCGCCGGCCAGACTGGGCGACATGTGTTGAAAAATTTCGTGTGACTTCATGGATTCGTTTGAGCGATCGAAGGTGGAGGTTTCACCGCGTCGGCAATCGTTGCGGAATGGGCTGCGGCAAAGCTATTCGTCATATAAGTCAAAAGCAAAACCCAAAAGGTTAGGGCAAGGCCAAAGAGTGGGAACTGCAAAGCGAGCGGGAGCGAGTAGATAATCGCCATGACCGGGATCCAGACCGACCAGGTCGCAAACAAGGTTGGAACCACCTTATCCCGGTAATGATCCCGGGTAAAACCCCGGGCCAGCGACTCCATGCTAAAGCCCGTGTTTTTCCACTCGTAGGTCAGAACTCCGAAAGGCGCAGCAAACAAAGTATTATAACCGAACTGGTCAAGGCCAATCTTCCCAAGGACGACTGGTAGTGTGACCACATTACCCAGCCACGCCGCCTCGCTTCGATACAGGATGTCGACTAGGGATCCATCCAGCGCCCAGATGGGAACGGTGAAAAGCAGGTTGCGGAGATTTCGACGATGCACGCGTCCTTGTTGAAAAAAAATGACAAGAAATAGCTCCGGCACGATCGCCCCGGCGGCGATCGCCGCCAGGATGACGAATGGAAACCCATGCCTCAATTTGTAGGCCGCCAGTTCATTTAAGGATGCCGCCACCGCGGGACTCAGGTAGTAACCGCCGAGAACGGCCAGCATTAGCACTTGAATAAGAAGCGCGGGCGCCAGATTAGCGCAGGCAGCTTCCCAACCGAGGCCCAGAGAAGTGCGATGATGCGAAGTCATCGGAGCAACTCAGAAGAGTTGCGGCTGGTGATCCTCTTCTGCTTGCGGCTGCCCGATGATCGAACGGATCCGCTCCATCAGCTCGCGGAAGTCATAGGGCTTTTGCACCGTGTCGATGACGCCGGCACGAAGAATTTCCGTGCGCAAGTTGGGTTCCAGATAGCCACTGGCCACGATGACTCGCACGCTCGGCTTAATTTCTTTCATTCTCAGAAAGACATCCCGGCCGCCTAGTCGTGGCAGACCAAGATCGCAGATGACCAAACCGATTTCCTGGAAGTGCGCCTCGAACATTTCTACTGCTTCCACACCGTCCTTTGCTGTGAGAACGCGGTAACCGTCGCCTTCCAGGAAAGCGATGCCAAGCTCGCGCAACATCTCTTCATCTTCGACCAGCATGACCGTCCGGGCGACGTCCCGGTCGCCGTTCCCGCCACTTCCTTTCGCCGAGGTTAAGTCGGGGGCGCCCGCCAGCGGGAGATAGATGCTAAAGGTCGCGCCCTGGCCAGGTTCGCTATCGACCTGCACAAAGCCGCGATGGTTGTGCACTACTCCGTAAACTACAGACAGGCCCAGTCCGGTGCCTTTTCCACGCTCTTTCGTCGAAAAGAAAGGCTCAAAGATGTGAGGCTTTACCGTCTTGCTAATGCCGGTGCCGGTGTCAGTGATTCTAACAAAGACATAGCTATCTGCCGACACGCCGACAAATGACTCCCGCAGCTCATTCCCAGAAGTTACGCCAGTGGAGAGAGTCATCGTTCCGCCGTTGGCCATGGCGTCGCGCGCATTCACGCACAGACTTAGAAGAACCTGGTGGATCTGACTCTGGTCCGCCTTGGCCAGCGGAAGACCCGCGTGTAGATCAAGAACAAAATCAATCGTCTTAGGAAAGGTGGCTTCGAGCATTCGCTCCAGTTCCTGGACCAGCAGGTTCAAATCCAGCGGAGTAAAACGGGCCTCGGTCTGCCGGGCAGAGGTGAGAAGCTGTTGCACCAGCGACGCGCCGCGGGCGACGGCTTCGCGAATCACCTTAAGCGCTTCGGGCATAAGCTCAGGATGCTTCTTCCAATCCTCCAGCCTGGCGGTGTAACCGAGGATGATGCCAAGAATGTTATTGAAATCGTGCGCGATCCCGCCAGCCAGGGTGCCAAGGCCTTCCATTTTCTGCGCCTGGATCAGTTGCTGCTCGAGGCGCTTGCGCTTCGTATCGTTGAAAAAATAGCCCTTTACCTCCGTAAGTTGACCGGCGACGTCGAAAGTGCCGAGAAACTTGGCGGCCACATACACGGCATCTCCATCACGCTGGCGCATCTCGAGTTCATGACACTCCTTACTTTCGTTAGGTTTGAGGTCGTCCAATAAATCGCTGGCCCCATTTTTCGAGCGGAGCAGTGATATGAAGTTGGCGCCCTGGGCTTCCTCCACCGATTCGAATCCGAAAATGCGGACGAAGGCAGGGTTACAGGTGACCATGGAACCATCCGGTCGCATGATGATGTTGCCGGTCAGGTCTTCCTCGACAAAACGTCGATAGCGCTCTTCGCTCCGGCGCAAAGCATCCTGCGATTCAACGCGGTCAGTTGCGTTGATACTGAGTTGCAGCAGAGAAGCGCCTGCCCCCTTACCTTGCAAGGTCCAACCGGTGGAGGCGACAATCTCGGCGCCATCGCCACGCCGCTGCCGAAACTCGCCTTCCCAGTGATGCTTTTCCTCCAGCGTCTGCAAAACTGCGGCGAGCTTCTCCGGGGGCCCGGTCTGCAGAAGCGCATGCACCTCACGGCCGGTGGCTTCCTCGCGCGACCATCCATACATTCTCGCGGCCCCGCGATTCCAGAAAGTGATCCTGCCGCTTGCATCCGAAATCACGATCGCGTCATGGGCGAGGTCGAGCAGTTCAGCATGCCGGAGTAGCTCCTGCCGCACCTCGGCCAGGTCGCGTCGGGTCTCCGTTTCCTGCATGACCCGCTGAATCGAAGGAACGAGCCGAGGGAGGTGTTCTTTAGTGATAAGATCTGTCGCACCAGCTCGCAGCGCCTCCCCGATTTCTCCCGAATCGCTCTCCCTCGTGACGAAGATGAAGGGAAGATGGGGCCACGCTTTCCGCGCGGTCGTGAGAGCGCTCATGCCGGTACCGTCTCCATGAGTCAGATCAGCCAGAATAAGATCGATCGGCCGGCGAGCCAAAGCCTCCACCATTTCCCCGAGCGATCGCGCTCGGATGAGGTCACAAGGCAGTTGGCTGCTTTTCAGTTCCCTATCGACCTGGTCCGCGTCGGTATCATTTTTCTCGAGATGAAGAATCTGCAACAAATCCATCGTGTATTTATCCGCGGAGAGCGGTCACGCCCGGCCTACCACCACGAGACCCGTCGCACAAACGCCATAGGGTTGCCAGTCTGCGTTTCCCTGCCCATTTTCTCAGCGACTGCTCTCAGTCGCGCCAGGGCGTTGTCCCTCGTCCGGCGCGTGCATTTGCGGGGAAAAATAGAAATAGGCCAGCAACGCGCCGAGAACGACCAGGAGGAGAAACACGAAGCTCAACGCTCGCCAGAGACCGTGGCGGTTCTTAGCGCGCTGCCATGAAATTCGCTTGGCCATCAGTTCCAATTCGAGCGCTTTCGTCAAAGCATCCGGATCGGACACGACCGCAGGCGAGAAATCTTCGGGCACGGCCATTGACGCGTTTTTGCTGCCACTTCCTCTTGCTGATGAATAGCCTCGCACGATGTCTGTTCCAGCAGATTCCATCCCAGAAAAGCGCAAACTCATCGCCTACGCAGCACCGATGCTCGTTTTTATCGGGATGCTCGCGGTGGCGAGCCTGATCAGGCATTCAAGCGGACCGCTCTGGTTCACTGCGCCGGAACTTTGGATCTTCCCGCTCCAGACCCTTTTTTGCGCGGGGATTCTCTTCTATTTCCGACGGAGCTATGAACCGTTGCGCTGGCAGAAGCTCGGTTTCGCCTGCGCCATCGGCTTGGTCGCTTTGATCATTTGGATCGCACCGCAGCAGTTCCTTGGTTTTCCATCGCGGATCGTTGGATTCAACCCCGAACTGCTCAGTGCTCAGCCAACTCTCTATTGGAGCACGATCGGAATGCGCTTTCTCAGGCTGGTGGTGGTCGTTCCTTTAGTTGAGGAGATTTTTTGGCGTGGTTTTTTGCTCCGGTATCTCATCTCGGAGAATTTCAGCTCGGTCGCGTTCGGCACGTTTTCCTGGTTTTCCTTCGCGATAACCACGCTGGCCTTTGCTTTCTCCCATGCGATCGCGGACTGGCCGGCTGCACTCGCCACCGGAGCTCTTTACAATTCCCTCGCCTATCGAACGAAGAATCTCGGAGCTTGCGTCGTAGCCCATGCCGTGACGAATCTCCTTCTCGGCCTGTGGATTATGAAAACGCGGCAGTGGGGTTTTTGGTAGCTTCGCGACGCCCGATGATGGCATTGCTTGTGCTCTTATAGAGTGACAATGCAATCGACCTTTATGCAGAAAGTCCTGATCTGCATGATCTCGGGATTTTTCGCTGCCTGCCTCATCCAATGGGGCATGGTCTTCGTCGAGGGCGCCGACGATGCGCTCAACGCCGGCTACAAGAAGGATAGAATCTCCATCGCCGATCATTAGCCGGGAAAGGCGTTGCCCCCGGCAATGGCGCGGTTAACCTGCCCTCAGCAGCATGAGGATCGGCATCGCCCAGATCAATCCCACGGTCGGGGATCTCCGTGGCAATTTCGAAAAGGTCATCGCGGCCTACCAGCGGCTCGCGGCGGACGGCGCGGAGCTGGTCCTCGCACCCGAGCTGGCGCTGACCGGATACCCGCCGCAAGACCTCGTCTTTAAATCGCGTTTCGTGCCGGAAACGTTGGAGGCCGTGAACCGCCTCCATGCCTGTCTCGGAAAGGTGCCCCTCCTGGTCGGCTACGTTGACTTTAACACTGGGCGCGGAAAGCCGTTCTACAATGCCGCCGCCGTCCTCGAACGCGGCCAGCCGCTCCGCAAAAGCTACAAAACGCTCCTGCCAACCTACGACGTCTTCGACGAAGATCGCTACTTCGAGCCGGGTTCCGGAGGCGAGGTGTTTGCGATCGCCGGACGCCGGATCGGCGTGACGATCTGTGAAGATATCTGGACCGAAGATTACCTCCCCCGACCGCTCTATTATCCGGGATTAATCGACGGTCTGGCGCAAAAAGGGGCGGAGATCATCGTTAATCTAAGTGCCTCTCCTTTTGGTCTGAATAAGCTCGGAAGCCGACGCAAAATGATCGGTGGCCTCGCCCGCGAGCACCGTCTTCCGATCGTTTATTGCAATGTCGTTGGCGGAAACGATGAGCTGGTCTTTGACGGAAGTTCGCTGGCTTTCAATGCCGACGGCGAAGTCATTGCCCAGCTCCCTTCTTTCCGCGTCGCAGAAGCGGTCGTTGAGACCGACGGAACCGTCGCTTCTTCGCTCCCGCCGCGCACACCGATGGCTGAACTGCATGCCGCGCTTTCGTTAGGGGTGAGCGATTACCTGGCCAAGTGTGGCTTCCAATCGGCCGTCCTCGGTTTGAGTGGCGGGATCGATTCCGCGGTCGTCGCGGCCATTGCCGTGGATTCGTTAGGCGCGGCGAATGTCGTGGGCGTCTCCATGCCGAGCCCTTACTCCTCGCCCGGCAGCATCGACGACGCCTTGGCCCTGGCTCGCAATCTCGGCATCCGCTGTCTCGAGATTCCGATCGGGGATGCCTTCACCACTTTCAAGGCCCAGTTCGGGAAAGTCTTCGCGGGATTGTCGGAAGATACGACGGAGGAAAACATGCAGTCGCGCTTGCGCGGGATGATCCTAATGGCGCTCTCCAACAAATTCGGACACCTCCTCCTCACCACCGGGAACAAGAGCGAACTGGCGGTGGGCTACTGCACGATCTATGGCGACATGGCCGGCGGCCTTGCCGTCATCAGCGATGTCCCCAAGACGCTCGTTTATCAACTAGCCAACTGGATCAACCGCGAGCGCGAGATCATTCCCACCTCGACCGTCAAAAAGCCGCCCAGTGCCGAGCTAAAACCTGGACAGCTCGATCAGGATTCGCTTCCGCCTTACGATGTGCTCGATCAAATTCTCCAGCTTTACGTTGAAGAAAATTGCAGCGCACAGGAAATCGTTACGCACGGACTCGACGAAAAAACCGTGCGCTGGATCCAGCGGCGCGTGGACTTGAACGAATACAAACGTGCGCAGGCTGCGCCTGGACTTAAAGTCACCAGCCGCGCTTTCGGTCTAGGCCGTCGCATGCCCATCGCGCAACAGTATGCGGAAGGAGACGCGGCGAATTTACCGTGCGAAGAGCAGCCGTGAAGTGCACCGCGTTGGAATCGAACCAACAACCCAGTGATTAAGAGTCACTTGCTCTGCCAATTGAGCTAGCGGTGCATTTTTTTCGGCCAGGCGGATAATCCGCAGCGACGGAAGCGAAAACTACACATCACGGTCCGCTGCACAACGCGGAAAATCGGTCAGGCGCGCGCCGGCGGTGCCGATGGGCGGCTCGCTCGTGCCACGACTGGCGCGCCGGCTGGTTCGCGCGACCTTATCGTTTGACCGCGCAATACACCCGACTGTTTCGCTGGCATGTCCTCCGCTATTTGGCGCAGCACCCTCTCCTCGCTTGCCTCAATGTCGCCACGGTAGCGCTGGGCGTGGCCCTTTACCTTGCGATCCAGATCGCAAACGACAGCGCCAATCGGGCCTTCGCCGCGAGCGTCGACGTGGTCGCAGGCAAAGCTGAACTCGAGGTGCGTGCTCCCTCCGGCAATTTGCGCAGCGATCTCTTACCCCTCGCGGCGCAGGAGCCGGGGGTGGCCGCGGCGACACCAATCGTTAGGGGAATCATCCGTCTCCCCGATTTTCCAGGTGAATACCTCGACCTGCTTGGGATTGATATCCTGACTAACGAATCTTTTCGGACTTTCGATTTAACCGATTTTAAGGCCGAGGAATTTAATTTTGAGAAATGGCTGCGCGGCCCGCGGGTCATCGCGGTCAGCGAGGAACTGGCGCAGGCGCACCATCTTCACCACGGAGATGAAATTGACGGGCAGGTGAACGGTAAGACGATTCGCCTGACCATCGGCAACCTGCTGCGCACCCGGGGAACAACCGCCAACGCCAATCCACACTTTGCGGCCATGGATATCGGGTGGGCGCAGGAGCTGTTGGGGAAACAGACGCTCGACTCGATCTCGTTGCACCTGGCCAAAGGAGCGGATATCAACGACGTCGCGGAGCGCCTGCGAGCGAAGCTTCCATCCGACGTGACCGTCGCGCCTCCGGCTCAGCGAGGCGAGCAGGTGGGAAAAATGCTGGCTGGCTTCGAACTCAATCTCCAGGCCATGAGTCTGGTCTCGCTGCTGGTTGGAATGTTCCTCATCTATAATACGATCGAGGCTTCGGTGCTCCGGCGCCGCCATGAAATAGGCATCCTACGTTCGTTAGGCGTGACGCGCGGCGAAGTGCGCGCGCTTTTCCTCGGCGAAGCGGCCGTCCTGGGTCTGGTTGGGATTTTCGTGGGCCTGGTGGTCGGTTACTTCCTCGCCAGACTCCTGGTCGGCACGGTGACGGAGACGATTTCGTCTCTCTACGTTTTGGTCAGTGTGCGAGAAGTCGTAGTGGCGCCGTGGATCTGGCTAAGCGCGTTTCTCCTGGGCCTAGTTTCCGTGCTGATGGCTGCGTGGCTGCCGGCGCAGGCCGCGGCCGCTCTGGATCCGGTCGAGACGCTGCATCGCAGCGCGCGCCTCGAAAAGAAAGTCACGCTCTCCCACCGCTGGATTCTCGTAGGCTTTCTCTCCCTCCTTCTCTCGTTCGCGCTATCGTGCCTCGCACTGCGGACCGGACCGGCCTGGCTGGGTTTCGGGGCGGCTTTCTTCGTCCTGGCCGGTTTTTCTGCCCTCGCTCCCGAGCTCACGGCTCGATTTAGCAGAATGGTTACGGCCACCGTGCACCGGCGAATAGAGCCGCGGCTGGCTGCGCAAAATCTCGGCCGCACACTATTGCGCAATTCCATCACGATTGCCTCGCTTGCCGCCGCCGTGGCCATGACCGTCGGCGTCGCCGTGATGGTTTTTTCCTTCCGACAAACGGTGAGCGACTGGGTGAATCAAACGCTCGTCGCTGATCTCTTCATCGGCCCCGCAGCCAACGAAATTGCCGGCCCAACCTCATTTGTTCCTCCGGAGGCCATAGATTTTCTGCAAAAGGATCCGGCAGTCGAGGAAGTCGATACTTATCGAGGATTAGAAGTTCCATTCCGTGACCAAACGATCGCGGTGGCAGTGGTGAGCGGAAGCAATCGCCGCAATCTTCGATTTCTCCGAGGAGACAACGACGAAATCATCCGCCGGTTTTACAGCCAAGCGTGTGTGCTGGTCTCGGAAAGTTTTGCGCGAAGATTTCGCGTGACGGAAGGCGACACGCTGGCCTTGCCTTCTCCCGCAGGAGTCCAAAAGTTCCCGATCGCAGGCGTTTTCTTTGATTACACCCGCGACCAGGGAACGGTTTTTCTGAGTCAAAAGAACTTCCGCAGAATTTGGCACGACGATCGCGTCAACAGTCTCGGGCTTTACCTGAAAAAGGAAGCCGACCCGGAGAAAGTGGCTGAGGCCTTTCGAAGCCGCTTTAGTCGCGCGGGCGAGTTTTCCATTTATTCCAACCGCCTTCTGCGCACGCGCATCTTCGAGATCTTCGACCAGACTTTTGCCGTGACCTACGTCCTGCGCACCATCGCCGTCCTGGTCGCGATCGTCGGAATTTTCCTCGGCCTAACGACATTGGTGACCGAGCGCTCGCGCGAACTCGGGATCATGCGCTCGATCGGCGCTTCGGCGACGCAGATTCGCCGCCTGCTCTTATGGGAAAGCGGCATGATCGGTCTTCTCGCGAGCGTTCTCGGAGTGGTCTCGGGGCTCTGTTTGTCACTCGTCCTGACCGGCGTGATCAATCGCGCTTTCTTCGGCTGGACAATACAGCTCTCGTTTCCGTGGGTTTCGCTGGCCTGGACGCCCCTCTGGATCATCGCGGCCGCGGTCGTCGCCGGGTGGATACCAGCCTGGCGAGCGGGACGCCTGGACATCGCGGAGGCCGTGCGCAGCGAATGAAAAGTTTTTACCATTGCGCTGGGTTGATGCTCGCCCTGTGCTGCGTGGCGGCCGACTGGCAGGCGGCGGAGCCGGGGTGGCCATATCAATTCCCGCGCGATCATCATGCCCACGAGGAGTTCAAGACGGAATGGTGGTATTTCACCGGAAACCTAACGACCGAGCGCGGGCGTCGCTTGGGCTACGAGTTGACCTTCTTTCGACAGGGCATTCGGCCGCCTAACGAACGAGCGAAACACTCATCGCCTTTCGTGATCGATGATTTGAAATTTGCGCATTTCACCGTGACCGACGACGCGGGAAAGCGATTTCTCTTTCATCAGAAAGTGAGCCGGGGAAGTTTTGGGGAAGCGGGATTCGCCGACGGTGAGCGGTTGGCCTGGATCGATTCCTGGGATCTGACAATAAACAAGGACGGTTCCTTCGATCTCGCGGCCGAGGCGGAAGACGCCGCCATCCGACTGCATCTCGTCCCGCGAAAATCTCCGGTCGTTCACGGACAAGACGGCATCAGCGCGAAAGCCGAAGGTGGCGGGCACGCTTCACATTATTACTCGATCACGCGACTGACGACGACCGGAAACGTGTGCGTGGAAAAAGAGGACTTCCAAATCAACGGCGAAAGTTGGTTCGACCACGAATGGGCCACCAATCAGCTCGCGGCGGGTCAGGCCGGCTGGAATTGGGTCTCCGCTCAGTTTGCCGATCAGACCGAGCTGATGCTCTATCAGATGCGCCTGACGAATGGTCAGATCGATCCGATCTCCAGCGGCACCTTTGTCCGCGCCGATGGGAGTTCGGTGGCGCTGACGAGCGCGGATTTTAAAATGACACCCGAGCGAGTCTGGACGAGCCCGACCACGAAGGCTGCCTACCCGACCAGCTGGCGGGTCGTCGTGCCGAAAGAGGATTTGGATTTTCGTATCGAGCCGGTGCGAGAAAATCAGGAGCTCGTCTTTACTCCTTTGATCTACTGGGAAGGAGCTTTCGATCTTGTGGGGACTCGTGCCGGGAAGCCGCTTCGCGGGCGAGGATATCTTGAGCTGACCGGTTACGCAGCACCCCTCCAGGGACTAAATCGCTAGAGGGTCTACGACTGCGTATGCCGCGCGAAATGCACTTCTGCACCCTTGGGCAAGAGGCGTTTGCGGCCCCGCTGGCGGCGGCGCGCAAGGATGGCACGACCACCTTTTGTGCTCATACGAGCACGGAAACCATGTTGCTGTTTCCGGGTTCGCTTGGATCGCTGTAAAGTGCGCTTCATATCGAGAGGCCCGCTGCCGAGCTGTGCAAGAGGCGCTACTTTAGGGGTCCGATTCCGTTTGTCAACGAAAGGCCGCGACCTTGACAACTGCATTGCCACAGGGGGCCGATTATGGAATAACCATCTGCGATGAGCGACGTGGCCATCGAACCAGCAATTTCCGAGGACTTGGACGAACTGTCGGGTCTGCTGGGTGAGTTGTTTAGCGAAGAGAGCGACTTCCGCCCGAATAGGGATAAGCAGTTGCGCGGGCTGCGCCTCATTTTTGAGCAACCGAATCGGGGACGCGTTTTCGTCCTACGGTGTAACCGCGCGATTGTGGGGATGATGAATCTGCTCTTCACCATCAGCACGGCCGAAGGCGGTTTTGTCCTTCTGCTCGAGGATCTGGTGATCCATAAGGAACATCGCGGCCACGGTTACGGCTCCATGTTGCTGGATTACGCGGTCGAGTTTGCCAAGCAGAAGAATTTCAAACGCATCACGCTCCTGACCGACCGGCCTGAGCTCCGGTCGCAGAGTTTTTTCCGCAAGCACGGCTTCTACGAATCGCCGATGCTGCCCATGCGGTTGCTGCTGTCGGCTCCTGCCGAGCAGTCGGATACCGCGCTCTAGGCGCAGACGGAGCGATCGGGGGCTTTAGAAATGCCAGACGAACCTGCATTCATTGATCTCGGTTTTGCCCGTGTGGATGTGGATCGAAGGCGACGCACTGGTTTTCCCGAGGTCATTTTCGGACAGGGCAAAACTCCCGCGGAGGTGGTCCAGATCGCGCGCGTCATTCTGGAGCGCGAAGCGGTCGTGCTCGCGACGCGCGTCTCGCGTGAGCAATTCGAAATGGTGCAGGCGGATTTCCCGGCCGCTACATTTCACGAGCGAGCGCGTTGCCTGACCATTGAGCGAGAGCCGGTCCCGAAGCTCAAGCTGCCCATCGCGGTGGTCGCCGCAGGCACTTCCGATCTGCCGGTGGCAGAAGAAGCGGCGATAACACTGGAGATCTTTGGCAATCGCGTGGAGCGCATTTACGACGCCGGCGTGGCTGGGCTGCATCGGCTTCTGGTCGAGACCGAGCGCTTGCGGGAGTGCGCTGCCCTGATCGTCGTCGCGGGCATGGAAGGCGCCTTGCCAAGTGTGGTGGCTGGCTTGGTTGATAAGCCGGTGATCGCAGTGCCGACCAGCACAGGCTACGGCGCCAGTTTCGGCGGCCTGGCCGCGCTTCTTGGAATGCTCAACAGCTGCGGCAGCGGCGTGACCGTGGTCAATATCGACAACGGCTTTGGCGCGGCCTACGCAGCCGCCACGATCAATCGATTGATCGGTTGATGCGGCGACCCACGGCTCGCGCTATCTTCGGCCATGCCATCTCAACGAGGTTCGATTCGACTCTTCAAGGTCGCCGGAATCGAGGTTTTCTTGCATTGGTCGTGGTTCCTTATCGCGATCTACGAAGTGCAGATGTGGCGCTCGATTTTCTCCTCGCCCGTCTGGGCAGCGTTGCTCTACATCGGCCTCTTTGTTCTTGTGACCATGCACGAGTTTGGTCACGCGTTAGCCTGCCGCCAGGTCGGCGGCAGAGCGGATCGAATCGTCCTCTGGCCGCTGGGCGGAATCGCCTTTGTCAGCCCGCCGCCGCGCGCGGGCGCGATGCTCTGGAGCATTGCCGCGGGACCGATGGTGAATCTTCTCCTCGTCCCGATTCTCTCCTTCGCTCAGCACTCGGCGGCGCGGGCTGGATGGGTCAACTCAAATCTCGACGCCTATCTCATTCTGCTCTGGCTCTGGAGAATTAATCTTGGGCTTTTGATCTTTAATCTTCTACCGATCTATCCTCTCGATGGTGGCCAGATCGTGCGGGCGCTTCTCTGGTTCCCGTTAGGACAGATTCGCAGTTTGTTTATCGCCACGGCGATCGGCTTCGTCGGAGGCGGCGCCCTGATTCTTTTCGCTATTTATCAGCGCTCCCTTTGGATTGGAATCATGGCGTTCTTCCTCCTGAGTCAGGCCGTCTTTGGATGGCGCCAGGCGCAGTCCATGAAAATGGAAGCCGCCGAAGCAGCGCGCGTCGTTCCCCAGGACCCGCACCTGCCGGAAGAAAAGCCGGTATTTTAGCGGCGTCCCTTACTCCGCCTTAGCCATCCAGTCTTTTAACTGGGGGACCAGGCGCTGTTTTAACTCACCGCGAAACCCGATTTCATCCACGGCCTTGGCCACCGAACGCGCCGCCGCGGGTGGGAGATTCGACTTGGCGTAACGATCGAGTCGTTCGGCATCCTTCGGCTCGGAGTAAAAGGTGAAGAGGCCCGCTGCAAATCCGTTAATGCCGAGCGCGTCCTGTTTCGCAAGGAGCGCTTTCATGTTGTCCTGAGCGTAGTCCCAGACCACTTCTGGGTGTTCCCCTTCCCGCGCGGCCAGGGCTAGAAGAGCAGTCGCGCGACTAACCGGAAGCTCATCCGTGAGAGCGAGTGCGATGGCTCGGCTGGTCAGCCGTGGATCCAAGGAACTGGCCAGCGCTTCGTAAATATATTGCCTGGTCTCGGTGCTGTCTGTTTGCAGCCCGAGTTTGTGCAGTTTTTCCCACGTGCCTGAGTCAGCATAACGACCGACCACTGCCAGGACCACTGGCCGCAGATCTGGCGCCAGCGTACCCGGATGCTTGAGGTATCCGTCGAAGCGGGAACGGCAGCCGGCGATGACGTCGGAATCGTTGAGCAAGCCCAGGCCCCGGATGAGCGAAGCCCGCAAAAACGCGGTCTTTGAAGACTCGGCCGGTTGCGGATCCCAACCGACACGGTCGAAAGCCGGCCGGAGAAGCGCCCGCGCATACTGCTGGAACTGCGGCCGCAGCGGGTCGCCCGCCAGGAGGCGGTTGATGAAGCTAAAGGTATCAATGATCTGGTCATAGACGGCGAGTTGGTCGTCGTTCATCACCGGATCCAAGAGGCCCAGATAATGAGCGACCGGCTCGCGCTTCGCCTCGACCAGCGCCCAGGCATCGGTGAGCAGATTCACTCGGTCGGCCTCCGAGAGTTGCGGGAGTTGCGCGGTCAGAAGCTGCCACGAAGCAGGGTCGTATTGAACCCGATAGTAGCCCGCATCGCCCACGTTGAACTTGATCGCCTTGTCCTTCGACAACTCGTTAGGCAAAGAGCCCGTCTTAGCGCGCAGGAGAAATCCATCAGGCAAGGGCTGCACCTGCGTGACGTAAGTGAGAGGAATCTGCCATGGCAGCGGCGGCGGATCGGGGAAATGCACCGTGAAACGCTCCTGGCTCAGACGAATCCTGTCGCCTTTGCGCTCGACTTTCACCACGGGAAAGCCCGGCTGCTCAGTCCAGCCCGGGGCAATTTCGCCCACCGGTTTTCCCGAAGCTTCGGTCAAAGCTTCCCAAAGGTCTGCGGTGGTGGTGTTGGAATATTTATGGGCCGCCATGTATTTGCGGATGCCATCGCGGAAAACTTCGTCGCCGAGATAACTCTCCAGCATTCTTATGATCGACTGACCTTTCCGATAAGTGATCTCGTCGAAGGCGCTGCCCGCGTCGGCCTCGGTCTTGACCGGCTGCTGCACTGGATGCGTGGTCGAGCGCGCATCTGATTGCATGGCGGTGTCCTTCGGAAACCCAACCCGCCGGCTGGCGTCGCGCGAAACATTTCGGCGCAACCATTCATTCCATTCCGGATTGAAGCGGTCCGTGCACTTCGATCCCATCCACGAAGCGAACCCTTCGTTCAGCCAGAGGTTGTCCCACCAAGCCATGGTGACGAGATCACCGAACCATTGGTGGGCCATCTCGTGCGCGATGACCGCGAAAATACTCTGCTTGGTGCCAGCCGAAGAATTCTTTGAGTCAAAAAGAAGGACGGATTCGAAATAGGTGATGCCGCCCCAGTTCTCCATGGCGCCCCCAAATCCGCCCGGCAACGCGATCTGATCGAGCTTCGGGAGCGGATAGGGCACGCCGAAATACTCGTTGTAATAGTGCAGGATCTTCGCGGAGCTCTCCAACGCGTAGCGACCCATCTCGGCTTTCCCCTTGGTGGTCACGACGCGCAGTTTCACGCCGTCCTGTTCGCCCTCGATCGCGTCAAACTCACCCGCACAGAGGACGACCAGATAGCTGGACATCGAAGGCGAGATGCCAAATTTCACTTCCTTGCCACCGTCGACTTTGGTCTCGCTCGCGACCGGCATGTTGGACACGGCCATGAAATTCTCCGGGACAACCGCACTGAGTTGAAACTTCGCGCGGAAACTTGGCTCGTCCCAGCAAGGAAACATGCGCCGTGCATCGGTGGCCTCGAATTGCGTTCCCAGCATGATCTTTTTCCCGGTCGCGCCCGGCTCCTGGTAGCGCGCGTAGAACAAGCCCTGGCCCTGAGGATTGATCTTACCGCTAAATTTGAGCGCGAGTTCGTGCGCGCCAGTGCTTAATTCGTTAGGTAAAGTCAGGGTGACGGTTTGTTCGCCGGCGTCTGCCACGATCGCTTTTTTCTGTAACTCCTGCCCATCCAGCGTGGCCGCGGAGATTTCCATTTCCAAGGCGTTGAAAACCAGCTTTGAAACCGATTTGTCGACCTGTAACTTGATCGTCTCTGAGCCAGTCAGAGTGAGTTTTTCAAGATTGGGAACGATCCGAATGGCGTATTCGGTAGGCCGGACTTCTTTCGGCAGCTTCCCCGGCGTCGCAGCGAAATCGAATTTGGACTCAGCCTCCACGCGAGTCAGCATGATGAGAGAGAAAACGGCCAGCAACAGGAAACGCATAGGCCATTTAACTCGGACGCAACCCCTCTGCAACGAGGTGCCCAGTTCTACTTCAGGACGAGGAGGAGAAGCAACTGGCCCGAGCCGATTTGCGGGCCTTTAATGACCAGTGGACTGCTCTTGCTCAAGGTCGCGTCTGTTTCCAGCAAAACCTGTCGATCCTGATAGAGGAGCAACCGCAGCTTGTAGACATCATCGGAGCCGCCACGGGCATCCACGTGCAGGGAGAAATGTTTACTGGCCGCGAGCCAGTTCTCTTCCCCGCTCCGAAGGGTCTTGGTCGATTGGCCGATCAGCTCAAACTGATTGTAGCCGAAAGTGCGCTGCAAAGTCGCATGCAGACGATGCATCTCCGGAGGCGGCGGCGTCGGATGCGAGACGTTGGTCGCCACGACCAGCCCACTCCAGACATCTTCCGCTGCTCGCGCCGCTGGCAAAAATAGGGAAACGAAGGCCAGGCTAACGAAAAGAGCGAGAATTCGACGACGCATGCCCGATTATTTGGCGGCGTACTCCGTCGGTAAAGACTTTAAGCCGTCGACCCAGAGAACGGTCACACGATCCTGCTTGGTCTGGAAGATGGTCACCGTAGCATACGGGCTCACATTAGAGTCAACCCGTGCGTTCAGGATCTGGGTAAGGTACTGAGACTGATCTGTCGCCGGCTGCTCGCGCATGACAAAGAAGGTGCACAGAGCGAAGACAGCAATCGAACTCGCGCCCGTCCAGAGCAGGCGGCGAATCGTCCACCAGCTCTCGCGCAAGCCTGGGACACGCGCGGCACGTTCCCCGGCGGGCCCTGTTGTCTCTGCGGCGATGCGTTCACGCAGTTGATGATGGAAAAACTCTTCGTTACCCATCGGCTGCGGCTGCAATTGAGTCTTAAGGAGCGTGCCGAGCTTATGGGCCTGATCCTTTTCCAACAACGCCTCGGCTCGATCGTCTAACGACGCCTCGAACGCAGCGCGCTCCCCCTCTTCCATTTCGCCATCAATCCAAGCCGTCCACTTTTCCTCAAACGTTTTCATAAACATCCCGCAACAGATTCTGCAGCTTTTTCCGCGCATAAAACAAGCGCGACATGACGGTGCCGATGGAACAGCCTAACGACTCCGCGATTTCATGATACTGCATGTCTTCAATTTCCTTCATTAAAATGACCGCCCGATGCTCTGGCGAGAGCTGCGCGATGGCGGCCTCGATCCGGCCGCGAATCTCCTGGTGATGCATTCTCTCATGCGGCAAGGCATCCGCGTGCGGCACGGTGCGCGAAGCCGGGTCGATTTCTTTCAACTGGATCGCATCGTCAAACTCCGCCCCGCTTCCCTTGACCTGTTTCTTACGCATCGCATCGATCGTGACATTCATGACGATGCGGTAGAGCCAGGTATAAAACGACGACTGCCCACGAAAGCGCCCGATCGATTTCCACGCCTTGAGGAAGCTGTCTTGCGCAAGATCCCAGGCGTCCTGCTCGTTATGCACCATGTTGTAAACCATGCCAAATACTCGGGTTCGGAAGCGGCTCACGAGTTGGTCGAAGGCCTCCGTATTCCCTGCCTGGGCCTGGCGCACCAGCTCGAGCTCGGGAACATCGGCCTGTGCCGCAGACGCTTCCGTATCCATGGTTGGACGGGCACGGCCCTGATTCATTCAATCACTAAAGGCTACCGAAGCGCCGCAGCCATTCTCCGCGGAATTCGCCCATCAAGAGGATGATGCCGTCGCGCACTTGGAAGACACGCTGACGGAGGGCGTGGTATTGCGCTCGGTTCAATGATTTCTCGGCCATGAGCTGGGCGGAGGCCTCCATGGCGACCGTGATCGCCTTGAGGGAGCGCTTGAGGTAGGCAATCGTCATTCCCAGCTCTTCGGCTTCCTCATCGCTCAGGGCAGCCGCCAACTTGGCGCTGGCCAAGGCAGCGTGAGTGGCCAATCTCACCGCAGCGACGTTGTTTTGCAGGGCGTTGTTCCCTTCGAAAAGACGATCGATCCAGATGGTTAACGAAAAGGCCGAGCGATAGAGCGAATGCTGCTCGAAGCTCTCCGAGCAATTCCGGGTCTGTCCGTTGGCTGACGGCACGTCGGCTTCATCAAATTCTTCTTCGAACATTGGATCAGCATCCTCATTCCATTCCTCGGCATTACTCTCGCCCGGCTGACACCAGCCCATTTCCTGTGCGACAATCTCGTCGCGTCTCGGGTCATCGATATATTTCTCGAGTAGTTCCATGTATCTCTCCGTTTTCTGATCCTGCTGCTGGAGAAACCGCTCCCACTCGTATTCATCCCAAGCGCGGTCTGATTCGGGCCCGGCCATGGTTCCATGTAAGGCAGCTTGGGAGGCTGCGCAAAATAGTTTTACGCTCCCCTTTTGGCGTTATGCTCGCGCCATGGCCAGCCGTGAAGAGGAGGAGGACGAGCAATTCTATCGCGATACCGAGACGATCGCTTTTCCCAAGATCGACGACCACCAGCTACGACTGCTGGAGCCGTTAGGCGAACGGCGCACCCTGCGGCGCGGCGATCTCATCTTCAAGGCGGGCCAGCGCGATCTTCCCCTGGCAGTCATCCTGCACGGCGTGGTCGAAGTCTTCGAAAAACGCGAGGAAACCGAGCAGATTCTCGGCACGCCCAGCGCCCGCGATTTCGTAGGCGATGTCGCGATGTTACAGGGCACCTCAGCCCTGGCCAGCGCGCGGGTGAAATCCGAGGAGGCCGAAATCCTGCAGGTGCCGGCGATGCAATTGCGGCGCGCGCTCGCGGAACTGCCCGGGGTCGCCCAGCCGGTGGTGAATGCTTTCATCATGCGACGCCGCCGCCTCATGCGCGACCACGAGTTCGCAGGATTCCGCGTCATCTCCGCGCGCGCAGATCGCGACGGCCGCCAACTGCACGATTTCCTGACCAAGAACCATGTGCCGCACCGTTTTCTCCCAATTGAAGACGAGACCGGCCGAGCCTTGGCCGAGCGCTTCCACCTGACCAGCCGCGAGCTGCCCGCTCTGGTCACTCCCACCGGAGCGCCACTGCGACGGCCGTCCCTGCGCGAAGTCGCCCAGATCGCCGGCCTTCTGCGTCCGCTCGCCCTGGCCGGGGAAGACGAGATCCGCTCCGACCTGACCATCGTCGGAGCCGGTCCGGCCGGATTGGCCGCGGCAGTCTACGCCGGGTCGGAGGGATTAAATACCGTCGTCCTGGAAAGCTACGCGCCTGGCGGTCAGGCTGGCTCCTCGTCGTTGATTGAGAACTTCTTTGGCTTCCCCACTGGGATCAGCGGCGGCGACCTCACCTATCTCGCGCAATTACAGGCTTTTCGTTTCGGCACCAAATTCTCCACCCCGGCCCAGGCTCTCTCGCTTACGCTCCACCCGGGCAAAGAATACCGCGCCTGCCTCCAGATCGAAGGTTGCCCCGCCAGCCTCCACTCGCGCTGCGTCCTCATCGCCACTGGGGCCGAGTATCGCCGCATCGAGGCCGAGGGGCGGGAAGATTTCGAAGGCGCCGGCGTCTACTATGCGGCCACCGCGCTCGAGGGGCAGCTCTGCCACGGAGTCGATGTCCTCGTGGTCGGTGCGGGCAATTCCGCCGGGCAGGCCGCCATGTATCTCTCCGAGGGCGCAGCCAGAGTTTTCCTCGTCGTGCGCGGCCAAGGCCTCGCCCAGAGCATGTCGAGCTATCTCTCCCGTCGGGTCGAGACCAAAGAAAATATCGAGATCCTTTACCAGACGGAGATTCGCAAATTGACCGGCGGCAAGATGCTTCAGACTGTTGAAATCGAAAACACCGCGACCGGCGAGCGCCGCGCAATCGAGACGCCAGCGGTTTTTTCGATGATCGGGGCGGACCCCTGCACCCGCTGGCTTCCGGCTGAGATCGAACGCGACGAGAAAGGCTTCATTAAAACCGGCGCTGCGGTGGCAGACTCGCCGCTCTGGGAAAAGATGGAGCGCGACCCCGGCCCGCTCGAGACCAGCGTTCCGGGCATCTTCGCGGCGGGCGATGTCCGCTCGGGATCGGTCAAGCGCTGCGCCGCCGCGGTGGGGGAAGGCGGGATGGCGGTGGCCGGCATTCACGCCGCGCTCGGGGAATCGGTCTGATTATTTTGCGGCTTTATTCATACTGGGCAGACACACAGCGCACGGGGCAATTCATTGGCAACGTATCAGGCCAGCCCGGTTCTCTGCTAGGTCAGCGAACTCGTCGCTTCTTCCTCCCGCTTCGTCTGGAGGCGCAACTGGCCGCACGCAGCGTCGATGTCATGCCCTTTTTCCCGCCGCAGTGTAGCGACCGCGCCTTGCTCGCGCAGGATGCGCAGGAAGCTCTCCTGCCGATTTCGCGACGGACGCGTCCATTCCAGCCCCTCAACGGTGTTGTATGGAATCAGGTTCACTTTGGCCGAGAGGCGCAAGGTGTGTCGGGCAAGTCGGTGGGCTTGCTCATCGCTGTCATTCACCCCGGCGATGAGAATGTACTCAAACATGAGCCGCTTCTTTTGCGCAACGTAGTGGTCGCAAGCATCGAGCAGAACGGCCAGCGGATATTTGCGATTCACCGGCATGATCTGGCTGCGCACTTCGTCGGTCGCGCCATGCAGCGAAATGGCGAGGCGGAATTGGGTCGGCTCGTCGGCCAGCTGGCGAATCTGGGGTGCGAGCCCGCTGGTCGAAATCGTAATATGACGGGCGCCGATCTCCAAACCCCAGGGGGCGTTAATGATCCGGATGGCGCGCAAGAGATTCGTTAGGTTGGCGAGTGGCTCCCCCATGCCCATAAAGACGATGTTATCGATGCGTTCACCACTCTCTTTTTCGATCGCCAGCAACTGCTCGACAATTTCGTCAGCCTCCAGGTTGCGCGAAAAACCATCAAGGCCGCTCGCGCAAAATTTGCAGCCATACGCGCAGCCGACCTGCGTCGAAACACATGCCGTGCGGCGATCGGATGTTTCTCCATAGAGAGCCGGCGAAGCCGGGATCAGAACAGATTCGATCAGATTTCCATCGACGAGACGGAACAAGAACTTTCGCGTCGTGTCTTTGGAGCCGAGAACGCGAACCAGACTTGGACTAACGAAACTAAAATCTTCCGTGAGTGTCGCACGAGTGGCGGCAGGTAAATCCGTCATGGCCTCGAAGGAATCGACGCGCTTTCGGTAGAGCCAGTCGGTGATCTGCCTCGCGCGATAGGAAGGGGCGCCCTGTGCGCCTAGATAAGTCACCAGCTCCTCGAGCGGAATAGATTTAATCGAGGATCTCGACACGGGTTACGCTAAGGGACCCGCGCCCATCTGTCATCCAGGGGTGCGGGCTCCGAGAGCCTTAAGGCTTACTTGCTGGCCACGAGGATCCCATCCGGTTGTTCCTTTGTGTCGGCCTCGTCGATCTCAATCCGATAGTCGTTGGCGAGGAGTAACTCCCGGCAGTCCTGGTGCAAGGTGAGTCCGCGTGCGCGGCCATGCGTGCCAATGAGAAACGTCTTCACCGCACCGGATTGCAACGTATCGGTCCCGCCTTTGAGGACCTCCACCTCCAGGCCCTGCACGTCCATCTGCAAGAGGTCGATGGGCCGGTCAATCTGACGCGCGACCTGGTCGAGAGTCGTGGTGGTGACGGTGAGAAATTCGTTCCTGGGTTGGCGCAGGCCGACTTTCTCCAAGAAGCGCTTCCAGCGCAGGCTGAGCGAGATTGGCTGCTTAACCGTCGTCGGAGCCAGTCGGCTGCTATAGCCGCGATCCATGAACGTCTCGCTGCCCGCAGAAGAAGTCAGACCTTCCTCATGAATGACGAGATCGGCATTCGTTAGTCCGTTGAGCGTGAGATTTTCGCGCAGAAAACGCCGATGCCTTTCCAGAGGCTCGAAGCCGTGGATCTGCAGTTGCGGCGCCAGTCGGCGGGCGAGGATCAGGTAATAACCGATGGCCGCGCCGACATCGACGTAGCAGCCTTGCGGCGGAAGCCGGCCAAGCAGATCGAGGAAAATTTCCTCTTCCTCCGCCTCGTGCACATTGCGTTTTCGATAACGAACGCGTTGTTCCTCCAGGAGTTGATCCTCAAAAACGCGAACGCCGTTGTCGAAAGTGTGAATCTCGCGCGGCATGGATCGGAGAACGTTAACCTGCGCGGCCGACCGACGACAAGCATCGACCAAGAGGAGAAGTTGCCAAGGAACAGCTGGCCTAACGAATAACGCTGACGCGCCAAACCGTGCCGTGACCATCTTCACTGAAGAGCAGACTTCCATCCTTGGCCACGGTCAGGCCGACAGGACGACCCCAGACATTTCCGTCCGGCGTGACGAAACCGGTGACAAAGTCCTCATATTCACCCAGCGCCTTGCCGTTCTTGAGCGGCACGTGGACGATCTTGTAACCGGTACGGCGCTCCCGGTTCCACGACCCGTGAAAGGCCGCAAAGATATCACCGCGATACTTCTCCGGGAACTGTTTTCCATGGTAGAAGCAAAGGTTGAGTGAGGCCGAGTGCGACTGCACGAGCACGTCAGGAAAGATGACTTTGCTCGCCAGTTCGGGATGCGCGCCCTTATGTCGCGGGTCCTGGTGATTCCCCAGATAAAACCAGGGCCAACCATAGAATCCTCCCGGCGTGACGTGACTAATGTAATCGGGCACCAGATTATCTCCCAGCTCATCGCGCTCATTAACACTCATCCAGAGCTCATCAGTTCCTGGCCGAATTGCCAGACCCACGGCGTTTCGAATTCCCCAGGCATAAACTTTCTGCCCACCGCCGTCGGCATTGAATTCGAAGATGCGCGCGCGGTCCGCTTCTGCTGAATTGTCGGAAACGTTGGAACGCGAACCGATCGAGACATACATCGTCTTCCCGTCCGGAGAAAAAACGAGGTCGCGAGTCCAGTGCCCACCACCACGCAGGAGTCCGCCCGGAGAAAGATGCGCTCCCAATTTCTCGACCGGGCCACGCGCCTTGAGATCGCCGTTGCGATATGGGAAACGAATCACCCCGTCGGTGTTCGCCACATAGAGATATTGCGGGTCTGGCCCGGGAGGATAAAACGCAATACCGAAAGGTTTGTTCAACGCCTCTTCGGTAAAGATCTGCGTCGTGTCCGGCTTGCCGTTGCCATCCTGATCGCGCATGACCTTTATCTGGTTAGCGCGACTTTCCGTCACGAAGATGTCGCCGTTAGGCGCGGTCAACAACACGCGTGGGTCTTCAAAATTGGCGGCGTATTCCTCGATCTTGAAACCAGCGGGAACATGCAGTTGCGCTCCGCTTGGTCGCGCCACGACCCTGGGCGAATTGCTGGCAGAGCGGGTCTGATTAGGCGGTGGAAGGTCCGCAACCGTGATCTTTCGGCGCACGCCGGGTGCGTCGCCGGTCCAATCACTCATCGCCGCCTGCCCGGTAAGCAATTTCGCTCCAGCTTCCTGGGCGGCCAAAGACGGGACGGAAATGCTCAGGGTCAGCCAGACCGCAGCCAGGATGAAAAGTCTGCTTACCAAAGCCACGTCGCGGATTTTCGCCTAACGAAAGATGACCGAGCTGCTCTCTTTGGCCTTGACCAGTTGCTTGTCGGTCTTGCGCTGATTGATGACAAACGTGTTGTTAGTCCCGAGTTTCGCCCAAGGGCCCGACGGCACCTCGCTAAAGTCGACGAACTTCCAATCGGTCACATCTGTCTCCTGCAATCCAAGATAATCTCGAACGGCCGGAGAAACGTCGAGGCCAGCGCCGCGATTGAGGTTCGGTTTCGGGCGTTCATTGCCGAAGACATATTCCCAATGGTCTGTGCGGAACGGGCCGGCATCTTCCCATTGCGCGTAAACGGTGCGATTGCCTTTGCGGATGGCCAACCAGCGATCTTTACAAACCGAAACCGCTGGTCCTCTGTAGGCCTCCCTGAACCAGGGCACCACCTTGGGCGCCTCTGAACGATGGCCTTCGCGCGCCTTGTCGTTGTAAGGAAGCGCGCAGTAGAACGGGTTTTGACGCGGGGTAAAACTGACTGGGGTGTAGTTCTGTCGACGGTTGGGGCGCGGGTCGTCGTAGCCGCCGTAATTTTTCGCCCAGGCCGCATCCCAGCTGCTCGCGTGATTGGGAACCGGATTGTTGGCAGTGGGATTCTCGCCGATCCAGAAAACGGTGGTGACGATGTTATTTTTCCACGGGAACCGAACGGCACCCTTCTTACTGAACGTGGTCGTGACAGTCGCCGTGGCCCCGGTGGGATCCACCTTCAAGAGGATCTCTTGGTTGAGACGATTTTGTTTCTTGCTGAGCTGAACCTTCTTCGCCGGCATCTGAGCCGGAGCAGAGGGAGCAAAGCACGCCGAGGCGGACGACAACAGAACAGCGATAGTATGAGTAAATTTTCCTGGTTTCATTCGCAGACTTCAGCCAACCTGACTGAAGCAAAAGCGCGCTAATAGGATTCGGCTGGAATGCCGGAAATGCGCGTAAAGTGAAGTGCGGCAAGGTAGCACTCGATCCCGGCAGATCAACCATTTCCTAGCCAACAAATTTCCCCGGATTCAGGATATCGAGCGGATCCAGTGTCTGCTTCAGCCGAGCGTGCAAAGATCTCACGACGTCGCTTGTCGCCTCGGGCCACCAGCGTTTCTTGGCCAGCCCGATCCCGTGTTCGCCTGTGATCACGCCTCCCCAGGCCAGAACTTGTGCAAATAGTTCGTCGAGAGCCTCCTCTACCTTTTCTTTCACCGCCTCATCCTCATAGTGCGCAGCCATAATGTTGACATGGATGTTGCCATCGCCCGCGTGACCAAAGGTGGCCACGGGAAAACCGTGCCGGGCTTGGAGGCGACCCGCAAATTCCACCAAATCCACCAGCCGACTGCGAGGCACGACAATGTCCTGGTTCAGCTTCGTCAGGCCAGTGGCTCGAAGCGAGTTGCTGAATTCCCTTCGTAGCGCCCAAAGTTTGTCCGATCCCTCCTCGGTCGTGGCGACGGTGAGCGAATTCGGATGACGACTCACCAGCAATTTCTGAAGCGCTTCGGCCTCCGTCCGGACAGTTTCTTCCCGTCCGTCCACGTCGACGAGCAGGTGCGCGTTCCCCTCCGGGATCACACCTTTTCCGTGATCGTGCCGAGCCGCCTCCAGCGTGAATTGGTCGGCAATCTCCAGGGAAGAGGGCAGAAATCCCTCGGCGAAGATCGCCTGGACGGCGGCGGCCGCTTCAGACATCGTCCCGAAGGACGCCGACAGGGTGGCCCGCGCAGGCGGCAATGGCAGCAGCCGAACGGTGATTTCGGTGACGACTCCCAAAAGTCCCTCGGATCCAACGAAGAGCCCAATAAGATCAAAGCCAGTCTTGTTCTTGTGCACGCGCCCGCCCGTGCGCAGCACATCTCCATTCGCGAGGACGACTTCCAATCCGATCACGTAATGGCGCGTCACTCCATACTTGAGACAGCGCGGTCCACCGGCGTTGGTCGCGACATTTCCCCCGATGGTGCAATCATGAAGACTTGCCGGGTCGGGAGGATAAAAGAGCTTTTGGGCACGGACGGCGGCTTGGAGTTCTCCCGTAATGACCCCTGGCTCAACGATCGCCACGGCGTCTTCGAAATGAATTTCCTTGATGCGATTCATCCGCGCGAAGGAAAGAGCGATACCACCGCGCTCCGGCACGCAACCGCCCACGTAACCAAACCCTGCTCCTCGTGCGGTGACCGGCACCTTATGTGCGGAAGCAAAGCGCAAGAGCTGGCTCACCTGCTCCGTGGTCTGGGCGAAAACGACGACCTCCGGAGGGTGCGAGGCGAACCATTTGTCGCCACTGTGAGCGCTCAGCGTGAATTCGTCGTCCGCCAGGACGAGATCACCCGGCAGCACGCGAAGGTCCGAAGCGAGATTCACCGCTCCACCATATCCGGTGGCTCGATCACTTCCACACGCATCCCGACTTCCGCCACTTCAAAAAAATGCTGGGCCATCTTAAAAGGCATCCGCACACATCCGTGGGAAGCGCGGAAGCGCGGGACGAAACCCGCATGCATACCGTAACCTTCGCGAAAACGGAGGAAATAAGGCATGGATGCACCGACAAATTTCGCGCCTTTCGGTTTTGCATCGCGGTTGACATCCACATCGCGATGAAGGACCGCGCCGGAGCTTGCCACATACTGTCCGTATTCGCTGGAAAAGTGGCGCTCATCCTTTTGTATCACGCGGTATTTTCCGGGCGGAGTTTCATATTCCCGGCGGCCAGAGGAGATATTGGTGCGACCGATCAAGGTGTCGCCGCGAAAGAAAAAAGCCTGTTGCTTGGTCAGATTAATCAGGATCCTGGCTTCGCCCTTCGCCGTGGGATCGTCATACCATGAAGAAAACACCGGATGATGCGATGCCAGACGGGTCTGCTGGGCTTCGAGCCGATGCTTGCGCACACCGACGTCGTTAGGCAGTTCCGTGCAGCTGGCCAGGATCAGGAGAGCTCCCGCCAGAGTAAGGAACCGCGACGGGGGACAATTCATAGATTCCGATTGTAGCGATCCCACGCCGATTTTACAATCTCAGCGAGTGCTCGAAAATGGCCGGTTGGCGTGGCATGCTGAGCTCGCTCCGATTCGGAGCGACAGTCTCATGCTTAAACCCTGCCCATCTTCACCTAATTGCGTTTCGACCGACGCGGACGATGCGCGGCACGTCGTCGCTGCGTTACAACTCCGGCAAATCGATGAGCAGACCTGGTCGATAATCAGAGCTGCGGTGTCTTGCCTGCCCCGCACCAAACTAATCACCGAGCGAGACCAATACTTGCACGCGGAATGTCGAAGCGCCTTGGCCGGCTTTGTGGATGATCTGGAACTGGAGTTGCGTCCCGCCGACGCCGTGCTCGCGGCGCGATCGGCCTCGCGGCTGGGATACTACGATTTCGGCGTTAACCGGCGACGAATTGAAGCGTTGCGCGATCTCCTGCGCGATCGCGGCCTCCTCGCCTAACGATGGGCAAACTCAGGCGGAAGAAGGCGCTCTGGTAATCCGGGCCGAAAAGGTATAATTCTGCGTGTGCAATGAACGTGGAACCGATCGTGCAGACCATCAGTTCGGGGAGCGAACTCAGGATGAACGTCCCGATAATCACGGTCGCCGCATTTTTCCAGCGCCACGCCAAGTCGCTCCAGCTCAAATTAGAGAGCAAGGAAATCGGCTTCGAGCGTCGGATCCGTGAGCCGACGATCAATCGGCCGGGTCTTGCTCTAGCGGGCTTCTACACCTATTTCGCTGAGAAGCGGGTGCAGGTCCTGGGGGCCGCCGAGCAATCTTACCTGAAGAACTTGTCCCTGCGACAGAAGCAAGCGCGCTTCCGTTCCCTTTGTTCCAAAAAGATCCCGTGCATCGTCGCGTCCCGCGGTTTTCACCTCGCTCCTGAACTACTGGCCATCGCGGAAGAGGCCGGCATTGCCGTTTTTCGGACACCGATGATCACCATGAAGTTCATCAATGCCGCGACCATCGCGCTCGAGCTCGATTTTTCCCCAATCGTCACGGAATACGGCAGCATGGTCGATATCCTCGGCGTCGGCGTCCTCATCCGGGGCGAGAGCGGCGTGGGGAAGAGCGAGTGCGTGCTCGGGTTGATCGAACGTGGTTATAGCCTGGTGGCCGACGACGTGACCCGGATCAAATCACTCGAAGGTCGCGAACTGGTGGCGACGGCTCCGGATTTAACCCGCTACCACATGGAAGTTCGTGGCATTGGGATCATCAATGTCGTCTCGGTTTTCGGTATCGGCGCGATTCGGATTGAGAAGCGACTCGACCTCGTAGTCACGTTAAAAGATTGGCACGACATGGAAGAAGTGGATAGAATCGGTCTGGACCGGGAACTTTACGAGATTCTCAGGATCGAGGTGCCGCACGTCACGATTCCGGTGCGGCCAGGACGGGATATCGCGCGATTGATTGAGGTAGCCGCGATGGATCAAAAGCTGAAAGCGCTTGGTCTCAACAGCGCGGTAGAATTTAATGAAAAGTTGCTCGGTCAAATGAAGTCGCAGGAAAAGTAAATGGGATTATTGAATCGTCGCTCGGCGCCAGAATCGAATGAAAAGGTCGAGAAGGAGATCACCATCGTGAATCGCCTCGGCATGCATGCCCGCCCGGCCGCCATGTTCGTGCGCATCGCCAGCCGGCATCGTTGCGAGATCTGGGTCTCGAAGGACAACGAAGAAATCAACGGGAAAAGCATCATGGGCCTCATGATGCTGGCCGCAGGGCAGGGCTCGAAACTGCGCATCCGCGCGGAAGGGCCGGACGCTGCGCAGGCCGTCGCGGATCTCGAGGAATTAATCCAATCGCGCTTCAACGAGGAATAGTTGACGTTCCGGCTATTCTTGCTCCGGAATGAACGACGATCGCGGTTCAAAGGAAAAACGTTACCAGGGTGTCGCGGCGGCTCCCGGGATTTCGCGTGGGCCGATTCATGTCTTCTCGATCGAGACAGACGACGTCGTGCGCTATCAAATCGATGCGGCGCAGATCCCGGACGAGATCGGCCGCTTCGAGAATGCTCTCATCTTGACGAGGGCACAGATTCTCGAGATGCAGCAGCGGATTGCGGAAGCAATTGGCGCGAAGGATGCGGGCATTTTCGATGCGCACCTGCTGGTGGTAGAAGATCAAACGCTAATCGATGAAGTGCTGCGCAAGCTCGACGCCGACCATTGCAACGTGGAGTTCACCTTCCAGGAAGTTGCGAATCGCTACGTCGATTCGCTTAGCCGAATCGACGATCCCTACTTGCGCGAACGCGCGCTCGACATTCAAGACGTCACCCGCCGGGTGATTCGCAACTTGCAGGGCAAATCGTCCCGGCCGTTTCTCTCCATCAACGAGCCGCATATTCTCGTGGCCCATAATCTCACGCCCTCCGACACGGCAACAATGAATCGCGAACAGGTTCGCGGCCTGGTCCTCGACTTGGGGAGTCGCACCTCGCACACCGCCATCATGGCGCAGTCGTTAGGCATTCCTTCCGTCGTCGGTCTGCACAATGCGACGGAGACGCTCGAGACGGGCACCGAAGCGCTGATCGACGGCTACCACGGTCTTCTCATCGTGCACCCGAGCGAGGAAACGCTGCGGGAATACGCCGAAATCGAAGAGCAAAAAGGTGTCATCGCGGAAAAGCTTACGAAACTGCGCGAGACAAAATCCACCACGCGCGATGGCCACCACATCGTTCTCTCGGCCAATATCGAATTGCCTGACGAAGTCCCCTCGGTCCTGACCAACGGCGCGGAAGGCGTCGGGCTCTACCGCACAGAATTCCTCTACCTCAACCAGACCACCCTGCCGACTGAGGAGGAACAATTTGAGATCTATCGCACCGTGGCGGAACAGCTCGCCCCGAACCCACTGATCATCCGCACGCTCGACCTCGGCGGCGATAAGATTTCCGATAATCTCGAGAACGGCGACGAGCTAAACCCGTTTCTCGGCTGGCGCGCGATCCGGTTTTGCCTGGAGAATCTCGATATCTTCAAGGCGCAACTGCGCGCCATCCTTCGAGCCAGCACCGGGAAAAACGTCAAGATGATGTTCCCGATGATCTCCGGGCTGGACGAAGTGCGACGTGGGCTGGAGGTCGTCGAGGAATGCAAAAACGAGCTGCGAAACGAGAAGATCGGATTCGACGATGACCTCGAGGTTGGTGTGATGATCGAAATTCCAAGCGCCGCCATCATGGCGGATCGATTGGCCCGCGAAGTCGATTTCTTCAGCATCGGCACGAACGACCTCATCCAATATGCGGTCGCGATCGACCGGACTAACGAACGTGTCGCTCACCTCTACGAACCGAGTCACCCGTCGGTGATCAGGCTGCTGAAGATGGTGGCGGATGCCGCGCATGCTAACGACATCTGGGTCGGCGTCTGCGGCGAAATGGCCGGCGAAGTCTTATTTACACCGCTCTTGCTCGGTCTCGGCATGGATGAGCTCAGCGCGGGCCCCACCCTCGTGCCCCGGGTCAAAAACGCCGTCCAACGCCTCAGCATGGCAGAGTGCCGCCAGCTGGTGGAGGAGGTGATCACGATGGATACACCGTCTGCCGTGCTCGAACGCTGCACCGAGATGGCGCGCCACAATTACGGTGAGCTGATCGGTTGAGAGGCAACGGAATCTGCGCGAGACGAGCGGGGCGACCTATTCCTCTTCTTCGCCTTCACCTTCGGACTCCATTTCGGGCTTGATGCCGTCTTCTTCCATCTTGCGAAGGACGTCGCTCATGTCGTCCACTTCGTCCCAGACTTCCTGGCTCACGTAGATCTGCGACTTCTGTTGCACCGCCATCGCGATGCAGTCGCTGGGCCGTCCATCGAGCTCGATAATTTTCTTCTGCTGGAGCTCGTTCTCCGCCCGGATAATCATTCGCGCGTAGTAAGTCGCGTTTTTAAGGTCGTTGATGATGACTCGCTCGACGTGCGCGCCGAGCGCCGTCATGAGATGTCCCATCAGATCGTGCGTGAGCGGCCGTTCCTTCACCGTGCCCCGCATGAACATGGTAATCGCGCTGCCCACACTCTGGTCGACGTAGATGATGAACACCTTGTCATGATTGCCCAGGAAAACCGCGCAGCCGCCACTGGTCGGCAGGACGGCTCGCACCTGAACTGCAATCACCGTTTCGTTCATTCGAAAAAACCGTATCAGAGCGATCTTGAAAAACAAGCAAAGCGCCCTTTTCGGCTGCGGAACCTGCGCCAGGCACGGACCGGATCGATGGTGAGGCGCGCCATTTTCGCCCGCGCAATCTGGCCGATTGAATTTGCAAATGGCTGCCCTACAATGCGCCACGATGACAAAGAATGACTGGGACACGGAAGCTGCCAGCACGACTTACAACGTCGAGGGTTGGGGTACCGGTTATTTCTCGATTAACGCCGCCGGGAACGTTTCGGCCATGCCTCTGAAAGAAGCCGGCGGTTCAATCGACCTTCTCGAGGTGGTGAACGAAGCTCGAGAGCGAGGGCTTGGATTTCCGCTCGTCATTCGGTTTCAGGATTTGTTGCGGCATCGGGTCGAGACGGTTAATCGGGCTTTTCAGGGGGCGATGAAAGAGTTCGGCTATCGCAATCATTACCGCGGCGTTTTTCCCATCAAGGTGAACCAACTGCGCGAAGTGATTGAGGAGATCGTCGACGCCGGCGCGCAGTTTCATTTCGGCCTCGAAGCAGGGAGCAAGCCCGAATTGATCGCGGCTCTGGCCATGCACAAGGATCCGGAAAGCCTCATCATCTGCAACGGCTACAAGGATCGGGCGTTCATTCGCACGGCGATGCTCGGTCGGCGCCTCGGCAAATCGGTTATCATCGTTGTCGAAAAACTGGAAGAACTCGAACAGACTCTCCGGGTCGCGACCGAAATGGGCGTCGAACCCTACATTGGTATTCGGGTGCGCTTGCACAGTAAAGGAGCGGGCAAGTGGACGACCAGCGGCGGCGCGAACGCCAAGTTCGGCCTGAGCACGACAAACCTGGTGGCCGCGAGCGAGATGCTGAAAGCGCGTGGGCTCGCCCATTGCCTGAAGCTGGTTCATTTTCACGTCGGCTCCCAAGTGCCCGATATTTCCAACATCAAACGCGCGGTGCGCGAAGCCGCCCGCTACTACGCGAAGCTCTCGAAACTCGGTCACGCACTCGGCTACCTGGATGTCGGCGGTGGGTTGGGCGTCGATTACGATGGATCGCGGACCAGCTTCGACAGCTCGACGAATTACTCCCTGCAGGAGTACTGCAACGACGTTGTCTACAATATCATGGAAGTGTGCGACTCCGAAAATGTGGCCCATCCCGCCATCGTAAGCGAGGGCGGTCGCGCCATCGTCGCGCATCACTCCGTGCTCGTGGTGGAGGCATTTGGCTCGATCGAGAAGGACGTGCTAGTGACAAAACTCGAGGCCAAGGAGAACGACCCGAAACCGCTGCGCGATATCATCGAGGTCAAACGCAATCTAAAACGCGGCAACCGGCTCGAAACGTTACATGATGCCCAGCAGATCAAGGAAGAGACGCAGCAGATGTTTAATCTCGGCCTCTTGGATCTCGAATCGAAAGCGAAGATCGAGTCCGCCTATTGGGAGCTGGCCCGCCAGATTGTCGCTTTGCATCGCGGCCTCAAATATGTGCCGGAGGAAGTAAAGGAGCTCGAGATCTCGTTAGGCGATCAATACATCTGCAACTTCTCGGTTTTTCAATCGCTCCTCGACCATTGGGCCCTGGGACAGCTCTTTCCCATCATGCCGATCCATCGCCTCAACACGCCGCCTGAGCGCCAGGGCACACTGGTGGATATCACCTGCGATTCGGACGGGAAAATAAGCAAGTTTATCGACCTGCAGGACATCAAGGACACCTTGCCTTTGCACAAGGTGACGCCAGGAGAGCTGTATTATATCGGCGTATTCCTCGTCGGCGCTTCCCAGGACATCATGGGTGATCTGCACAACCTTTTCGGACGAGTGACCGAGGTGCACGTTTTCCTCGACGAAGACGAAGAGTCGGGTTGGTACATCGAGGAAGTCATCGAAGGAAGCACGATCGGCCAAGTCCTCGCGCTGACGCAGTGGGATAAGATCGAGCTCATGCGGCTGGTCAAAATGCAGGTGGACGCCGCGATCAAAAGCGATCGACTCAAGCCTAACGACGGCATGAAAATTCTGGCCGACTACGAACGCGGCTTACAAGGGTCCACGTATCTCACGCTGAACGAGTCCGCCAGCGCTCCATCGCGACCTCCCCCGCTCGTCACCAGTTAAGGTCGTCGTAGGATCTACCGCCGAGAAATTTAAGCTCCGGCGCTAGCGCAGGTTGTAGACCTCGACCAAAGCTACCCCCGTGCCGCCATTCTTCCCGCTCACAATCGCGGTGTAGGAACCAGCCGCGAGAGAGCGGATAACCGCAGACTCCAAGTCGTTAGTCGGAGCCAGGCCAGTCGATTGGATAAGCGACTCCTGCGAGTCGCGCCAGTTATCGTCGCTCCGGACAAGGGCGCCGTTGCTGTCGTAGATGTCGAGAGTCGGGTCCGGAAGCGGATTAGCCACCCCAGAGTCTGCCAGCGATGGGCCGATGGCTCGGACGACCACCGTGTCACTGCCGCCGTTGCCGACGATAAATCCGCCAATCAAAACGTCGTCACCTGCGGAAACCAGACCACGGGTGCTGGTGTTACCCAAAGTCGAAGCCACTGTCGTATCGAGATCGTACGCTTCAAACAGTCCTATCCCGGTGCCACCGCTCTGGCCTCGCAGGATGACGGTGTAGTCGCCGGGATCGAGAGTGGCCACGATGGCAGATTCCAAATCGTCAGTCGGCTGAAGACCTGTCGCTGCAATCTCGGTCTGCTGTGTGTCCTTCCAATTGTCATTGCTCTGGATGAGCACACCACTTTGATAAAGCTCCAAGGTCGGATCTGCTAAGGGTGAGGCAATCCCAGAGTCCGCCAGCGAAGGGCCAATACCCCGAATAATCACCGGTTTGGCGACGGTGCCACTAACGATGAGACCTCCTATGAGCACATTCTCTCCTGTGCCCACATTTAGGCGCGCCGACAAATTCAACGACTGAGCCGCCGGCTCTGCCGTGCCGCTCAAAAGGTCAAACGCGGCCTTGGCAATTTGATAATGCCCGGCGGTGGTGGGATGAATTTCGTCCCAAAAGAGATATTCGTCGGGATCGACAGACGATAGGCCTTGCGAACTGTCGCTGATGTTTACAAATCCATAATCCTCAGGATTGGCAGCTAACCGATAAAATAGTCCGTAAATGTCGAGCCGATAGAGCGTGAAAGTAGTCCCCTCGCCCGTCAGCGTAGTCACCGAAGCATCCAAGTCGCCGTTTAGTTGGTCGCGATAGGAAGAAGAGGCAGCATTGAGCGAAGCGGCTTTCTCCGGGTCATCCTTATAGTTCGGCACCAGGCCAAGCGGCGGCACGTTAGGCACGAGAATATAAACCGCGCCCGCCCGAGCCAGTTGTTCGACCAAGGCCGCAACCCGCGCCGCGGCCGCGGTCACGTTGCCAGAACTGTCGTCGTCAAAAAGATCGTTACCCCCGCCCCAGACAATATAAAGGGCAGCAGGATCAACCGTATTTGCAGCCAGATAATCATCGACCTGTTTGCCAAGGTTATCGATGGTCACAGTTAGCTCGCCGCCGATGAATGGATCAGGGTTGGAAATAACCGTAATTTCCCGCGTCCCATCTTCGGTGGTGGCGCCGCCAAATGCATAGTCGGTGCCGCCATCGAGACTGTTGGTGGCAGGTGTAATCCCCAGAAGATCGCGCGCTAACTGCTCGTGCCAGGTCCCGGCGAAAGTTCCCGAGTTCGGGTCCGTGTCGGAGCTGTTAGTGAAACGGCCGTCGCTATAATTATAAGCGCCGCCGGGATAACTGATCCCGTATTGATTTTCGAGGGCGTGCCGGACATTGCCGTCATCCGACAAGCTGTCCCCAAAGACGATGACCTGACTGAAGGTCGGCGCAGTTTGGGCGAAAAGATGTGGCGTAGCAACCAAAGCCACCGCGGCGATGGCGACCAGGCACAGACGGTGTAATTGAGATGAGTATGTCATAAATTATTGGTGTTGAATATAGTGCATATGTCCGCGCACAGATCCGCGGCGGGCATATCTCGTAAGTGCTGCATTTCGGATGCCATGACTGCGGGGCATCCGCTTTTTTCCGAAAAAAGTGTAAAGGCGCCTGTTGCGCCCGATTACTTCTTCTTACCTTCGCCCGGCCGATAATCCTCGGCGGCAGCCTCGAAAGCCTTCTCGAGACCCACCATATCTTCGCCGGGACGGAAGTTATCGAACGCTTCGGATTCGCGCTTGAGCTCTTCCTCGGAGTAGTTGGCCGCCTTGATGGAAAGACCAATGCGACGCTCGACCTTGTCTACTTTGATGACGCGGGCTTCCACTTCCTGGCCGACTTTGAGGACGTCTTTCACCTTGGCGACGTGATCTTCGCTTAGCTGCGAAATATGGACGAGACCGTCGATGTCGTCCTGCAACTGTACGAAGGCGCCAAAGCTGGCCAACTTGGTGACCTTACCAGTGACGAGATCGCCGATCTTGTATTTCTCGTCGATGTTCTTCCAAGGATCGTCGCTCAGCTGCTTGATGCCCAAGCTGATGCGCTGGTTGGTCTTATCGATGTCGATCACTTCGGCTTCGACTTCGTCGTTCTTTTTGAAGACCTCCATCGGATGATTGATCTTGCGCGTCCAGCTCAGGTCGGAGACGTGAATCATGCCGTCGATGCCATCCTCGAGTTCCACGAACGCGCCATAGGCGGTCATATTGCGAATCTGACCCTTCACCCGGCTCCCGATGGTAAACTTCTTCTCGATTTCATCCCACGGGTTCGTTTCGAGCTGGCGCAGGCCTAATGAAATTTTCTGCTCCTCTTTATTGACCCCGAGGACTACAGCCTCCACTTCCTGACCGACGGTCAGGATATCCGAAGGACGCATAATGCGCTTCGTCCAGGACAATTCGGAAACGTGAATAAGACCCTCAACGCCCTGCTCCAGCTCCACGAAAGCCCCGTAGGGAACGAGGTTGGTGATCTTGCCTTTGACCTTCTGGCCCGCCGGGAAACGCTCTTCGATCTGATCCCAGGGATTCTTCTGCGTCTGCTTCAGGCCTAACGAGACGCGCTCTTTCTCCTTGTTGATGTCGAGGACAAGAACATCGAGTTGCTGGCCGACTTTGAGCAATTCGCTGGGGTGGCCGAGGCGGCCCCAGGTCATGTCGGTGATGTGCAATAAGCCATCCATGCCGCCGAGGTCGATGAACGCACCGAAATCAGTCAGGTTCTTCACCGCGCCGGAAACCGTGTCGCCAACCTTAACGCCCTCGAGGAACTTCTGGCGCTTCTCGCTGCGTTCCTGCTCGATCAACTCGCGCCGACTAAGAACAACGTTCTTCCGATCGTCGTTAATCTTGACGATTTTGAAATCGTAGGTGTTGCCGACAAACTGCTGGAGGTCGCGCGGCGGAATAATATCGATCTGCGACGCCGGAAGAAAGGCCTCCACGCCGATGTTAACCATCAAACCGCCCTTTACGACCGACTTCACTTTGCCCTTGATCAATCCGTCCCCGGCAAAAACCTGCGCAATCTTGTTCCAGTTCTGACGGTAGGCCGCCTTCTCCTTCGAGAGCACGACCATGCCTTCGTCGTTCTCGAGACGTTCGAGGAGCACTTCGACTTCGTCGCCTACTTCGAGCGACTCGATATCATCGAATTCGCCGGTCGGAATAACGCCTTCGGATTTGTAGCCGATATCCACGAGCACTTCTCGCGGCCGGATCTCCAGGATGCGTCCTTTAACAATGGTGCCTTCTTTGAAGTCGCGCATCGACTTCGACATGACATCCTGCATTTGCAACATAACGGTAGTAGGCTTTCCTGGTGAGGCGGGGCTCGATGTTAAAATCAGCGGCGACCATCGCCAACTGTTCCCGCGGAAAGGGGATGGAAAGTAGTCACGTTCTCAGGCGCGGTCAACTGAGTTGCGAATTGGATTGCCTGCCGCGGAACTGCAAATCACTTTCGTCTTCATGAGTTGGAGCACCAGCGAAGCGCTAACCGACCCGGCAATTCGCCAACCGATGACCTTCCGATCAGAATATCGCTTCCATCTGCGAGATATTCCGGTGAAGATCACTGTGCGTTTGTGTTCTCCCATTCATTCCAGTGAGATCATCGTCCGTCAGAGCCATACCATCGCGGTCCCGGGGCTGGATCGACAGGAGGAAGAGAAGTGTGAAGAGCAGGTGGGCGATGGGGAAGTTTTGCAGAAAACGGTGAGCGAACTCGTCTGTGTCTACAATGCAGCGATCGCGAAAGGCCTGAAGCCTGAAACCTCCTGGCTGCAGCCCGATCCTACCTTTTGCTGAGCGCCTCGCTCGCGGAAAGGCTCGCTAAATTTGACCTCCGTCTGCACTTCGTGTCGTTTCCTTCACACATGACAAAACATTTTGTCGCAGGTCTTCTCGCTACCTTTTTGGTAGCTTCGACTCTTCATGCCGCCCCTCTGGCGGAAGACCGGGTCACAGAGGCGATCAAGGCTCCTGGCATCTCAGTCGTCCACCTTTGGGCACCGTGGTGTTCAAATTGTTTGGCAGAGCTGAAAAGCGGTGGATGGAAAAAAACTCTGCAGGACAATCCGGAGGTGAAATTCTATTTCGTTTCCGTTTGGGACACGGGGGAGGACGGCCGTGCTCTGCTGGCCAAATACGAGATCGCCCAGCAACCGAACGTGACTATCCTGGCTGATCCGGGCCCTCGTAGCGCCGGTAAAATCAAGCAGTTCGCCGGACTTCCACTGAGCTGGATTCCCAGCACTTGGATCTTCAAGGGAGGCGACCTGCGCTATGCGCTCAACTATGGCGAAATCCGCTTTCCGGTCTTGCAGCAGCTGATTTCCGACACCAATTCCGGCTGGGAACACTAGCCCTCTCATCGGCGCGAATTTGAAGTTGCCAGAGCGGAAGGCGTGTAGCATCTTCCCCGTCCGCTGCGCCCCGCCAGCGAATGTAAATTACCTATGTCCAATACGATCGAACTAGTGCCTGAACTCCTCGAAGCCGGAGTCCACTTTGGCCACCAAACGAAGCGCTGGAACCCGAAGATGAAGCCTTTCATTTTCGAGAAGCGCAACGCCATCTACATCATCAACCTCGATGAGACGGTCAAACAGCTTCAACGAGCGACCGAATTCCTTCAGCAAGTCGCCCAGCGCAACGGCAAGATTCTTTTCGTGGGCTGCAAAAAACAAGCGCAGGAAGCGGTTAAGGAAGCCGCCGTGGCTTGCGGACAATTTTACGTGAATCAGCGTTGGCTGGGCGGCACACTGACCAATCTCGCCACGATTCGCAAGAGCATCGGACGCCTGAAATATATTGAGGAAATCGAAGCTTCGCCCGACTACAAGAAAATGGGTAAGCAAGAGCTGGCAGCCCTGAATCGCGAAGCAGCCAAGCTTCGGCGTAACCTCGAGGGTATCCTCGAGATGTCCCAGCTCCCAGATGCCCTGATCATCATCGACACCACCCGAGAACAGAATGCCGTCAGTGAAGCGCGCCGGCTCGGTATCCCGACGGTCGCAATCGTCGACACCAACGCGGATCCCGAGGTCATCGACTATCCGATTCCCGGGAACGATGACGCGATTCGCGCCATCCGTGTCATGCTCCAGAAGCTGGTTGATGCCATTGTCTCAGCCAGCGGCGAGGCTCGCCTGCGCGAGGAAGTCGAAATGGCAGGCGTCTCGGCCTAACGAGGCCGCGATTGAGTTGAGTCGTGGCCGCAGGCTCGATGCTGCGGCCTGCGTTACTTTTGCAGGGAACCTTTCAACTTTTACCACCAAACTTTCATATGGAAATCAATCCACAGACCGTGAAACAACTGCGGGAGAAGACCAACGCAGGCTTTATGGATTGCAAGCGGGCGCTGGCTGAAGCTGGCGGCGATCTCGACAAAGCCGAAACACTTCTCCGCACCAAGGGAATCGCCGGCGCGAGTAAGAAGTCATCTCGAGCGACCAAGGAAGGCATTGTGGCTTCCTATATTCATTTGCAAGGCAAAGTCGGCGTTCTGGTGGAGGTGAACTGCGAAACGGATTTCGTGGCCAAAAACGAAGGCTTCCGAGCCTTCGTGAAAGACATCACCCTTCACATCGCCGCGGCGCAGCCTCTCTACGTTAGCCGAGAAGAAGTGCCAGCTGCCACGGTGGACTCAGAGCGCGAAATTTACACTGCCCAGGTGAAGGGCAAACCTGACAACGTGATAAGCAAGATCGTCGAGGGAAAACTCGACAAATTTTTCAGCACCGTCTGCCTCTTGGAACAGGGTTTCATCAAGAATCCTGACCAGACGATCAAGGAACTTGTCGCCTCCAAGATCGCCGAGATCGGCGAGAATATCGTGATCCGGCGCCTCACCCGCTATTCGGTCGGCGAACCTGTCGGCGACGAATCGGCGACTCCGGCAGAGTAACGACCGTCTCGCGCCGCGCGCGGCAAGGCCTGCGCACGAAACCCCCGTCGTTTTCCGATTACATCGGCCCCAAAAAGCGAAACCCGCCAACCAACGTTCGCACGTCAGCGGGCGGGCCCTCGCAGTCGAAGATCTAGTTAGGGGCTGGTGGGTGGCACCTGCGGGATGAAAGTGAACGCCGGCACCTGAGGTAATGCAGGAGGAGGTCCCTCTGCGGGAGCTTGCGCTTCTTCCGGGCCTTCCGCGGGGATGTCCTTGTTATCGAGAATGCTCTTTCCGTCGAAAGCTTCTTTTCCATCAATTGCACGATCAGCTTCCCCAACCGCAGTGTTCCGCTGGGCAGGTCCGAAAGCCGCCACCTGCGCGATCGAGAAGGCCTCCCCGTGAACAGTGGCCGGATGCCATTTGAGCATCACATAACGACCAGTCACCGGCGGGAAATTCACCGAAGCGCGGCCTTCGCCCGTGCTGACAACTGAGCCAACTGGTTTCAATCCCGCAAAGGCTTCCTCACTGATCTTGAGCGAGGACGGTAATCCAGAGCCTTGGCTCACGTTGGCAATCGGCTGAACGCCGCTCTGCTCGACCGTCTCGCCCGTCGGAAGATTTCGGAGCACATAGAACTCCACATTTCCTGGCTGAGCCGAATAGACTGCCGACAGGCGGCTGAGATTCCGCTCGCTGCCCAGGTCAATGACTGCCGTCGGAGCGGCATCATCATGGGCGAATTGGTAAGCGGTCGCCGGCTGGTCGTCGAGCATGTAGTTGACCCGGTTTGCATCACCCGAGCTGACGTAGAGGCCACGTGCCTTGGCATGCACGTCGCTGAAGTTGAAGTTGATCAGGGCAAAGCTTGTCGAGCTTTCTTCAAAGGTCACCTTCCGCGGGCGGGGCATGGTGAAGTCGGAAAGCGCAGGCGCCGCATAGACTCCAAATGCTGCAATCCGGCCGGGTTGCGTCACGTTAAAGGTCAGCTTTACATACTTGGCTTCACTCGCACCGATCTTTGCCGTGATGGCGCCCGGCGACATCGGGGTCTTTTCCAGCCGATGCCATTCCGGGCTGTTCTCGGGAACATTCGCATTGGAATACGCGATCGAGACATCCCCCTGTGTTCCCTCATTCAGGAAAGCGACACTCTGAATATTCTCGATGTTCGGCAACGAAACGAGAACAGTCGATTGTCCGGCGGGCAAATGGTATCCCGTGGTCGGATCGTCGCACAAAAGAGCGGCTGCCGAGGTATTCTGGTCTTGCCCGTTTGAACTGAGTTGCAGTTGAGCCAGCGAGCTGCCCTCGGGAGCTGCGCTGACGGCAGCACCGAAGTGGTAGCGGGCCAGATTCTCCGGAAATTCCGGGGCCTGGCGGATAGTCAATGGAGGAGCTTTTTGAAGCACAATCTCTCCCGCTAACCCGACCGCGGGGGCCAGGAGGAGCGTGCAAAAAAGCGCTTTAGAGGACGAAGAAATGGTCAGGAGTTTCATATAATTTCCATACTTACAAAAACGAATACTAGGAAATCCGTTCTGATTTGGCAACGAAAATCTCGCCGGGATTCAAATTCTTTCAATGACTCCCTGTGAAAAATTGTCCGATGAAGTTGTGATCGTTTCCGTCGAAGATCCTCGCGGTCCTTTCCCCTCTCGCGGGAACGGGCTCGAGCCGTATGGCAACGATCGTTGCGAGCGTCGCCCGCCTAGCCGGCCAACGACGGAAGATTACGATCGGAAGTTGGCCGCTCTCCGGACGTAGTACGCCTAATTCTGCGCTACGAGAGTCGTCGGAGCAGCCCGGAATTTCCGCGAGCCTGCGAAGGCATAATACGGGATGTAAGCACGCCGGCCGACTTCCTTCCCTCGGTAGGCTTTCCAGAGCAGTGTCGGGTCGAGAACATATGTTCCGGCTTCGGTCTCCCACTCCAGCCAGGCATGAGTCGACCGGCTGGTGGCAGCCTTTTTCCCGATAACCAGACGAACATTTGTGGCCCCGTGAGAATGCATTTTCTCGTAGAGCGCAACCGCTTTGGCCTTGCAATCCGCCGGAGCTCCGGATTCAGTCTCCGAGGGCGTCTTCCACTCCTTGCTAAAACCGTATGGAATGGAACGAAGGTCCCCGATCCACCGATTCACCAAGGCCATGGAGAGATCCTTTTCAGGT
>JBPCLK010000029.1:0-10357 GCA_051003355.1 Chthoniobacterales bacterium | reverse complement strand
CCTGGCAGCTCCCGGAAATCTTTACGGTATGAATTCTTGTTAGAAAGCACGGGTCATACGCCGTAAACCGCAATCTATCATTTGGCCCCTGATGAAGACGGATGTCGTAACGCTCACGCGGCGACGTTTTGCAACCCGATGTCGTTTTTGGATTTTTCCGCGTAAATCCATCAGCGAAGGGAAATTCTGTGCAGGCGACGGTTTCCGATTACATTCGTGACTCTTTTTGCGACCATCGCGGTGGTCCGCTCAGTCATGGAAGAAGAAAATGAATTGATCGCGCTTCGGCGCCAAAAACTCGAAGCGCTTCGCGGCCGGGGCGTGGCGCCTTTTGGGCGAAGTTTCCCGGTGAGCGGATCGATCGGCGAGGTGCGCGCGCAATTTGCCGAAGGCCAAAGCTTTCGCGTGGCGGGCCGAATCACGGCGCATCGCGACATGGGCAAAAGCCATTTCCTCGACTTGCGCGATGCGAGCGGGCGCCTCCAGATCTACGTGCAGGCGAAGGAGCTTGGTCCGGAAGAAATGGAGACTTTTGGCTTGCTCGACCTGGGCGATTTTCTTGGCGTCGAGGGATCCTGTTTCCTGACCAAGACCGGCGAGCCTACTCTCAAAGTGCATCGCTTCGAGGTTCTCGCGAAAACGTTGCGACCGTTGCCCGAGAAATGGCATGGCTTGACCGATGTCGAGGCTCGTTACCGGCAGCGTTATCTCGATCTCATTACGAACGAACGTTCGCGCGAAGTTTTCGCGCAGCGCATTCTGATCCTGCGCGAGATGAGGAACTTCATGCAATCGCGTGGCTTTGATGAAGTGGAAACGCCGATGCTGCAAACCGTGGCCGGCGGAGCGGCGGCGGAACCGTTCCGCACGCATCACAAGGCGCTTGGGATCGATCTCTACATGCGCATCGCGCCGGAGCTTTACCTGCAGCGGCTGCTGGTTGGCGGCTTTACCAAGGTCTTCGAGGTCAATCGCAACTTTCGTAACGAAGGTATCTCGCGCCGGCACAATCCGGAGTTCACCATGCTCGAGGCCTATTGGGCCTACGCCGACTTCGAGAAAATCGCCGATTTAGTTGAGGAATTGATCTGTCACCTCGCGACAGCGCTTGAGAGTGGGAGGGGCCTTGGCGCCCCGATAGATGGTGAGAGCACAGCGGATCACGGCACTAAGGCCGCTCCCACCTTGCAGATCGAACATCGCGACGCGGACGGAAAGGTGACGCGCACGCTTAACCTCTCTCGGCCATGGCGCCGTGCTCGCTACCGCGATCTGGTTTGCGAGGCCGCCGGAGCAGATTGGTTTAGCCTAACGAGCGCCGAGCGTCGTGAGAAATGCCGCGAGCTCGGAATCGAGGTCCAACCGCAGGCGGCCGATTTCGAGGTGACCCAGCACGTTTTCGAAAAACTGGTGGAAGAGAAGACCTTCGATCCGGTCTTCGTGACCCATTGCCCGAAGGAGCTTGTGCCCTTGGCCAAGCAAAACCTGGAGGACGATTCACTCGTCGATGTCTTCGAGCTCATCATCAACGGCCAGGAAATCGCGCCCGGTTATTCGGAATTGAACGACCCGATCGTGCAGCGACAGCGCCTGCTCGAACAAGCCGGGGAAGAGACCCAAAAATTGGATGAAGATTTTCTTCTCGCGCTCGAGCATGGCATGCCTCCGGCGGGCGGCTTCGGCCTGGGCGTGGATCGTCTGACCATGCTGCTCACAGGCGCCGAATCGATTCGCGACGTGATCCTGTTCCCGCTTCTTAAACCGAAGCGCGAGTAGTTGCTTCGAGGGGATACGCACCGGTCGGTAAAGCGCTTCATCCGCAGCCTGCGAACTAATGATTTGCCTTGTTAATATCCACACCGGCATATTGTTCGACTCGCCTGAGGGCGTGCTTTATGGCTCTTGATACACCGCAAACGACTTCCAAGATTGGCGGCCCGCTGGTCAAACAATTCTCGATTTTCCTGCCCAACAAGGTGGGAGCGATGCTCGACATCGTGAAATTGCTCAGCACTCGCAACACCCACGTGGTCGCGCTCAGCATCGCGGAGCAGACGGATTCGGCCATCGCCCGCATCGTGGTCAGCGACCCCGAGACGGTGGAAAATATTTTCGCCGAGCACGAGGTGGCTTTTAAGGTGTCCGAGATGGTGGTGGTCGAATTGCAGGAGGTCGCCACCGAGCTGGCCAAGCTGCTCGCCGCTCTCCTCATGGCGGAAGTGAACATGCACTTCAGCTATCCGCTGCTCACCCGTCCGCACGGCCAAGCCGCGCTGGCCATGCATGTGGACGATACGGAATGCGCTTGTTCGGTTCTCCAGGGCGAAGGCTTCAAGATCCTGAGCCAGTCAGATATTTCTCGTTAGGCCGAGAATGCCTTACCAGTTCCCCCGTTGACACTGCCGCGCGGGCTGCCTACAAAACGACGAGTGCGCTCCGCCTTTTTGCCTAACGTCAGCCGAGCGCAAAGGACGTTTACCGCCGCCCTTTTTCTCCTGCTCGCGATCGGGCTGGCGCAAATTCTGACCGCCCTTTACCTGCGGACCCGTCAGCAGGAGGGGTCCCTCCCGGCGCCTGAGAAAGCGGCCGTCGAAGCTCGCCTCTTCCGTCATGCTCAACCGAGCACGACGCCGCTGGCTGCTCCCGTCAAAGTGCCGGCGGTGGCGGGCGTGCCGCCGGCGACCGTGCAGCGCGTCCCGGCCAGGCCGGCCAGCGTGGCCGAAACCCTCCTGGGCGTGGCCAAGGGCTTCCGGGAACGCGGCGACACCACCAATGCCATCGCCAAGCTGCGGCAGGCGAGCGCGCTCGATCCCGGCAACGCCGAAATTCTTGCGGAACTGGCTTTGACTTACGAATCGATGCAACTCTTCGATCGCTCGAATGAAGTCTGGCGGCGTTTGCAGTCGTTAGGCCCTTCGGCTGGGCCGCTGGCCGAGCTGGCCGATCTCAAATTGAAAGTGGGTGTTCCGCGAACCAGCCAGACGGTCGCGGCCGACGGTGCGCCAGCGGCCGCGGGGAATCAGCCCGGCGATGCGTCCGGCATTCCCGATGGCTCGACCTTTGGCATCTCGGAGGTGACCCTCAAGAACCCGCCGGATGCGGACGGGGCGACCCGCCTTGTTTTGCGGGTGGGCGTCAAAGTGCGTCCCGCCACGCCGATCGATCATACCAAGGTCAAGATCCAGGTTTTCTTCTACGACATGGTGAACAACGACCAGGTGGTGCTGACGAATGCCGAAGTGAGTTACGAGTGGGTCACTCCCGGCCACGACTGGGCGGGGACCGGGATCGAGGTGCTCGACGTCACCTACCTGCGCCCGCAGCGTCACGATCCCGTTCCCGGCACTGCGCTGGGCACGGATTCGATGGAGGTGCCCGATTCAGTAGAGAAAGCGAAATTAGCCGAGAATACACCAGAAGCCGCCGCCGCCATCCTACCCACGAGCGGAAGCGGCCCGCGCCAATACCTGGGTTACATCGTCCGTGTCTATTACAAGGATCAACTCCAGGCCGTGCGGGCCGATCCCACGCGCCTCTTGAATCTTTTCCCGCCTCCGTTCACCGCCCCGCCGCAGTAGTGCAAAATCGCTCATCGTCCAGGTCCGCCAGCCTAGTGGTTCGCGGGCGGCAAGGAAGGTCGCGCCACTCTGCCGGGCATGGCGTCTCCGGCTACGGGCAGCCGGGATAAATTTCTGACATCCATCCGTAACTTTCATCTCCAGCGACTTGCGGTATTTTAGCGCGCATGATCCGCGCGTTTGCCACGGCTACCCTCGTTCTGGTAGCGGTGTCGGCGCAGGGGCAGATCCAAGTGGACCTTAAGTTGAAGCGGCGCCAATACATCGCCTATGAGCCGGTCATCGCGACGGTCACGATCACCAACCTTGCTGGTCGCGACATCGTTCTGCGAGACGATCACGACCAGCCTTGGTACGGCTTTGAGGTTACCGCTAACGAAGGACGACTGCTGGCTCCCTTAAGCCAGACTACGGCGGCGCCGTTGCCGATTGCCGCTGGGACTTCCGTCACGCGAAAGATCGACCTGACGCCGCGATTTCCGATTGCCGACCTGGGCGTCTATCACGTCCGGGCCAACGTATTTTTTGCTGATTTGAACAAGTTTTTTTATGCGCCCGCCAAAGTTTTCGAAGTGACCAGCGCCCGGCCGATCTGGCAGCGAACGGTGGGCGACCCTGGAAGCAACGGGGCTCGCACTTTTTCCCTGATGACCAACCGGTTTCCCGACCATACATCGCTCTACGTCCGGGTGGAGGACAAGGAGAACAGCCTTGTTTACTCCACCTTTTCGTTAGGCAGAATTATTTCCTTCGACGAACCGCACGCGGAAGTCGATCGCCAGAATCAACTCCATGTCCTGCAATGTTCGGCGCCGCGGGTTTGGACCTATTCGATCGTCGGGATCGATGGTCGCCTGCTCAAACACGCGAGTTACACGCAGGCTCGCAGCATGCCGCGATTGCGTCGTTCTCCCGAGGGAACGGTCGCGGTCGCGGGCGGAATTTTGGATCAACCCGCACCGATCTCGGGCACAAGAAAAGCTGTGCCAAAGTTATCCGAGCGGCCCGCAGAACCGTCGCCGGGAGAGTAACCGACATGCTGGCCCAATCGAACAGCGCGCTGAGGCGCGCCTCAATCTTACTTCTTTGTGTGATCGCACTCATCCTGGCGTGTGGCCCGGGAACGCTCGAAGCCGCCAGCCGTAAATATTCCACGGTCATCATCGACGCCGGTCACGGCGGGTTTGACCGAGGCGGAGTGCCGGGCCAGCGCGTGGCCGAGAAAACCATGTGCCTCGACGTCGCCCAACGGCTGGCCAAGGACCTGCGTAGCGCCGGCTATCGCGTGATCATGACCCGCGACAGCGACGTCTTCATCCCGCTCGGCGAGCGCGTTCGCATCGCCAACCGCTACCATGACGCGATCTTCGTTTGTATCCATTTCAACTCCGCCCAGCGCGAAGGCGCCAACGGAATCGAAACCTATTATTATAGTAACAACAGCGCGAAACTGGCGGCCGATATTCATCGCCAGGTCATCGGCGGCACGACCACGGAAAACCGCGGGATCCGACGGCGCGGTTACTTTGTCCTCCGGAAGACTTCTATTCCCGCCGTCCTGGTGGAGTGCGGTTTCCTGACCAACCGGGACGAAACCCGGCTCATTCTCCAAAGCAGCTATCGAGAACGCCTGGCCGATAAAATCGCCGCCGGAATCATGGAAAAACCGACGCCGCCCAATCGATCGGTGGTGGCCGGGGTCACGCACGTGACGCCGCCCATTAGCCAGCCTTTCAAATACAATGACTTCGTCCGGGCCGAACCTGATCGTCGCCCGACGCATCGGCGTTCTTCCAAATCAAGCAGCCATCGGAAGAGCTCCAGCTCGAAAAAGAAATCGTCCAGCAGTTCGAGGAAAAAGAGCACCAGCAGCTCCTCCAAAAAGAGCTCGAGCAGCGGCACAAAGAAAAAGAGTTCGACCAGCAAGACGAAGAAGAAGAAAAAGACAGATTCTGACGAATAACTTGCACTCGCCCATCATTAATCCGGCCGACATGCGGGCGGCCGAGGAAGCGGCCTTTGCGCGTGGCGTCACCGCCGAGGCACTGATGGATGAAGCGGGTCGGGGGATCGCGCGCGCGATCGCGACATTCTTTCCGGTGGCGGGAAAGTGCATCGTTTTCGCGGGGAAAGGGCACAACGCAGGCGACGCTTTCGTCGCCGCGCGCTGGCTGGCGGGAGCGGGTTGGGAGATAGAGACACGGCTAGTCTTTGCTGATTTAGAGTGGAACGCCCTAACGAAAAAAAAATTCCGCGAACTGGAAGGTAGGAGGGGCCCTGGTGCCCCGATGGTGGCGGTATCTTCCCTGATTGGGGCACCAAGGCGCCTCCCACTTTGCCACACCATCCTGCTCGATGGTCTTCTGGGCCTCGGCTCGCATCCGCCGCTGCGGGGCCCGATTCAGAAAGCCTGTCGCGAAATCAACTCCGCGCGGACGGTTGCGCAGGTTATTGCGATCGATCTTCCGTCAGGCCTCGATGGCGAGACAGGCGAGGCCGATCCGGACTGTGTCCAGGCTGATTTCACGATCACCGTCAGCTGCGCCAAGAGTGGTCTGGTGGCGGATGCCGCGATCGATTTTGTGGGGCGACTCGAGGTCATCACTCTCGACGAGCTGCGTCGAGACGACTTGAAACCTGCGGGGGTTCTGGCCATCCCAGAAACGCTTTGCGACTTGCTTCCGCGACGAAAATTCTCCGCTTACAAAAACCAGTTTGGCCGCGTTGGAATCGTGGCGGGCTCGCGCGGCTTCACCGGTGCCGCGGTTATGTGTTCGTTAGGCGCGTTGCGCGCCGGGGCCGGGTTGGTCGAGCTTTTCGTGCCGGAAAGTATTTACGAAGTTGTCGCTGCGACCGCGGCGCCGGAAGTGATGGTCAGGCCGGTGAAATCCTACGCCGATTTGCTAAAAGAACCGATCGACGTCTGGGCGGTGGGACCGGGCTTGGGCAAGGCACATGCGAAAGAGATTCTGAGTCTGATCCGTGACGCCCGGAAGCCAATGGTGGTCGACGCCGACGGCCTCAACCTGCTTTCCGAGGAGATCGGCGCGCTGGATCAGTTGCGGGGACCGCGACTTTTAACGCCGCATCCGGGCGAGATGGAAAGGCTTTTCCCGGCCGCCGGCAAAATGTCGCGTGCCGAGACAGCGACAAAATTCTGCGCGGACCACGACGTGACTCTGCTCCTCAAGGGCAGCCGCACCATGGTGGCTGAGGCCGGTCATCCCCTGAGTTACAACACGACGGGCAATCCCGGCATGGCGACGGGCGGCATGGGCGACGTCCTGACCGGTGTTTGCGCGGCGCTACTCGGCGCCCGCCTTGCGCCCTATGAGGCCGCGCGGCTGGGGGCATGGATTTGCGGACGCGCGGCTGAACTCGCTATTTTCAACGATCGCGCCAGTGAGGAATCGCTCCTTCCGACTGACTTGCTCGACCATCTCGGTCTGGCCTTCCGCGAATTGCGCGGCGCGATTCGTTAGGCAAATGAAGAATATCGTCGTGGTCGGCTACCCGAAGAGCGGGTGCACATGGGCGACGCGGCTTGTGGCGGAGCTGGCGGGTTGTCCGGTGGCGGGTTTTTGGCGTTCGGAGAAGAAGGAAATCGCGGTGGAAGGCGCAGAGCGAATCTCCGATTTCCGGTGCTATAAATCGCACCACCAACTAATGGAGCTGGGTTTTTCGCCTAACGATTCTGAAAACAAGGTGATCTACATCCTGCGCGATCCGCGTGACCTCGTGATTTCGGCCGCGAACTATTTTCAGTTCGACCGTTTTCCAAGACTGGCAGCCTTCTTTCGGGCTCTGCCCCAGGGCGGAAAATTGTATCGGCATACGCTCTATCCGCTTCTCGTTAGGGAAGATCATCGTCTCGCACGCATGACCGAGGCGGTCTTGCACGGTTCCGCTTCGGTCCACAACTGGGTCCGCATTTCCTGGTCTGAACACTGGCGTCCCTATGCGGAAGCCGGTTTGCCGATTATTCGCTACGAAGATTTACTCGCCCACCCGGAGGAAGAGGCGGTGCGAATTCTAGAGCATCTGGGAATCGAGCGGACGGCCGCGGAAATTACCCGGGCGGTGACCAAGCAGTCGTTTTCCCAAAAAAAAGAAGAACTGCGGCGCTCCGGCGAGACCGGTCGGGCCAAGTTTTTGCGTGTGGGCAAGAGCGAGCAATGGCGAGAAAAGCTGCCGGTGGAATTGCAAAGGCGCTTTGCCGCGGAACTCGGCCCGGAATTGGCGCGCTGGAACTACTTCGTCTGATGCTGTCAGGGCGTTTCGAGTAATTTTTGGAAACGCGAATCGGATCTCAGCGGATCCCATTCCCACCGATACTTCAGGTCGTTCTTCGTGATGCTGTAGTCGACGCTGTCGACCGCGCCCGGCGTCTTGAGCAGATCAGAGATGAGCGGGATGGCCTGCTCGATTTCGCCTACCTGCGCGTAAATCAGCGCCTGGTAACACAGCATAATGGCGCCGGTGGTGGCATCCTTGGCCTGCGGCTTGAGCTCGACCGCCAAACGTCCTTCGCGAATCGCTCCGTCACGCTTGCCCATGAAAGCGTAAAGCAGACCGAGATTGGCGTGGCGATCGGCGGCATCTGGCGCTTCCTGCACGTCTTTCTCAAACTGTGGTAGCGCGGCGGCGAAATTTCGGTCGGCTTCCGCGCGATTGTTGCGGGCCAGTTCCGTCATCCCGAGGAGGTAACTTTTCGGTTGGAGGCCGCCGTTCAGGTAGGAGAATTCCATAGTCGGCGACTTCGCCAGGATGTTGGCGGCCTCTGCGAAGTCATGCTTGAGCATCGCGCCTTCCCAGCGCGTGCAGGTGACGATTCCGTCGGGGTCTTCCGTGCCCGGAATTTTCGTCAGCCACCGCTGTAACGCTCCCGGATCGCCTTTCCACATGAAATCGGCATAGCCGGATTGAATCCTGGCCACGACTGAATCGGGGGCGACGGCCCGGAAGCGAGCGGCAGCCTGGGAGGCCTGCGGCCAGTGCCGCATCGAGGTGCTGGTGAAGAGCACGTTGCGAATAATGTTGGGATTTTGCGGATCGAGTTTCTCCATGCGCTCGTAAATGGTGAGCGCCTCGTCCCAGTGTCCCTGGCGTCGGCGGATGGCTGCCACGTAGGCGCCAATATTACTGTCGTTAGGCAAGATTTTTTGGGCGGCGGCAAACTCGCTCAGCGCCCGCTCGTAATCTTCGTCGAACCAATAGGCGCACTGGCCGAGAGCGAAATGCGCTTCTCCCAGGTCGGGCTGCAGGCGGAGCGCCTCTTCCGCCTCGCTGCGCGCCCGGTTTTTCCAGGAGTCGAGCGGTTCGTGAAAATGGAAAATTTCCGCACAGGTAGAGGCGAGGTGGGCGCGGGCCAGGGCAAAGTTGGGATCGAGAGCAATTGCCTTGGTGTAGAGATCCACGGCTTGCCGGTAATCTTGCAAGAGCGTGTCAGGTCCCTGCTCGTGCGGAAGCGCCCGCAGATAAAAGACATAGGCGTCCGCATTTTGGGTGGGGCGTTTGACGACGCGTTCTCTTTCTTCGGGGGTGAGCTGGGCGCGTAAAGATTCGGCGATTTCCGTGGCCAGCTCGCCTTCCAAGCCTAACGAATCTTGAATGGTGCGATCGTAGCCATGCGACCAGATATTGCGGTCGCGACGCGCATCGATGAGCTGAACATTGACTCTGACCAGGTCGCCCTCCCGCCGCACACTACCCTCGAGGATATGGGCCACGCCTAACGATTTCCCGATCTCCTTGATGTCGCGCGCGCCGGCATCGCGATATTTTCTGACACTGGTCCGGCTGATGACGGTGAGGGCTCGAATTTTAGCCAGGTTGGTCAGGAGATCATCCTGGATGCCATCGGCAAAGTAGGCGTTTTCCTTCTCGGCGCTGTAGTTCTCAAAGGGAAGAACGGCGATGCTCTTGGACGAAATTTGAGCCGCCTGCTCGCGCTGCTCGGGCGAAAACCGGAGATAGAGAAGGATAGCGATGGCAATCGCGAGAAGACCGATGACTGCGGTGTAGACTTGGTGCACCAGCGGCCAGCGCCCGACCTTGGTCTTGGGCAATTCGTCGGTTTTGACGATGCCAGCTGGAGTCAGCTCGTAGGCCCAGGCCAGGGCGACGGCTACGGGAAATCCCAGCACGAGCACGATGATGATGAGGCGGACGATGGAGGCCGGGATGTCGAAGAAAGGAAAAACCTGAGTGGCGACCTGGATAATCAGCCAGCTCGTCATGGTGTAAACCACGGCGGCCCGGTAGACGTGACGCCGTTGCAGCTCGGCAAAGAATTTCCTGAAATCCACGGATCGAATGGGGCGTTCTCCCAGCACAGGAGCGTCACTTATGCTTGCTGTCGATGCAATTACGCCTTGGGTCGTCAGCGAAAATAAGTGATACTAGAGCGATAAAACTTGCCTGACTGGCGCGGGAGACGCTTTTCCTACGGGGGTGTGCGCGCCTAACCGAAAGAACAAGGGCGCGAGCCGCATTTATTTGTTTTCTCGGGCCCGCGCTTTTGTGTTCGATCGATTCGGCCGAGGCCGGGACGCGCAAACGCCGGGGGCCCACGGTCGTCAAGGTCGCGCTGGAGCCATTTCCGGTGGCCCGGACGGTTGTGCGCAAGGTGGCGCAGCCTGTGGTCCGCCAGGCTTCGCACGCGGCGATTTTGTTGGCCGCAGTCCCCGTCAGGGCGGCTCCTCAAAGGCTCCGAGCTCATGACCCCATCGCTCGCCGAGGCGAACTGGTCAGCGAGGATAGCGCCAGGCGCCCTCGCG
>JBPCLK010000028.1:0-77642 GCA_051003355.1 Chthoniobacterales bacterium | reverse complement strand
GTCGGGACGCAGGGGAGCGTGAAAGCGGTCAGCCCGCGCGAGCTACGCGAGCTGGAGGCGCAGATTATTCTCGGGAACACCTATCACCTTTTCGTTAGGCCAGGAATGGAAGTGATGCAGCACTTCGGCGGGCTGCATCGTTTCATGAACTGGGACGGGCCGATCCTGACCGATAGCGGTGGCTACCAGATTTTCTCGCTGGCCAAGATTCGCAAGATCACCGAGGAGGGCGCGCGCTTTCAGAACCATCTAGACGGGACACCTACCTTCATCTCGCCGGAGATCGCGATGGAAATCCAGGCCACGTTAGGCAGCGACATCGCGATGGTGCTCGACGAATGCCTGCCTTATCCGTGCGAACACGAATACGCGGCGCGCAGTATGGAACTGACCGCGCGCTGGGCCGCGCGCTGCCAAGAGAAATCAGCAATCGGAAATCAGAAATCGGAAATTCGGCAGCTCGTCTTCGGCATCGTCCAGGGCGGCACGTTTGAAGATCTGCGCCGGACGAGCGCGGAGGCGACGGTCGCGATCGGCTTTGACGGCTACGCCATCGGCGGCGTGAGCGTGGGCGAACCGGCGCCGGAGATGATGCAGGCGGTGGAATGGAGCGAGCCGTTTTTGCCTCACGATAAGCCGCGCTACGCCATGGGCCTCGGCACGCCGCCGCAGCTGCTCGAACTCATCGCCCGGGGCGTGGACATGTTCGATTGCGTATTGCCAACTCGCCTGGCGCGCAACGGCACCGCCTTCACGTCGTTAGGCACGCTCAACCTAAAGAATTCGGAATTCACCACGCAAAAAGGTCCCATTGAGGACGGATGCGCCTGCCCAGCCTGCCGGGAATTTTCCCGTGGCTACATTCGCCATCTCGCGAAAGCCGAGGAGATCCTCGGGCTGCGCCTGCTCACGCTGCACAATCTCCACTTCTATCTTGAGCTCGCTCGACGCGCGCGCGCCGCGATTGAGACCGGGAGTTTCGACCGTTTCCGCCGGGATTTCGTGGGCAACTACAGGCCGCGGAAAACAAACACCGGATAAGCTTGGCCAAGCCAGGCAAACAGGATCACTGATTCGAAGCTGCGCCGGTTTCGCCTTTCGAAGCGAAGATCTTTTCCAATTCAGCCAGGACCTTCTCCGGTCCGACATATTTTGTTCCCTCATAGCTGGTGGCCAGAAGGTGTCCCGTATCATCGACTAGGATGAGTGAGGGAATGCTCTCACCGGCTGCCTGTTTCAGGGCCGGGACGGAGTCGAGCTGCTCGTAGGCAACGGCCAGCCAGGGCATCCTGGTGTCGCGCACATAGGTTTCCCAGTTAAAGCGCGAACGGTCGTAGCTCACGAAAACCAGCTCGAACTCAGGATGGTCGGGCGCGATCCTATTGTAGTAGTCGACCAACTGTGGAGTGAACTTCCGGCAGGGCGCGCACCAATGAGCCGAGAAGTAGAAGGCAATCAGCTTCTTCTTCTCAAATTGTGAATCGTCGGCAGGGCTCAGCGTACCGTTGCGGTACACGACCAGTTTTCCCTGCAAAGAATTTGCCACGGGATAGCCAGGTACGCTGGCCTGGGCCTGTTGGGTCCTGAGCACTTGGGTAGCGGTGCGATAGACTTTTTCGGCCTCCTTCTCCTGATGCATCGCCCGCTCCTCAGCTTCCTGGTGAGCGCGTCCGGCTTCGGTTGGCGAAAGGGTAAAATCCCCGCTGGCCAGCGTATTGATCAGCAGTGGGCTGCCGCCAAATTCCACCAATGACTTCCGGTTCGCTTCGTCCAGGGGGTCACTCACGTGGCGGCGCGTGACTTCCTGGAGCACGCTCTCGCTGGAATATCCGGACCGCAGCATCAAGGCGACCTCCTTCATGGTCAGGGGTTGCAACTCGGCCAACGCGGTCGCCGCAAACCCGGCGATGAGAAGCATGTAAAAGATGCGCAACACTCCGCCAGAGGAGAGCACGCGGCACGCCAGACAGGGACGTTTTGAGCTCGACTCGAAGGCTGGTCACGATAATTTGCACATGCGGAAATGCTCTTTCCGTCGATGCTCCGATCGCTGAGAATGGAACATCGACCGGGTCCATCATTATCTAAGCTTTGGCCGCAATCTTCGCCGACCGGAAAAACTCCCACCAAATGCGATGGTCTGATCGAGGCATGGGTGCGGATTTCCTCCTGTCGGGCCGCGAAATTCGCGGCGTTCTATGTGCGAAAGTTTCGCAGGGGCGTAACCGGTTGGCATAGCCTCCCCAAAAAAAATTACGATGATCGAGTTGACCGTGCCTAACGAACAAGCAGGAGAGCGCCTCGATCGCTATCTCGCGCTGGCGTTGCCGCAATTTTCGCGCTCCCGTTTGCAAGACTTGATCCGCTCCGGCGAAATACGCCTGCGAGGTGAGACGGCGCGTCCCCGCGAGATCGTGCGAGTGGGCGACATCGTGCGCGTGACTGAACCGCCGGTCCAGGAGATCGACGACCAGCCCGAAGAAATCCCGCTCGAGATTCTCTTCGAAGACAGTGACCTCCTTGTGCTCAATAAACCGCCCGGCCTGGTCGTCCATCCCGGCGCGGGCAACCAGACCCACACGCTGGTTAACGCCTTGCTTCATCATTGCACCACGCTCTCCGGCATCGGCGGTAAACAGCGGCCCGGGATCGTGCACCGGCTCGACAAGGAAACCAGCGGCTGCCTGGTAGTGGCCAAGAACGACGCGACCCACCAGTCGCTCGCTCGGCAATTCGCCGAACGCGAAGTGAAAAAGATTTATCTCGCGCTTGTCGCCGGCACCTTAAAGCGGCCGCGCGGGACGATCGAAGCCGCGATCGCTCGCCATGCGGTGCAACGCAAGAAAATGGCGGTCGATTCACGACGTGGCCGGCCGGCGCGCACCGATTATCGGGTTCTCCAAAGCGGGCGCGGCGTCAGCCTGGTCGAGTGCGCCTTGCACAGCGGCCGCACGCACCAGATCAGAGTTCACCTCCATCATCTGGGACATCCGGTGATCGGCGATTCGCTTTACGGGAAGAAAGGCCACGCACCGCGGCAAATGCTGCACGCCTGGAAACTGGGTTTTACCCACCCGGCCACTAACGAGCGCTTGTTTCTGGATGCGCCCATTCCGCGTGACTTCCAGCAGGCTTCCGAGGAAGCCTTCAGACCGCCGCCTCGTTAGGCAAGAGCCTCCGCCGCAAGCCCAAGAGCAGAGAGACAATAGGCGGAATAAGAATCAAACCGCGCAGCCATGGCTCGGAATGCCAGGGAAGAAGGAAGAGTCTCTCATTCCAAAAAAGGTAGTAGGCAAAAAGAGTGATCGACAAAACCTGCCAGGCGTCCGTCCGGCGCCACGCGGCCAGCGGCAGAATCCAGGTGCAATACCAGGGATGGAGCACCGGGCTGAGGATGAGCGCGGTCCCCATGGCCCAGAGGAGCCCGCGCTTCCAATTCCAGATGAAGAAGAGCGAAACCAGAATGACCGCGATGACGATAATGACGTTGTAGTGATAATTCTTCTGGTGCGGGTTCGGCCAAAAAGTGTCCTCCACGATCCACCAAAAGATGTCGTTGATCCGCGCCACATAAATAAATCGCCCTAACGACTGCCAGATCGGTATACGAGGCACTCCGAAGGGCAGGCTAAGAAGCGCGGGTAACCCGAGACTCAGTGCGAGCACCCAGGCCCGCCGGCCGAGCGCGAATACGCAAGCGGGCAAAAGAAGCAGCGGCACGAGCTTGATCGAAATCGCCGCGCCCAGCGCCAGGGCGCCCCAAACCGCCCAGCGCCATCGGCCGGCCGCATCGAGCGCACTTCGGCTGCGGACCAGACAGAGAATGCCGGCAAGCATCGGCAGGATCATCAAACTATCGAAGTGCGCCGCGCCGGCGAAGCTATAGACGACCAGCGGATTCCAGGCATACCACGCCGCATCCAGATGACGCGTCGCTCCGCCGATCAAGCGAAGCAGAACCGCGATCGCGCCCAAATCAGCGACCGCAAAAAGTAGCTTGTAGAGAAGCGGGCCCGCTCCGAGACGGCTGAGAGCGGCAAAAACCAACTCGGCGCCGGGAGGATAAATTGCGCTGAAGTCGCGATGGTTGATCCGATTCCAGTCGGGATACTCGGCGCGCACCACAGCCAAACGATCGTCGTTAGGCGCGAGGACATAAGGATTGAATCCCGCGTTCTGCACCTGTCCTTCCCACTGATAACGCCAGACGTCATCACCCGGCTCCAGCGGGAGCGCGACCAGACGCAGGATGATGGCCATCGACCAAAAAACGATCGTGACCAGCCGCGAGGGCCGAAGCTGCGCAAAGAAGGAGGTCGCTGCAAAGAAGGCGATCCCGCAGAGAATGGCAGTCTCGACGAATTTGACCGGCATCGAGGCGTATCGCCAGTCGTCGAAGCGGTGGAAAAGCGCGAGCAGCAGGATCTCCGCGAGGAGCGCGAGCCAAAGGCGCGCGTGCCTAACGAGGAACATCGGCTTCCCTTCGCTTGGTCACGCGCTGAAGTCCGAGTCGGTGCGCGGCCAGATCCACAATCTCGGCCGCGCGTCGCTTCAGCAGGCGCGCTCGGCTGCCGAGAAAAAGCAGGAAGAGCGCGTAGGGGATCAGGATTCTCAGATCGATGCCCCCGCTATTGAGGTCGCGATAGATAATGATCGCGAGAAAGATCAGATTCAGGATTACGGTCGTGGTGACAAAGCGATATTTCAGCCGGACGCGGGTCAGGCATTTCGGTCCGCCGTGATATTCCGTGACGGTTTGCAGGATGATGCTCCAGAAGAAATTTCCATAAATCTGGATGTCCCACTCTTTCCAACCGGTGTCGGCGGAGTAGCTCCAGCCTTCCTCCTCCAGCAGTTGGAAAATCGACTTTAGAAGCGCATTTCGCTCCACGCCTTCCTCGCTCCAATAGCGACGCCGGCCCAGCCTTCCCCGTCCGATTTCACGCGCAGGAATTTTCTCGTGGGTGCGAATGACCGCCCGCGGAGTGCGCTTGAATTGCAGCCAGGTGAAGTAGCGATTCCAGCCCCGCACGAGCGGCTGCGCAAAGGCCAAAAACATGACGAGCAGGCGTGCGGCAACCGTGTCAAATTTTGGCTCGATGCGCGCCCGCAACATGTAGGAAAGCGCCACGCAAAGTGTGCCGCCCAACATGAGGTACGGCACGATGCGCAAGATTGGGAGGAAGATGCCAAGACCGAAAAGGAAAAGCGTGAGGGCGAACCACTCCACGCTGCTCAGATAGTTGGCGATCTCCGACTGCGGGGTCGGATAGATCGACTGGAAAAATCCTTCTCCAAAAATGCCGTGATAAATGATCGGGCGATTAATGAACCAACTGAAGCGAGGCGAACCGTAAATCTGCCCGCGCCATTTCGCGGTCCCGGTCGGGCCGAAAAAGATGAGGTGCTTGAAACGCAACATCGATTCCGCTTCGCCGTAGCCGGCCTGCTGTTTGCGAAATGCGCCTAACGTGAAGCGGCGATGATGCCAGACGATCGCCGTCGGGCTGAAAGCGATGACGTGTCCTTCCTGTTGCAGTCGCCAGCAAAAATCGACGTCGTCGCCGGCCTTGCGATATTCGATATCAAACCCACCGATCGTATCGAAGGCCCAGCGGTAGAAAGCCATATTACAGCCTGGAATGTGCTCGGCCACCGTATCGGTAAGCAGCACATGGCTGGGACCGCCGGGCGCAGCGGCCACGCAGGCCTGCACCCAGTTTTCCGCCGGCGGCGAGATGTTCGGTCCACCGACGCCCGCGTAATCGCCGCTGACCAGGGTGCCGATCAGGTAATACAGCCAATCGGGATCGGCCATGCAATCCGAGTCGGTGTAGGCGAGCACCTCGCCCTTGGCCGCAGCGGCGCCGGTGTTGCGCGCGTGACTCAGGCCGTGATTATCCTGTCGGAGATAACGAACGTGAGGATAACGAGCCGCAATCTCCGGGGTGTTATCGGTCGAGCCATCATCGACCAGAATCGCCTCGTAAGCGGGGTAATTGATTTTCCCTAACGACTCCAGGCATTCCGCCAGGGTCTTCCCGCCGTTGTAGGAACAAACAATGACGGAGACCAGCGGAGCCCGCGGCAGATCCTGGTGCGGCAGCGAGGCATCGTCCTGACCCAGCTTATTCTGCAGGGCGAAGAACGATTGCTTGGGCGTGCGATCTCGCCTAACGAGTCCGAACGACCAATCGAGAATTTCCTGGTCGCCGGTGTACCATTCATCCGTCCAGGCAAAAAAGATCGTTCCGGCCAGGCCGCAGCGCACCACGCTGTCGACATGCCAGCTGAGCATTTCCGCCTGCTCTTCCTCGGCATGACGAATGGTGTCCATACCGAATTCGCCCAGCATGAGCGGCTTCTCTTCTGCGAGATTTTGCAGGCGCAGCAGATATTTTTCGAAGTCGCACTGGTCGTGCAAATAGACGTTGAAGCAGCAAAAATCGACGTTCTGCGGAAGGAGGTATTCGGTCGGCGGATAGCTCGCGTAGGAGAAAAGGACGTTCGGATCCGCCTCCCGCCCGACCCGGATCAAGGTCTCGAGGAATTCCGTGACGCGGCGTACGCCTAACCAGCGCACCATGGTGGTCGGAATCTCGTTTCCTACCAGGTAACCAAAGATCGCCGGGTGACCGGCGTGGGTCGCGACCGCCTTTCGAACCGCATCCACGATCTCGCGCCGGGTCTTCGCTCTCACGAGAAACTCGATATGTTTGGCCCAAGGAAGAGTGATCAGGACGCGCACACCGGCTTCGGCGCAGCAGTCGAGAAACCAACGAGGCGGCAGATGATAAATCCGCGCGACGTTGATACCAAGTTCGCGCATCTGCGCGAGATCACGGCGCGCCTGCTCGGGGTTGCCGAGGTAGTCTCCGGCCGCGTCCGGTTTAAAAGGGCCGTAAGTGGCGCCCTTAACGAAAAACTTTCGATCGCCCTCGAAGAAAAACTTGGCAAGAGCTCGGACGCGAACCGGCGAAGTCTGATTCACGAGAAGGCTTCCCTAGTGCAGTGCACGGCGCAATGCAACCTAACGACTCAGCTGCAGGCAAGCATCGCTGACGACCCGCGTCGTTTCCGTGATCTGCGCGGGGGTGTGAGCGGTTGAGATAAATCCGGTTTCAAATTGGGAAGGAGCGAAATAAATCCCGGCCTCGAGGCAGTGATTAAAGAAGCGGACGAACCTTTCGAGATCGCACCGCTTGGCGCTGGTGAGGTCCGTGACCGGCCCTTCCGTAAAAAAGAGGCAGAACATGGAACCGATGCGATGAAAGGTCGTTGGCAATCCGATCTTGCCTAACGAATCACGTGTTTCCTGCTCCAGTTGCGCGCCCCTTTCTTCGAGCAACTCCCAGCCGTTGGTGCGTTCCAGTTCGTGCAACTGCGCGAGGCCAGCCGCCATGGCAAGTGGATTGCCCGAGAGCGTTCCTGCCTGGTAAACCGGCCCGAGCGGCGAGAGTTGGTCCATGATTTCCGCTCGACCGCCGAAAGCGCCCACGGGCAGGCCGCCGCCGATAACTTTGCCTAGCGCCGTCAGGTCCGGCTTGATCCTATAGATCTCCTGGGCACCGCCACGCGCGACGCGGAAGCCGGTCATGACTTCGTCGAAAATGAGCAGCGCATCGTGCGTAGTGCATTCTTCGCGCAAGGCCTCCAGGAAGCCCGGCTCTGGAAAGAAGAGGCCGGCATTAGCGGGGATTGGCTCGATGATGATGGCCGCAATCTCGCCTGAGTTTTCGCGAAACGCGGCGCGCACTGCCTCGAGGTCATTGAATCGAAGAGCGATGGTGAGATCGGCAAATTCCTTCGGCACGCCAGCGCTATCCGGTTGCCCATGGGTGAGCGCGCCGCTGCCCGCATGCACGAGCAGCGAATCGACGTGGCCGTGATAACAGCCCTCGAATTTGATGATCTTGTTGCGTTTGGTGAAACCGCGAGCCAGACGAATGCACGACATGGTCGCTTCCGTCCCGCTATTGACCATCCGCACTTTCTCGATCGATGGAACCCAGCGGCAAATGAGTTCCGCCATCTCCACCTCATAGGGATTTGGGATGCCGAAACTGAGTCCCTGAGCGGCAGCCTCGCGCACGGCCTCGAGCACGACCGCGGGCGCATGTCCCAGAATCGCGGGACCCCAGGTGCCAACGTAATCGAGGTATTTTTTTCCATCGACGTCCCAGATGTTTGCGCCGGCCGCGCGGTCGACAAAAAATGGTTCGCGCCCCATCCCTCGGAAAGCCCGCACCGGGGAATTCACGCCGCCGGGAATGCGAGCCTGCGCGCGGGCAAAGAGTTCGGCGGATTGACTCGGCATGATCGCCTAACGTTCACGCCGAGACCGCCGGGCGCAACGTCCATTCGCGACTGGCTGTGCGTTGACACTGCCGAGGCGCGCGCCTACGCTCCGGCTCGCAGTTTCGGCGGGGTAGCCAAGTGGTAAGGTCGGGGTCTGCAAAACCTCTATTCGCGGGTTCGATTCCCGCCCCCGCCTCCAAATCGACGTGCGCTTTCCGTTTCCCTTCATGGGCTTACGCGCAATCGCCTCAATCATTTGCGATCGTCCTCGATTTGGCAGGATTTTGGAGTAAGATTCCATCGTGAAAACCCAGATCATGCTCCCCGCGTACGTTGACTCAACCTCGGGCGCGCTGACCAGAGTCTTCCTCAGGCTGAGGACGCTTTTCATAAGCACAACTCTAGTGGTTTCGCTGGCGAGCTTTTTGTTAGGCGTCGCGCAGGTGCAGGCGCAATCCAATCACGCGACTTCGCTCCCTTTTATCGACGCGACTCCAACGCCGACACCGTACCCGACTGTCACTGAAATTTTCGGGACGGCCGCGGATGCGACCATCCTGCATTGGACGGTGAGTCAGCCTGAAGGAACGGGCCCTTGGCCCGCGATTGTTCTGATCCATTCAGGTGGCTTCAAAACTGGGTCGCCGGGTCCGCCGGGAGTGGCGGCCGATATGGCCCGAGCGGGTTACTTGGTGCTTGCCGTCCAATACCGACTGGCGCCGCCGAACGTGGTCAGCAATCAACCGGATCACAGCGTGGCAGCTTCCGGGCGTCCACCAGAGCAGACGGACGATGTGGCCATGGCGATTCGTATGGCCCGCCACGATTCGCGCTGTAATGGACAGGTGGGAGTCCTCGGAGGTTCGTCAGGCGCAAGCCACGCCGCCTACACTGCAGCGACCGGAATTGCTGGAGATGACAAAGCGGACCTGGGGGTTTGCCTGAGCGGTGAGTACGATTACTCGGATTACTCGTCGTTGCACGATTCGCGCCCTAACGCCGGCCATTTTCTCGATAACGTCACCAACTACGTCAACACGGTCGAGACCGACTACGCCGGCCTTTATGCAGCCTCGCCAGTAGCCGTAATCACGAGTGCGATTGCACCGCTCTATATTATCTCCACGGACAACGATTCGATGCCTTTGGCTCAGCCCGGTTTGTTGATAGATAAGTTGAACTCGGTCGGCGCGACCAATTATCAGCAGCTCCTCATACCGGACAGCAGTGATCACGCTTTCGCCTATTGGGGAGTGGTCAAAGATTCGGTCCTTGCATTCCTGAACGAGAAATTTTCCCAGCCTCCGCCGACTCCGACACCGACCCCGAGTGTCACTCCAACCCCGAGTCCTACCGCTACGCCCACACCAACCCCTTCGGCCACTCCGGCTCCTGTGCCGCCGTCGATTAGCAAACAGTCAGGCAATAAAAAGGTCACGGTAGGAAGGACTGCCAGGTTCAATGTCCTCGCTGCGGGAACAGCGCCACTCACGTTTCAATGGTTAAAAAATGCCGTGGCGATCTCTGGAGCGACCAGCTCAGTTTACATCACGCCGCCCACCACGCTGGCCGACAATGGATCACAATTCTCGGTCGTGGTGACCAACGTGGCAGGGAGCGTGACCAGCAAGAGTAAAACGCTTACGGTGACTTCGACCGCTGCCGCTCGCTGAGGAGACGCTCTCGAGCATTTCCCCTACTGATAAGACCGAATTTTCAGCCGCAGGTTGCTATGCAGTAGGTTGTCCCGATGACTGCTGCGCCGCACCCTGCCTTCGATGATCTGCGGCGGCGGTTGGTCTCCAAGCTTTCGCTCCTCCGCCCTTGGAAAGGCGCGGCCTACCGGGTCACGACCTTGTCCTATCCGCGTCCCGAAAGCATCCTGCTCGGCCAGGGAAGCTTTCTTCACGGCGGTCGGTGGAACGCCATCGGATCGGTCCGAGCCGTCTACGGGAGCACCGCCGATACCGTGGCGGTGGCGGAATCGCGTGCGACGGCGGATTACGCAAACATTCCCGGACCGTTTCGAACGCCGCGTCTTCTGGTAGCGATCGATGTATCGCTGCAAGCGGTCCTCGATCTTACCGAGGCGACCACCTGCGCAGCTCTCAGCTTAGCCGCCGCGGATTTGCGAGTGGAAGATTGGCGAAAAATTCAGGAAGACGGCGGTGAAAGTTTTACCCAAGCCATCGGGCGAGCGGTTTTTTCGGCGAAAGGAGAAGGACTCCTGGTCCCATCTGCACGGGTGCCAGATGGCGTGAACGTTGTCTATTTTCCCGAGAATCTAAGGGCCAGCAGCCGGGTGCGGGTGTTTGAGGCTGAGGAACTGCGCCGAATCCAGATGGAATGAAACATGCATATTTGCATGACAAATTACTTGTAATATGCGACCGTTCGCTTAGGATGAAAGTATGAAAGCCAGGAAGAAAGTGGCTCGCCCATCTGCTCGCGTTCGTGAAACGACCACCTCTTACCAGGCGGCGATCAAGTTGCCTGAACCGCCGGCGGTGGAGAAAATCGCCAGGAAATTTGGTCTGCGGCAGGAAACGCTGAGCCGGATGACAGGCTTTTCTCTTCGCACCGTGGCCAGCTGGAATAACGGAAAGACTTCCTCGGCTCCCGTCCGGCGGGCCTTGGTCGAGATGGATCGTTTACTCGACAATCTTTCTCGCTTGATGCTCCCAAAAGATGTAGGCCGCTGGCTGAAAGAACCCAACCCTGCGCTCGACGGCTCCACGCCGGTGCAGGTGATTGAGCGCGGCCAGACTGATCGCATTTGGCGCCTGCTTTATTTTCTCGAATCAGGCGAACCAGGCTAGGGAAAACACAGTGCTTGCAAAGCTTTCAACCTTAGTCGGTTAAGTCACTCAACTTTAGATGTGAACTTCCCGCGAGATGCGGAAGGAGTGGTTTGATGCAAGTGTTTCGGAGTCACGAAACGTATTACCTTTTATGGCCGATCGCTCACACTCTCCGCACGGTAAGATCAACCTCCATGGCAATGGACTAGGCGTCCCCTCGCCCGAAATGGTCGAGAAACGCGCCCGCGAAATCGCCATGATCGACGAACGCAACCCGGATAAGTTCACGGAGTCGGATTGGAAACAGGCGAAGGATGAACTAACCGGCGTAGAAGGATCGCACGCGCCGGAAGTGGATGACGCGGTAGGGGGCGAGATGAGCGAACGGGACGAAATTTTCGGCGCCTCTGGGCATCGTACGCCCGAAAACGGTTTCGATGGCGACGTCAATATAGGTGAGGAACTGGTCAGCGAAGGGATCGAGGAAGCCGCCCACGATCAGATGGTCGAGGCGCGCAGGGAGGAGCTTGACGAGGAGCGCAAAGAACGATGAGCAGCCAAACAGTCATCGACGAGATCACGCCCGCCACGGTCGAGCCGCAGCCACGCGCGGAGAGAAACCGAGCCAGCGATCTTCTCGATCGCTTCCGGCAGGTTCGAGACTTTTCCGAGCGGCTCTGCGAGACGCTGGAGCCAGAAGATTACGTTGTGCAATCGATGCCCGACGTCAGCCCGACTAAATGGCACCTCGCACACACCAGTTGGTTCTTCGAGACCTTTATCCTCAAAGCCTGGATGCCCGAGTATCAACCGGAAGTGCCGGAGTACGCCTATCTCTTTAATTCCTACTACAACGCCGCGGGCAGCATGCATCGGCGCGATCTGCGCGGCCTCATCTCGCGTCCCACCGTCGCGGAGGCCTATCGTTTCCGGCGCTCAGTCGACGCGCACGTCCGAGAGCTATTGGAGAATGCCGACGATGCTTTGATGGCCACAATAGCGCCGGTCTTCACGATTGGTCTCCATCACGAACAACAGCACCAGGAGCTTCTCGTCACGGACATCAAACATGTCTTTGCCCAGAATCCGCTCCATCCAATCTTCCGCGAACGCGAGGACATCGCGAAAAGTTCCGCTGTTTCGAGTCTCAAGTTTGTCGATTTCGACGAAGCGATTTTTGAAATTGGGCACGGTGGCGGCGGTTTCAGTTACGACAACGAAAGCCCGCGCCATCGCGCTCTTATTCCCGCGTTTTCACTGGCTACACGGCCGGTGACCAACGGTGAATACATCGAATTCATCGAGTCGGGCGGCTATAAGAAGCCAGATCACTGGTTGTCGTTAGGCTGGACGACGGTTAATGAGCAGCGGTGGGAAGCTCCTCTCTACTGGGTGAAACAGGATGGCGCTTGGTGGAATTTCACCCTCTCCGGTATGCGCCGGGTCGATGAGGGGGAACCGGTTACTCATGTGAGTCACTTTGAAGCGGACGCGTTTGCCAACTGGAGCGGAGCCCGCCTGCCGACTGAGTTCGAATGGGAACGTGCCGCGGCGGGGTTGCCGATCGAAGGGAACTTCGTGGGTGACGAACTCTTCCATCCCGCCCCGGCGAAAGACGAGCCTAACGGAAAGCTACGGCAGATGTTTGGCGACGTCTGGGAATGGACGCGCAGCGCCTATCTCCCCTACCCCGGCTACCGCGCCGCCCCGGGTGCGCTCGGCGAGTACAACGGGAAGTTCATGAGCAATCAGATGGTGCTTCGAGGCGGCTCCTGCGCCACCTCGCGAAATCATTTGCGGGCGACTTACCGCAACTTCTTCCAACCAGAAAAGCGGTGGCAATTCACCGGCATCCGACTGGCGCGCGACCCTCGATGAACCGCCCATCTAGCGGCGTATCGGTGCTCGACCTCGAGCCCGCTTCTTCCGATTTCCTCCGGCAGGCGATCGCGGGGCTCTCCAGCTCTCCGCGCACTTTGCCGAGCAAGTTTTTCTACGACGAACGCGGATCCGATCTGTTCCAGGAAATCTGCGAACTGCCGGAATATTACGTGACCCGCACGGAGACCGAGATCCTTCGTCACCATGGCTGCGAAATCGCGGAATCCATCGGTGAAAACGCGGAGCTGGTCGGCTTTGGGACCGGGGCCGGCGTGAAGACGCGCATGGTGCTCGAGAATCTCAAAAACCCCATCGCTTACGTGCCAGTCGATATCTCCAAGCAGCGGCTTACAGAATCCGCCGAGGCATTAAGCCGCCAAATGCCTGACTTGGAAATTCTCCCTGTCTGCGCGGACTACCTCCAGCCCTTCGAGCTGCCCACGCCTTCCCGAGAGCCGGCCCACATCGCGGTTTACTTTCCCGGTTCCACCATCGGCAACATGGAGCCGCACGTGGCGCGACATTTCCTCGATCGTGTGGCGCGGCTTTGCGGGCACAGCGGCGGACTCATCATCGGCGTCGATCTGCAAAAATCGAAGGACGTCCTGGAAGCGGCCTACAACGATTCCGCGGGTGTCACGGCGGCCTTTAATCTCAACATGCTCGAGAGAGCCAATCGAGAGTTGGGCGCGGATTTCAATCTTGAGCACTGGCGGCACCGGGCGATTTACAACGAGGAAGCGCACCGCATCGAAATGCATCTGATCAGCGGCCGAAAGCTAACGGTTCATCTCGGCGATCGCGAATTCGAGTTTTCCCCGGGCGAGAAAATCATTACTGAGTTTTCCTACAAGCACACGGTCGAGGGCTTTCGCGACCTCGCGGCCTCAGCCGGATTCCAGCTGGCGCGAGTCTGGAGCGATCCGCAGAAACTTTTCGGGGTCTTCCACTTCACCACGCTTTAGGCAGTCTCGTCCCAGCCTGCCTTTTGTCAGCAAACGTTGTCGGACACGCGTCCTCCGGTTACAACTGCCAGGTCGTCCCATGGATCCGCTCGTCCGATTGATCGGTGTCAGTAAAACGTTTGACAGCACAGTCGCGCTCCAGCCTACCGATCTCGATTTTCCGCCTGGCCTAACGACCGCTTTGATCGGCCCGAGCGGTTGCGGCAAGTCGACCTTGCTTCGCCTGGTCATCGCGCTGCTCACGCCCGACCGCGGCAAAGTGGTTTTCGATGGGGCCGAAGTGACCAGGGCCAATGCGCAGGAGATTCGGCGCCGCGTCGGATACGTCATCCAGGAAGGTGGCCTCTTCCCGCACCTCACGGCCCGCTCCAACGTTCTCCTAATGTCGAGGCATCTCGACCGACCTTCCGCCGAGATGAAAGCGCGACTGGAAGAACTCTGCGCGCTTTCGCAATTCCCGCGAGATGCGCTGGACCGGTATCCTGCGGAGCTCTCTGGCGGTCAGCGTCAGCGCGTCAGTCTCATGCGCGCGCTCATGCTCTCACCGGAGGTGCTGTTGCTCGACGAACCTCTCGGCGCGCTCGACCCACTCGTTCGCTCTGCTCTCCAGCGCGACTTGAAGGAAATCTTCGGACGTTTGAAACAGACTACCATTCTCGTTACTCACGACATGGGCGAAGCGGCTTATCTCGCCGATGAGATCGTGCTCATGAATGAAGGCCAGATCGTGCAACGCGGGAGCGCGGCCGAGTTACGCGATCATCCCGCCACCGGCTTCGTCTCCGAGTTCATCAATGCGCAAAGGAGCGCGACCTTTTGAAATTCGTCCTGCTCCTTGTTTTGTTCGCGACGTCTGCGCTCGCGGCCGACCCGATCGTCGTTGGTTCGAAGAAGTTTACCGAATCGTATGTGCTCGGGGAAATCGCGAAGACCGTGCTTGAGCGCGCGGGCTTCCCCGTCCAGCAACGCGCCGGCATGGGCGGCACGATCATTCTTTGGCAGGCGCTGACTGGCGGCCAGATCGATCTCTATCCCGAATACACGGGCACAATTGGGGAAGAGATCCTGAAATCGAAAGAACGCCTCTCGGACGACACGATGCGCGCGGCGCTGGCGAAATTCGGCGTGGGCATGTCGCGCGACCTTGGCTTCAACAACACCTACGCGCTCGTGATGCGGCGCGCCGAAGCCGAGCGACTCGATATTCATTCGATCAGCGATTTACGGAAACATCCGGAACTAAAAGTTGGTCTGACGCATGAATTTCTCGATCGCCAGGATGGCTGGCGTCCACTGGTCGCGCGTTACGGACTCACCATGCCTAACGTGAGTGGAATCGATCACGCGATCGGTTACGCTGCGGTCGCCCAGGGGTCGATCGAGGTGAAGGACGCCTACTCGACCGACGCGAAAATCCAGGAAAACGATCTGACCGTCCTGCGTGACGACCTTCATTTCTTTCCGGAATACAAGGCCGTCTTTCTCTACCGCCTCCAGCTTGCTCCACGAGCCATCGAGGCCCTCGACCATTTCGGACGGATCGACGAGAAGCGGATGATCGCTCTCAACGCAGCCGCCGAGCGTTCGAAAGACTACGCCTACGCCGCGAGCCAGTTTTTCGATCCGGCTTCGCCTAACGACAAAGCTCCGCAGCGTAATCTCGCGCCGAGACTCGTGCGCTGGCTCAGTCGTCATCTCGAGCTGACCGGCATTTCGCTTCTACTCTCCATCCTCATCGGGTTGCCGTTAGGCATCGCCGCCAGTCGTGGCGGCGGTCTTGGTCACGGCATCCTGGCGATTGTGGGAATGATCCAGACCATTCCTTCCCTCGCGCTCCTCGCGCTTCTCGTGCCGATCCCTTTTCTCGGCATCAGTGCGACGACGGCGATCGTTGCGCTTTTCCTCTATGGTCTTCTCCCGATTGTCCGGAATACAGCTACGGGCCTTCAGGACATTCCACCGGCTTTGCGCGACTCCGCCACTGCGCTCGGCCTCGAGCCAGGAGCGCGATTGCGCAAAATTTATTTACCCCTCGCTGCCCGCACTATCCTGGCTGGAATCAAAACCAGCGCGGTCATCAGTATCGGAACGGCGACTCTGGCCGCGCTCATCGGGGCGGGCGGTCTGGGCGAGCCAATCCTGAGCGGACTTAACTTGAATGATAACGCCACCATTCTGGAAGGCGCGATTCCCGCCGCCCTGCTCGCTCTTCTGGTTCAGGGATTGTTCGATTTGCTGGATCGTTTACTCATCCCGCGGGGGCTCCGGCTGTGAAATCGGAGCGGAACAGGATGGGGACGAATTCCGTCCCTCCACTTATTCCGTAACGAAACGGCTCGGCACTAAAATCGCGTCGCTCATGCCGTGGAGAAGCTTTTTGTCGGCGGGACAGATGGTGGCCAGAGCGCCGCGCAAATGGGCTTTCCCTTCCTCGACGAAATAATAGGGGCACAGCCGTACTCGGCCGCGCATCGTCTTGAGTTCCTCAGTGTCCCGATCCCAATACGGATGATCGAAGAGACGTCCTTTATGAAAGCGCTGCATGATGGTGGGCGAGTTCTCAAAACCGGTCAGCGCGTCCGCAATCCGCTGCTGCCACTCGGCGTGCGGCAGGTCCGAACCGAGCGCCACGCCGCGGCTGCCCCAGCCTAATGGCGAAAAGCCACTCACCTTGAGCAAAAGATCGCGCTCCTTTTGGCTGAAACGCGCAGCCTCAGCCCAATCGTGAATCTCGAGACGCGGAATAACGGCGTGCTGTGGCAAGGGCGTCGGGTCGAGAATCCAGGTATAGGGAATCACCTCCCGCAGGTTGCGAAAATATTTGTCGCCCAGCTCACGACGCCAGAAGTCGTGCAACGGTTGCAGCCAGAAAAGCGCGAACCATAGCTTCTCTTCCAGATAAGGTTTGAAGGGAGGCGTGACCGCAAGATCGTTGCGACCGGCCGCTTCCATCAGCGCTTTGATACCAGACAAGTTCGGCAGGTCGAACAGCTCAAAAAAGCGGTAGACATCGCGACCCGCTTGCGGTTGATAATTTTCCGCCGCCTCCACTCTCCAGGCGCGGTCCGGGAAACGCTCGTTCATTTGCTTAACGATCCACTTCATCTCCGGCCGGTAGGTAGCAGATTCCTCTGAGATGACGACATCTCCGCCACGCGGGAGGACCAAGGCGAAGCCGTCGATCATGCCATCTGCTTCGCCGATCACGTCAGAGCCAAGAGCGGCGTAGGTTTTGTTCAACCACGCGGTCAGGCCGATGCCGCCCGGCACTGAGTCAACTTCCGCGATGGTCCATCCGTCGTCCGTCAGCACAAGATCCGGCCGAATAACGCAGGGCAGCGCTTCACGAAGATCCTTGCGGCGTGAAAATTCGATCAGCTCGGCCGGCTTGCCGAGGTCGAGATAGCGCGCGATCCAGGCGGGTTGTTTACCCTTGGCACTCTGCTGATAAAGCTGATTGCAGGCGCGCTGAAAAACGAAAAGTTGATGCCCGAGCCGCTCGAGATCACGGCGGTTTTTCTCATCAAGGGCGAACGGTTCAGGCGAAAGGAGCCAGTCCTTCTCGGCGAAGAGGCTCTCCTCTGGGCGCGCCTCGCGAATGGCGGTCAGTCGGTCAGTTTCGGTAAGCATGAGGTGATGCGACCCATAAACTTTCAATGCACCGGTGGCCGCGTCCAACCGGGATTCGGCAAAATTTCCCCGCGCCCTTTAGGCGGAGGCGCGACCGGGCGGGCGCAGCTTCGGCAGCACCGCTTTAATCGCGTTACGATTCGGCTCCAACCAGGGCGGGAGAACGAGCGTTTCGCCCAGCGTCGCCATCTTTTCATCCACGCCGAAGCCCGGTCCGTCGGTGGCCAACTCAAAGAGGACACCGCCCGGTTCGCGGAAGTAGACTGACTTGAACCAGAAGCGATCGATGACCGGGGTCGGTTGCGCCCCACCTCGGAGAACATGCTCCCGCACCTCCAACTCGTGATCGTCGTCAGTCATCCGCCAAGCGAGATGATGGACGCTGCCGGTCCCCCACGCACCGCGCCGCGCTTCCGGCTGCTCCTGCAGGTCGAGATATTGGCCGGACGCACCATCCTCCAGACCGTAACGCTGCCACGACCCTTCCTCTCCGATCTTCTTGAAACCGAGCGCGCCAGTCAAAAACGAGATCGTGTCTGCCAAATCCTTTTCCACAAGACGTGCACTCTCCAGCCCGCGAATCTGGTGTTCCACCGAAACCGGGCTCTCCTCCCATGGGCTGAACGATCGCGTCATCCCACTGGGGCTTTCCGTAAGGGCAAGAGGCAACCCGTGTGGGTCGATGGCGGGAAGAACACGCTGGCCAAACCGAGTTTCGACTTCGCCAGTTTTGACTCCATAACGAGCAAAGCGCTCGTTCCAGAATGGCAGGCTCTGAGGCGGGACCGCCAGCGACACTTCCGTGCTCAATCCGTGGCCTTCGCGGTGAGGCGCCAGTTGAGCCCACGGGAAAAAAGTCAGGTCCGTTCCCGGATGTCCTTCTGCGTCGGCATAGAACAAATGATACGTGCCCGGATCATCCTGGTTCACGCTCTTTTTCACCAGGCGCATCCCGAGGACGCCGGCGTAGAAATCTAGGTTCTCTTGAGCCGGACCGGCGATGGCCGTGATGTGATGGAGACCGCTGATCGGTTTCATGAATGTGGCGAGGAAGCAAACAATAGCCGCACTTAAAAATCATGTCGAAAAGGTTTGACTGTGATAATATCCCTATGATATCACTACTATATCATCCGAGAACCTTATGAATACGGCACACGTTACTCCTAACTGAATGGCTGGTGGCGCACGCAAACCGTTCCTCCTCCGGCTCCCGCCCGATTTGTGGAAAGAGCTGGAAAAATGGGCTGCCGATGAACTGCGCAGCGTGAATGGCCAACTAGAGTATCTCCTTCGGCAAGCGGTAGCGAAGCGCAAAGACGCAGCCCGCAGAGTCAAAGAAAGCGATTCCTGACCAATGAAAAATTTAATCACTTCCTCGCTATTTTGCCTTCTCATGGCAACCACGGCCGGGACTGGCGCGGCAGCAGAAGCGCGAATCATTTTCGTAGTGCGACACGCGGAGCGGGCCGACGCTCTCGGGGCCGCGCAAAGCGACCCGGACCTCTCGGAACTCGGTCGCGCCCACGCCCTGGCCCTGGCGAAGGAACTGCGCGACGCAGACATCGCCACCATCTATGCGAGCGAATTCAAGCGCACCCAGGAAACCGCCGCCCCACTGGCCGCGTCGTTAGGCCTAAAAGTAGAAATCGTGCCAGCCAAAGATGGCGCGAACCTGGTGGCCGACCTGAAAAAAGCAAAAGGCAATGTGCTTGTGGTGGGCCATTCCAATACCGTGCCGGAAATCATCAAGAATCTCGGCATTGCCGCCAGCCTCAGCGTGAGCGAATCGGATTACGACGACCTCTTTCTGGTCGTCCTCGCGACGAAGCCGCGCCTGATCCATTTGCACTATCGTTAGGCCGGAAGCCGGTCTCAAGCACCCGCTTTTGCGAAAGCGAGCGCGACCACCTTGTCCGCTGCGATATCGGAGACCAGCCCACACATCATCCCGTGTTCCGGCCAGAACACCACCGTCAATCCCCTGATCTGATAGCGATAGAAGGTGATGCCCTTGTGCTCCCGCAGGACGGCGCCGGCCGGCAAATCCTCTTTTTTTCCAGAATACATCTGACAGAGCAGCGGATGGTTGCCAGGCCCTCGATAGACGAAGAGAGCGCTGTTTTGCCCCCGCAGCCGTTGCACGCGACCGCCGACCAAGTCGTAGTTCATCATTCCCAGATCGAAGACGCGCGCTTTGAAATTGACGTCGTGCTCGTCGAAGTAAATCTCCATCTGCTTGACGTCCCGTGTCTCCATTGTGAGCTGTAAATCCTGTTCCTCGTAGGCGCTAAAATTTTGCGCCAGCACCTCGGGCAGGCTCGGACGGAAAGCGAAATAGCCGGCGGCCACGAGAGCAGCGGCCACCAACACCGCGGCCCACGCCAGAATGGCGCGGCGATGGGTCTGGAAAACATTCGGCCGCGAAACGTTAGGCGGATCGCCTGACCGGCTGGCTCCTAGAGCCCGCCGAATGTTTTCCTGCAAATCCGCCGTCACTTCCCGCGCGCTGAAATGTTCGGCCGCAAATCCCTTCGTCCATCGGAGCGCTTCGAACTCGCGCTGGCACTCGGGGCAGCTGGCCAGATGTCTTTCGACGGCAGCGCGGTCCGGGCCGGGGAGCCGATCATCGAGCAGATCCTGCAATTCTTCTTTGAGATGGCGGTCGGGATTCGGCATTCAGTTCTCGGTTCGATGGATGATTCCCATTTCCTGGGCGTAACCGTGTAATTCCACAAATAGCATTCGCCGTGCACGAAAGAGACGGGAGCGAAGGGTTCCGACTGGGCAGGCCATGGCGAGCGCAGCCTCTTCGTAACTGAGGCCCTCCACATCGACCAATAAGACGGCCGAGCGGAAGTCTACCGGCAGGTTACCGAGCGCCTGGCGCACCTCCGGTCCCTGCCAGTCCGTCCCGGGATGAGTGAGAGCAGTGAAGTCCGACTCCCAATCGCTGCCAGCGAGAAGCTGATGAAAAATTCCGTCCATTTGATCGAGCGAGATGATCTCGGGATCGCGCTGCTCCTTGCGGTACCTGTTGATAAAGATCGAGTACAGAATGGTAAACAACCAGGCCTTGCAGTTAGTTCCCTCGCGGAAATTGGCGAAGGTGCGAAAAGCCCTCAGATAAGTCTCCTGGACGAGGTCGCTAGCCCCTTCGCGCCGCCGCATAAGATAGAGCGCTTTGTTGAAGAGAGCTGCCGCAAAGGGCATCGCCTCGGCCTCGAATCGTGCAGCGAACCCTGCCCCATCTTTCGAGGCGAACGGAGGTTGATTCTTCTTTTCCTGCACTTCGGGAACTTTTTCGAGCCGTGGTTTGTTTATGTGGGTAGGGAACGAGTTCTCAAGCGGCTAACGAATCGACTGACCGACTGATCAGTTTTTCCGCAGGTCGTAGTCCTAGGAGGACTAAAGGACTCCGAAATTCCCTATCAACGCAGAAAAAACGAAAGAGAAACTATGAGACAAAAAATTAAAAATTGGGGATTGATGGCGGGCCTGCTCGGCCTAACGACGATAGTTCCGAATGGGCTTGCTCAGGACGGGGCGGCTAAAATCAGAAATCGCGGCGATGTCCGTTCTCTGCCGGGGCCATTGAAACAACGGATCATTGAGCTGGCTCGCCGGCCGCAGACCTATCCGCCGCAGATCGCCTTTAGCGAAGCGGATGGCCTGAGTCAATTAGTGCAGTATTTTCTGCTCGATACGACGGACTTTCAGCCAAACGTCTTTACCACCATCATTCCAGGGATTAACGACGGGACCAGGCCGACCGCCGCCAATGCCGCCAACGGCCAACTACCGACGATCGGGGCTGTCCGCGTAGTGGTCGAACCCAAGCCGGGTTTTCCGACCGATCCTAACGATCCGCGTGCGCTCATTGATATGTTCACGGACGTCTCTGGTCTGTTCGTGATCAACAACGAATCAGGTTGGTATGAAGGCTGGACCATTCGCGACATCAAGGTCCCAGGTGTCCTGCCAACGCGCGCGAACGGTCGTGCGCAGTATGGATCGATGACCGCCGCGGATCAGGCCGCCAACGCTGCCAAAGGAACGGGCAATAATGCCACCGCGGGCAACTTCGTGACCACTGACGGCCTCGATTTTCGCCCGATCAGCGCTCAGGATGTCTTTCCCGATATCCAGTCCAACGTCGTTCCCATCCCAGTCAGCCTGGGAAGCTTCAATGCTCTGCAGCAAAGCGACGTGCATTCCTATTGGGAGTTTAATCCGGGAACAAACTGGATTTTCCCGCACTATGAGCTGCTCTTCACCGGCGGCGTGCCGGAAACGTTTGCAGCTGGCATGGTCGGCGGCATCACCTCGATCGTCCCGGGCTCGGGCCCGAGCGGAACGGGGCCCTTCCCTTTCCGCAGCATTCTCGATGGCAACGATCCGCTGGTTTACGGTGACAACCCGGATGATCCGCGGGACCCAGACCGCGCAGAGGTCAGTAACGTCAACGATCCTGATCGTCCCACGCCAGGCAAACGCGCACACCTGGAAAGACGCCTGCGCTTTATCCCCAGTCGCCTGACAGAAGAAATCCTCTTCGACGTGATGGTGCGGATCGCATCTTTTGAACCTGAGGTGACCGATGTGGCCCAGCGCTTCTTCGACGCCTATGCCTATGAAGTGTCGCTCATCGACACGAATGGCGATGGCATCCTCTCCTTCGTCGAGGCAGACATCAATGGTCGCTCAGACGGATTGCCTAACACGCGGCTCTATCTCCCGGTAACGGCCTTTAATCGTTATGCCATGACGCGCGAAATCGATGATGGAATCCTCGCCCCGCGCTTCGCGCCCGGTCAGCGTGGATACACGATGGATGGTGACGCGGTCCTCGTGAATCCATCCGTTCCTGCCTCGGTAGCCGAACGCGACGCAGACGATCGCTAGAATAGATTCTGTTTAGCAGGCGAAACCGGCACGGTGACCCGCGCTTCGAATGAAGCCGGGCGCCGTGTCGCTTTTTGCAGATTTCGGGATCAGAATTCCACACCTGTGCTGAGCTGGAGCACGTGCGCGCTGAGCGCAATCGAGCTGTGAGAATATTCGCCAGCCAGGAGCAGGCTTTGATCCACCCGCTGGACCGCCGGCAGCCGCCATTGATAGGACAGATCAGCTCGATAGCGACCCCAGGAATAACCGAGACCAGCCGAGACGGCGTGCTCGAAGATCGCCGCATTCAGAGGCGCCAAGGTCTCGTTAGGCACTGGACTGCGTCCATAGCTATAACCGACGCGCACCTCCAGTTTATCATTTACGGCAAACTCGACACCCGTTCGATAAATGAACTGATCGCGCCAGTGCAACGGCGCGACGTCCGTCAGCGACGACGATCCCGCCACGCCGTTGATCTCGGCGTTGTTGCCGTTGGTCAGATGAATATGGAGCTGGTCGAAGGCGGAGCTCCAGCCGAGCCAATCAATCCCGGCCACCAGGCGAAACCTTGGATCCACCTGCCACTCCGCGCCAATGGCCGCTCGTTGCGGCAATTCCGTTTCAACTTCCGCATCGTAGCCAAAGTCGGGGCGAGCCTGGATGAAGCCTCCTCCCAGCGCAACCAATTGCGCCTTGGCGTTCCCCGTCGCACGCCCATGCGCGCTCAGTTCGACCGGCGGACGATAGCTCAGGCCTACAGTCAAAGTGGAGAGAGGACGAAATTGGACCCCGAAATCGAAGGTCGGCGCGTAGCCATCGGTTTCGAGTTTGAGCAGTGTCTTGAAACCCGCCAGGATCCGCTGGCTTTGAAAGATGTAGGGCGCGGTGAGTTCATCCTGGCCGTAAACCACCCCAGCGCTCGCGCCTAACGAAAGCCACGGAGTGACCTCAAGGGAAGCGCCCAGCATGCTGCGCAAGGAAAGAATGCGCGAATGATAGGATTGCAGGCCGTAACTGGTCGCGCCGCCCAAACCGCCGAGCTGGTCAGGATAAGTCCAGTTGGATTCCAAGGTCAGATCTGGAATGACGGCCAAGCCGATACGCACCGGCCATCGACCGGGTAATGGAATCGCCAACGCAGCGCTGGCGATGACTCCATTGCTATCGTGGAGCGGGTTGCTCCGCCCCGACTGCACAAATTTTCCGTTCAGGATCGCGCCCGTGACGGTGACCGCCGCCGCTGGCCGATCCAGGGAGGAGAGCGCGGCCGGATTGGAATTCATGGCAGCGAGCACAGACTCGCCGGCGGCCACTTCTTCCCCTCCCAATGCGGAACTGCGCGCCTCGGCATCGTTGTAGAGATCCGCGGCGGCCGCCAAGGTGACGAGGGAAATAGAAACTATTACGGGGGCGCTATGAACGAACAGCCCACGATAACGCATCCGGCTCTATCCAGCAGAAGTCGCACCGGTTAGGCAGCGACGCTGGTATTTTCTTCGTCCCAGACCGGGAGGCGCACGATAAACGTCGCCCCTTCCCCGAGCACGCTCTCGCAAACTACCGATCCGTTCATGGCCTCGGCGAGCCGTTTGACGATCGAGAGTCCCAGCCCGGTGGAAGACTCACCTCCGGTGGGCTGGGCCGTGAGCCGGGTAAATTTTCCGAATAATTTCGCCTGATCTTCCACACTCAGCCCCGGGCCCTGGTCCCGGACCGAGATAAAGATATTCTCTTCTTCCAAGCCGGCTCGCACTTCGACTCGCGTTTGCGGTGGCGCGTATTTCAGTGCGTTTGAGATTAGGTTATCGAGCACCTGCACGGCCGTGCTCTGGTCCGTCTTAGCGCACAAGCTGACCGGCACCGAGACGTCGATCTCCGATCCTTTACGCGTGGCGTTTATCTGATTTTGCTCGATGCTTTGGGAGACGAGCTTCTCGACTTCGCAGCGCTCGATCTTGCAAGAGATGCGGCCTTCTTCGATGGCATTGGCGTCGAGCAGATTCACAATCAGGTCGCGCATCCTTTTCCCCGCTTCATAGATGCGTTCGCCAAATTGAGTCGCCTTGTGCGGTCGATCCCCTTCCCGCAATATCTCCGCGTAGGTCAGCATGACCGTGAGCGGATTGCGCAAATCATGCGCGGCAATCCCGAGAAACTCGGTCTTCTCCTGGTTGAGCACACTCAAGCGTTGATTCGCTAACTCGAGAGTGCCGAGCGCGTCAGTCATTTTTCCAAACGCTTCCTCTCGTCCGATTTCGAAGATGAGTCCCAGCGCGAACATGAACACAATGAGGCCAAGATACCCGGCCGAACTGACTAACGGGTCCCAAGCCATGTCGTATTTAACGGGCAAGCGAATCTCCGCCAGATCAAATCCGACCACCGATGCAGCGGCGGCGAAGGAGATGACCACCCAGATGCGAGCGGCTCGTTTTCCGGCTAAAAGGAGGGCACAGAGCGGCACACTGGCCAGCCAGGCGACAGCGTGTCCGCGCAAACCACCCTCCACGTAACAAAGCGCGGTGAACCCCAAGGCCATCATGGCCGCGAGAAAGTTGCCGCCGAATGAAGCGGAGCGCAGCGCTCGCATCAGAAACGGCGTCGCCAGAAATCCGACGCTACAGATCGAGACGATCCAGACTCCCCAAAAATGCCCAATGAACAGATAAAAGGCTGCGTAGACCATGCCAAAGGCGAACCCGAGCATGCCAAAGAGACTGACCAGCCGAGCCCGCCGGGCAAGGTCGGGATCCTCCAGGCAGGCCGGATACAGGAAGTGTCTTACCAGCGGTCCGATACGTAATTTGGAATGACGTAAAAATCTGGGCCGCCTATTTCTCAGAGGCGGCGTAAAAACGACATGTAACGGACTTGAAGGCAAATCTGGCATGAGCAACCGCTAGGGAATTATCCCTGGGGAGCAGGTCGCGGACCGCAACCCAGCGGTGACAAGCGCGATTCCCTATTTTTGCTCAAAAAGGCTCGACCGCGACACGCGCTCGCCCTTCAGGAGCACGGTTGAGACGGAAGAGAGGGAGCGAACATCCTGCAGCGGGTTGCCATCGACGATCAGGAGGGTCGCTTCCTTCCCCTTCTCCACCGTGCCGATGCGTTGATCGGCCTTCAGCAACTTGGCGGAGTTGAACGTCGCCGCCTGTAAAGCTACTTCCGGCGGAATCCCGGCGGCCACCCAAAGCTCAATCTCGCGCTGAACGGTCGGCCCGTGCAGGACGAGAAAGTTCCCCGCGTCGGATCCCGTCACCAGCATCACTCCGGCCTTCCACGCCTTCAGCAAATTACGGCCTCCTATTTCCAGCGAGAGTGGGTAATGGCTCAACCCGTCACGCATCTTTTTCCCTTCCACCGTGCTCATGGCGTGCTCTGTCCCGGTGATCAATTCCTTGGTGGTCACTTGCTGGACTAACGAGCGCTGGAGGAGTTCGGTCTTTCCCTGGGCAAAAGCCGAGAGCCCCTCCACCACACTCAAGGTCGGATCGTAGGCCACGTTTTTCGATCTCATCTGCGCGATCGTCGCGTCGGAGATCTCGTCGCGGAAAGAACCATGTTCAATCGAATCCGCGCCTAACGACACCGCATCGGTCACATCACGGCTGTCGCCGGTGTGAATCGACGCCGGCAACTTCTTCACGTGCGCTTCCTCCACCACCGCGCGCAGAAGGTCGAGGTTCATCCGGTTAAAGGCATGCCCTGGCACGCCCGCGTCGAGAATCCCCTTGATGGCGTTGACGCCTTTCTTCGCCAGCTCGTCGACCTGCCGGCGCGCTTCCTCCGCCGATTTCGGGATGCGCAGAAACTGCGCGTCGAAACCTGACCGCGCCACCTCGGGCAACGCCTTGGCATATTCGGTCCCATGCCCGCCTTCCGCCGTAAAGAGTGGGCCGCAAAGAAAAAGCTCGGTCCCAAGTCTCTCGCCTCCGTTGAAACGCGCCCGCAATTTGAGCAGGTCATCGACTTTGTCGCCCGCGCTGCGGACTGCGGTCACGCCGCAATAGAGGTAAGCCTCCAGTTCTCGCTCAGCCGACTTTTCGGGATCGAACTTTGACCAGTCATCGTAGATTCCGCCCGGCCCGCCGAGGTGCACGTGCATATCGATCAAGCCCGGCAGCACTGTCTTGCCGGCGGCATCGATCACCTCGGCGTTCAGCGACCTGGCTTCAGGAGCCGCACCTTCGTAGACCTCTGCAATCTTTCCATTTCTCACCAGCACCGCGCCCGACTCGATGACCTTGCCGTTGCCGACAAAGATGCGCCCATTCTGGATCAGCCACGACTGCCCGCGACGCAGCTCACGCGCCAGAATGCGCGCCTTGGCCAGGTCGTGCTGGGTCCAGGCCTGGTAAGCCCCGAGGAACAGGAACGGCAGCAGAACCACGAGCACCCATAGTTTCGCGGAAGCGCGGAGCTTCTCCTCCTTCTCCCAGCGAAACAGCTTGGTGGCGATAAAGGTCGCGACCGCGGTGGTGAGAAGCAGCGCGACGATGGCCTGCCAATTCGCGCCTAACGACTCGCCGCGCACCAGGATGCCGCCAATCCCAGTCATCAGATAAGTAGCGGGGATAAATTGCGTAATGTTCTGCAGCCAATGCGGCATGTAAGTGATCGGGATGGTCGCGCCGCTCAGGAAGAGCATCGTCATGTAGATCGGCTGGATGAGGATGTTGCTTTCCTGCGAGGAATTGACCACCGCGGCGATGATCAAGCCTAACGATCGAAAAGCGATCGCCCCGAGGCAAACAAAAATGAGGAGTGATAGGAACTGGCTCGGCACCGCCATGCCGTAGAATTGATGGGCCAGGAAAAGCATCAGCACGACACTCGGCACATAGAGGACGATCCCAGTGACCATGGATGCGCAGAGCAAAGGCACGGGCGTAATCGGCGTGACCTTGTAGCGTCGAAGGACGTTTTCCTCGCGCTCCTGCACCGCACGCATTCCAGCGCCGAAGAGCCCGTTGCCGAGGATGCCCAGCACGATCACCATGGCCACCACCTGAAGAATGGCCGAGCCTTGGTGGGCATCGTACATCTGGGCGAAGACGAAAAAGAAGGTGAGCGGGAAGAAGTAATTGAAGAAGAGTACCGCCCGATTCCGCATGGCGAGCTTCAGGTCGATCTTGAGCAGCGCGAGGAATGCATTCATCTCGTTAGTCCCGCAGCCTCTTCCCGGTCAGCTCAATGAAGACATCCTCCAATGTGGGACGTTTCAGGTGCACATCGACCAATTCCAAACTCTGAGCATCGGTCCAGCGAACCATCTCGACCAGCGTCTGCGCAGGACGCCCGGAGCTGACCGAGATCCGGCGCCGATCCTCGCTCACGATGGTGCGAATCGCGCCCGGCCACTCCGGCGGATCGCCGCCCGTTAGCGGCTGAGCCAACGAAACTTCCACGCTCGATTGCGTCGCGTTTTTCTCCTGGAGCTCGCGCGGCGAGCCACTCGCGATGATGACTCCGTTATCGATAATTGCCACTCGATCGCAAAGCCGTTCAGCTTCCTCGATGTAATGCGTGGTCATTAGGATCGTGCGTTTCTCCTGGCGCAGTTCCTCGATCAAGTCCCGAATCTCGAGTCGGACCTGCGGATCGAGTCCAGTCGTCGGCTCATCCAGGAAGAGCATTTGCGGGTCGTTGATCAAGGCCAGGGCCAGCGCGAGCCGCTGTTTTTGGCCGCCGGAAAGCGTGGCGTAACCTGCCTCTCGTTTTTCCCAGAGCTGCAAGCGTCGGAGCAGCGCATCGCCATCCACGCGCCGGGTGTAAAAGGAGCCAAAGAGTTCGAGCGCTTCATGCACTTTGATCTTGTCCGGCAGATTGGTCGCCTGCAGGCAAACGCCGATTCGATCTTTCAAAGCCTGCTTCTGCCGCTCGGGATCGAAACCGAGAACCGTGACTTCGCCGCCCGTGCGCGGTCGCAACCCTTCTAGGATCTCGACCGTGGTCGTCTTCCCGGCGCCGTTAGGCCCGAGCAGGCCGAATACTTCACCGGCCTGCACCTCGATATCGATGCCCTTGACCGCCCCCAATATTCCGTAGGATTTGCGCAGGCCGCGAGCGTGAATCACTTGTTCGCTCATGGAGCGCTCCGTTTTCGCCTAACGATTCGGGGCAGCTGCGCCATCAGGAAAAGCAACGCGATCATCCCGCAAATCTTGGCAAAGAGCTCGCCGTGTCGAACATAAAACGTCAGCTCGCCGCGCGTGGGAATTTGCATTGTTCCACTTAAAACACCTTCCGTGAACTGGCTCCCCTTGGCATCAAGCAGAACCTGCGAGACCCGGCCAAACCGGTTCACGAAACATGTGACGCCCGTGTTAGCCGCTCGCACCATGGGTCGCCGGGTCTCGACGCAGCGAAAAATGGCGTTCTCGAGGTGCTGCCGCGAGCCAGCCGAGCGGAGGAACCAGCCGTCGTTCGTCACGTTCGCGAGCAGATTAGCCCCTTGCAGAACGAACTGCCTCGTCAATTCGCCCAAGGTATCTTCGAAACAAATCAAAGGCGCCACTTTCAATTTCGTCGTCGTTAGGTGAAAGATGACCGGCGCTTTGCCGCGTGTGAAATCGGCTGGCACCTGGTCACCCACAATCTTGGCAATGAAGGGCACCGTGTTCCGTCCCGGCACATACTCGCCAAAAGGCACGAGATGTAGTTTTCGGTAAACCTGAATATCGCGGCCGCCATTCGCGACGAGGATGGCGGCATTGTAGTCGCCCTCGTTATCCACATCGATGGTGCCGAGAAGCAGATCGGTTTTGATCGCGGCGGAGAGCTCTGTGACAAAGCGATAGTTTACCTCATCGACGAGCGCAGGCGCCGGCGTCGAACTCTCAGGCCAAATGACAAGCTGCGGCGCGGGATGGTTGGCCAGAGCGACCTGCGTCAGCCGGGTAAAGTGATCGAAGGTTTGCTGTTGAAATTCCGCGTTAAATTTTTCCTCACGCGGCACGTTGGCCTGCACCGCCGCGACGCGCAGCGGTTCGGTTGGCTCCTTGGTTTGCAGGACGCGAATCCCAAAGCCGGCCAGCCCCACAATCACCGCCATGGTAAACGTGAAGTCGTAGTGGGGCCGGCGCATACGGACGCGGGCCTCGATCATGAAACGGCGCACTGGCGGGATCGCGATGACATTGGCGAAGGCGACCAGAAACGTCAGGCCGGCCACGCCGGTGTACTCGGCAATCTGAATCACGGGAAGGATGTTGTGCAGAGCCACGCCGAGACCATTCCAACCCCAGCCGCTGAACATCCAACTGCGGACCCACTCCAATCCCGTCCAGCCGGAGGCGAGAATCAAGGCCAGCCCAAGATTGCGCCAAGAGCTTAGCCAGGGAGAACGTGCCTCCGGCATCGCCTCGTCTTCCCGCACGGGCGGCCACGCATGCTTCCCTCGCGCTGGCTCAGGCGGCAACTCACGCGGACGCAGAAGGCCAGCGAGCCAACTCCAAAGGGCGAAGTAAATCCCCATATAAAGCCCCACCAGAACCAGTCCCGGAACGGTGACCGTATAGAGCCATGAAAAAACGCCCCAGAAAAAGACCACCCCTGCGACATAACCCAGGAACAAATCACGGAGCCAGCGTCGCTTCGAATTGTCGCCGGAAAACCAGATTGCGGCCAGGAGCGGAGTGAGCGCGATCCAGCAAAGCCATGTCTGCTCAAAGGGCGCGAAGCAAAGCACCGTCAGCACGCCCGTGCTGAGGGCGGCCAGCCAGGGCCAGAGCCGGCGAAGGCCCTCGGAAATCTGATTTTCGCTCACTTGAAAATCAGGCTCTCCGCTTGCGTCGTCCAGTTTCCGGCTTCCTCTGTCGCGAAGGATAGACCGCGTCTTTTAGAGCCCGGGCGTGCGCTGGATTCACTCGGAAAGAAGCGCTGCGCACCGCTTCCATGGTGCGGACGTTCACCTTGCTCGCGACCACATAATCCAGCGACATCAATCCGGCGAGCGTGTCGAGGAACTCTGCACCCTCCATCTCGTCCGTGCGGTCGGCCAATTGCCCGCCCGCCATCGAGCCCCCGCCGAGGCCGATCGTTTTAAGGATGCTGATTTCGCTACCACTGAGACTGATCTCACTCATAACAAAGTATTCGACGAGCGCGCGGAACTGTCCAGAACCCGTTAGGCGGCGACCCGCTCCTCCGCATCTTTTTGCAGCCAGTCCCAGAGTGCATCCAATCTCTGCGCCACTTGCGGCTTGATCTCGGCGAGCTCGGCTTCGGAAAATCTGCCACTCTCCGGACGGCGCTGCGCGAAAAGGTAAAACTTAATCTTGGGCTCGGTCCCGGACCCGCGCACCGCCACGCGCGTCCGATCGGCTAACTCGAAGATGAGCATTTTCTCACGCGGGATCTGGTCGCCCTCAACATCACGGATGGTATCCTTCTCGAAATTCCGGACGGAAGTCACCTTGCTCTCCAACATCTCGTTAGGCGGAGAACTAACGTAGGTGCCAAGCAATCGTTGAATTTTGGCTGCGCCTGCAGCGCCTTCGAAGGTGAGGGCAGCGTTCTTTTCCAGGTAATAGCCGAGCTCAGCATAGATCTGATCAAGCAATCCATCGATGGTCAGATCGCGTGACTTGGCGTAGGCGGCTACCTCGCAAAACATGATCGTGGCCCCATTCGCATCCTTGTCGCGCACGAAATCGGCACCGCTGTAGCCGTAGCTCTCCTCTCCCCCAAAAATGTAGAAAGACGAGCGGTCCAGTCGCAACCGCCTGGTTTCGATCTCCGACAAATCGCGATAATTTTCGGCTTCCGCCGCGCGCTCGTATTTGGCGAGTTTGGAGCCGATGTATTTAAAACCGGTCAAGGTCTCGACGCAGCGCAGGCCAAACTTCTCGGCGATGGCTTTCTGCAGGTCGGTCGTGACGAAAGTCTTGATGATCACGCCGCGCCCGGCGTTCTCCTGGTTCAGGACACCATGGTCGAAGAGCGCCTGCGCGCGATAGTACGAGATCAGGGCACCGATTTGGTTGCCGGTCAGTAATTTCATTTTCCCCGTCGCAGTCCGGACCGCCACGCCCATGCGATCGCAATCCGGATCCGTTGCGATGACCAGCTCGGCTTCTTTTCTCTGGGCCAGCTCCATCCCGAGCTTGAGCGCCTCAGCATTCTCGGGGTTTGGTGATTTTACGGTGGGGAAACGGCCGTCAAAGTGGTCCTGCTCCGGCACCACGTCGAAGGTAAACCCGAGCCGTTTGAGCATCGGCTTGATGATGATGCCTCCCGTTCCGTGAATGGGTGTAAAGACGATGCGCAAATCGCTTTGCGAGCGGACCAGCTCAGGATTGAGCACGAGAGTCTCCAGTCGTGTCATGTAAGCCTCATCGACCTCCGGGCCGAGGGTCGTGATCTCGCCTGTCGGTCCATCGATCGGCGGCGAACCGCCTGCGTTGACTTTGTTGATGATCCCGCTGGCGTGCGGTTCGATCACCTGCGCGCCATCGTCGAAGTAAACTTTGTAACCGTTGTCGTGCGACGGATTGTGGCTCGCCGTCACCACCACGCCCGCGCTGGCTCGCAGATATCGGACCGCAAAAGACAGCTCCGGCGTGGAGCGAGGACCATCGAAGACGCAGGCATCGCAGCCGTTTTTGGCCGCAATTTCAGCGGTCAATTTGGTGAAGTCCGACGAAAAGAAACGCGTGTCATGTGCGATCACGATCTTGGGACGAGCGGGTAGATCTTTCCGCCGGAACCACTCTCGCAGATAATCGGCCAGCCCCTGTGTCGCTCGACCGATACTGTCGTAATTCATTGCATTCGTGCCTACGCAGGGAAACTCCGGACGCCCTAGTTCGTTAGGCGTGCCGCGCTCGGCGGCGGTCACGATCTTACCGATGGTCCGTCCGCGAATGCCGCCGGTGCCGAAGGCGAGCGAGCGAAAGAAACGATCATTTAGCTCGGTCCATTCCCCGGCGCCCACCAGCTCCGCGATCGCCTGTGTGGCCACGGGCGAACTGGGATTCTGCAGGGCCGCACGAAGATTCGTAGCGCTGGATTCGAGCAGCTTTCCTTCCGCCACGGCGGTCTCGATTGCCTTTAGATCATCGGCCATACGCGCACCATTCGCACCGGCGCGCGCTTTGCAAGTTGGACCCTGGCCTCTCAGCGCTGGCGCTGGTATTTCCAATTCCGCGATTTGCCCTCGCGCAGCCATTCGAGGGTGGTCTCCAGTCTCTGCCGCCGCGTCTCGGGACGCTTCGCTTCGCTGATCCACTCGACGTATTCCTTGCGATCACTATGACTGAAACTGTCGAACGTTTGCCGAGCCCTGGCATCCTTGCCTAAGGCCGACGTCAGCTCCGCCGGTATCTCCAAGCGTCGGGGCTCCTTTGTTTTCGCTGCCCGCGGCACTTTGATTCCGGCTTCGTTTAACTCTACGGCCTTGCGCACATGACGAAGCAGAGTCTTTTCGTTAGGCAAATCGGATAACTCACCGAGCCGGCCGAAATGTCCCATGGCGTCGTCTCGCCCAGCAAGCTCCTGGTCGAAAATGAGCGCTCCTTTCCAAAAGCCAAAAGAACAATGCGCTTTGAAAGCTGCCATCCCGGCGAGATTCCCTTTGTATTCAAAATGCGGATGCCCCCACTTGATCGTTTCCACGATCGCCGGGCACCCGGTGTGGACCACCTTCCGCAGGTGCTTCAGAATGGGACGCGCAAAGGGTGCTGCTTCCCGAATGTAGGCGTCGACCGCGGGGTTCCTGGTCGTCATTGGCCGGCAGCGTCACCTGAGCGACGAAGAGTAAAACGATTGTTAGGCGTCTCCCACAGGCGCAGGCGCACCACGTGGCCCCTTAGTTCGTGATCGATTTTTGGTAAAAGCGCCCGCACGATGTTCTCGCCCGTGGAAGGCGTCTGGCGAAATTCCGCGGTTTCCTCGTCGAGATGTTTGTCCTGCCAAGGCCGCAACGCGGTCTCGATTCCGTTTTTCAAATCCAGGAAACTAAAAAGGGTTCCGCTGCGCTCGTCAAAGCGACCGCCGATCGTCGGTTCCGTCAGATAGCGATGGCCGTGGCCGCGCGGGTTATTACATTTGCCATAGAGCGAGAGATTCTCGTCCACCGAAAGAGTCGCGGCGTGGAGACGGTGAGCGGCGCTGAAAGGCTCACGGAGCCCCAAAAAATATTCTCCACCGCGCCAGTACTCCGCAAAAAAATCTTCGCGTTCGTGCAGACGGACCCGATGTATCGGAAGCGTAGCGGAGACCCGCTCATACAGATAGCATGCGATGCTCTCCGTGGTCTTCGGACGGTTCGTTAGGCCAGGAACTTCCTGGTTCAGATTCTTGTGATCGAGCTCCAGCCGGAGGGATTCGAGACAGGACGCCAGCTCCTGGTGCATGATGAGAGGACCATTCGCTCCGGCTTCCTCTTCGCGAAAAGTTAGCCGTGCGCGGTAATGATGCCCGTGGCCATGCGGCGAAGCCGCTACTCCGAATAGGGCTTCGTTTTCCTCCACGCTCAGATGAGGCGACATGGTCTGGCGGGCCGCGGAGAAATCGAGCCAGAAATTTGCCTCGCGCGCACCCGTTGCATAAACGGTCGCGCTCCGCTCCGGGCTCTCGACCAGATGACACACCACGAGGTCGGCGTCCAGATTGTGGAAGAGTGGCGCCACTTCCTGGAATAGTTGATGCGCGATGTTTTCGGCGGTTGGCGATCGTAGGCGAAAACCGGGGTGATCTTCGTTTAGAAACTTATGATCGAAACGGGCGTGCAGCACTTCTTCTACCCGCGCCTTGATCTCGCTGATATTGACCAGCATCCCGTTGGCGTCATTGACCCGGCCGCTAAAAACAAAAAAGGCGACATAGTTACGGCCAGTCCCAAACCGGGCCGCGGTTTCCGGACCGAAAGCCGCCAGGTTCTCTGCCGCTGACCAATCGGAAACAAAAAGGCGCCGCGAAGCCGAGAACTCGAGTCGCTTACTGACGGTCAGCAGCATCTCAGCAGGCTTTTCAACGCTCACTGCAGCAGCGAAAGGAACTCGGAGCGGGTCCGCGGATCGTCCTTGAAGCTGCCCAAAAGACAGGAAGTTTTCATGACGGAATTCTGTTTCTGGACTCCCCGCATCATCATGCAGAGATGTTTCGCCTCAATGACCACGGCCACGCCTAACGGATGCAGCGATTCCATGATCGCATCGGCGATCTGAGTGGTCAGTTGTTCCTGAATCTGAAGGCGACGCGCGAAAACATCGACGATGCGCGCGACCTTGGAGAGTCCGATCACCTTGCCGTTAGGGATATAGGCGACGTGAGCTTTGCCGATAAATGGGAGAAGATGATGCTCGCACATGGAGTAGAGCTCAATGTCCTTCACCATCACGATCTCGCTCGCATCCGAGTCGAAGATCGCGTCGTTAACTACCTCGTCGACGGTCTGGCGGTAGCCAGCGGTCAGAAACTCGAACGACCGAGCAGCGCGCCCAGGAGTCTTGGCCAGTCCCTGTCGGTCACGATCTTCACCGACCGCATCCAGCAGTTCGCCGAAGATGCGTTCCATCTCCTCCACGCGTGCGACCGGAAGTCGATTCCGCTCTCTCGTGAGCCGCTCAGCCTGATCAAATTCGTTATTCTGCACGGCGAGAGTTTAGACGCCGCGAAGGCTAAGGACAAATCGATCCACCAGCTCGACCACTTCGTCCAAGAAAGGCGGTCCGAACGGGGTGAGGAAGTCGTTAATCCAGCCAGCTCAACGGATATTGCGGGTCATCCAGTTTCAAAGCCTGCTCTGTCAATTCCAGCGTGTGCTCGGTGTCGAACATAACCGCTAGTTCTTCAGTCCGCTCTGCGTCCTTACTCGCCATGATCGTCCCGGGATGCGGCCCGTGCGGAATCCCGCGGGGATGCAGGGTGATGGAGCCGGCCTCGATGCCTCGGCGGGAACCAAAGTTGCCGCGAACATAAAAGAGGACCTCATCGGCCTCGACGTTGTCATGCACCCACGGGATCTTCACCGCCTCTGGATGGGTATCGAGTAGGCGTGGAGCAAAAGTGCAGACGACATAGCCGCGGATTTCGAAAGTCTGGTGAATCGGCGGCGGCTGATGAACGGTTCCGGTGATAGGTTCAAAATCCGCCGCGTTGAAGGTGTAGGGGTAGACATAGCCGTCCCAGCCAAGCACGTCGAAAGGATGGTGCGCGTTAACGACCTTCGTCAGGCGAGCGCCATCTTTGACCAGGATTTCGACGTCCTTGTCGCTGTCGATGGAAATTAACTCGGTCGGGCCATGAAAATCGCGTTCCGAATAGGGCGAGCCCATGCGGATTTGACCATCATGATTGAGATAACGCCTCGGAATGCGGACCGGACCGGTGGACTCCAAAACGAGATAATCTTCCTGCTGCGGGTCATTGGGTACCAACCGGTAGGTGATCCCACGCGGGATCACGATATAATCCTCCGCCTTGTAAGGCAGTTTGCCGAATTGACTCTCCAAGACTCCCCCACCCTTGAAGACAAAGATAATTTCGTCAGCCCCGCCATTTTTAAAGAACTCATATTGCCCGAAGTTCTTCTCCGGCTTGCAACGATAGGCGGTGATATCCTGGTTAAAGAGCATCGGGACGCGGCCGGTGTAAACGTCGCCACGGCGCGGGATATCTGCCGTCTTCAGGTGATGGTGACGAAGCGGACTATCGGCAACCTTCTTCAACTCCTCGTACTTCAGAAGCTCCACACTACGCACCCGAGTAGGCGGGCGAATGTGATACATGATCGAGTAAGCCTCATTGAACCCTTCCGTCGTGATGACGTGCTCATAGGCGATCCCTTCGTTCTTGAATCCTCCATTGGCAGTCCCGTTGCGGTGAAACCAAATATGATGCTTGCTGGGAAGTTCCCCGAGCTTCTGGTATTGCGGCATGAGTCCTTACCTCCCTTTAGAGATTGCCTCTGCGATCCTGTTCCTTTTCCAGGGCTTCGAAGAGCGCCTTGAAATTCCCTTTGCCAAAACTCTTGGCGCCTTTGCGCTGAATGATCTCGAAGAACAACGTCGGGCGATCTTCAACCGGCTTGGAGAAGATTTGCAGCAGATAACCTTCGTCATCGCGATCGATGAGGATGCCAAGGTCCTGCAGCGGCGCGAGATCTTCGTCGATCTTGCCGACGCGATCCAAAACCGTCTCGTAGTAACTCGCGGGAATCTTGAGAAATTGCACGCCGCGATTTTGCAGGTCGCTGACCGTGGTCACAATATCCTTGGTCGCGATCGCGACATGCTGCACACCTTCTCCACCGTAGAAGTCGAGATACTCTTCGACCTGTGATTTCTTTTTCCCTTCGGCAGGCTCGTTGATTGGAAATTTCACAAAGCCATTGCCGTTGCTCATGACCTTGCTCATAAGAGCGGAATACTCAGTCGAGATATCCTTGTCGTCGAAGGTGAGGATGTTGCGGAAGCCCATCACGTCCTCATAAAACTTGACCCGCGGGTTCATCTGGTTCCAGCCGACATTGCCGACGCAATGATCGACATAAAGAAGCCCGGTCGACTCTGTTTCATAACCGGGATCCCACTTTTCAAAACCAGGCATGAAAGGACCAGTGTAATTCTTCCGCTCGATGAAAAGGTGAACGGTATCGCCGTAGGTATGGATGCCGCTCACGACGACCTCGCCCTGGTCATCGGTCAGCGTTTTCGGTTCGAGGTAACTCTGGCCCCCACGCTGAGTCGTCTCCTTCCAGGCAGACGTCGCATCACCCACCCGCAAGGCGAGAACTTTCACCCCGTCACCGTGCTTCTGAATATGATCAGCGATGTCGCCCTCGGGTCGCAGCGGAGTGGTGAGGACGAAAGTGAGCTTGTTCTGCCGGATGACATAGCTGGCGCGGTCCTTTACGCCGGTCTCCGGACCGGAATAAGCGAGGCTTTGGAAGCCAAAGGCCGTCTTGTAGAAATGGGCCGCCTGCTTGGCGTTGCCCACATAAAATTCGACGTAATCGGTTCCCTCCAGCGGCAGAAAATCAGTCTGTCCCGCGGGCGCGGTTTTCGGTGCTTCAAGTGTAGTTTCCATAAGCGTATATCGGCGGCGGCCCCACCTAACGACACGCGAGGTGCGGCCACCTTGATTATAACGTCGGGGGGCCTTTCCTGCAATCGTTAGAATGCGAAGCCGAAGCTGAAATGGAAGGCGCCAAACGCCTCGTCTCCGCGTGGGCTTGGATTCACTCCGTAGTCGACCCGCACCGGGCCGATCGGAAGATTGTAACGGAGACCGGCACCAACCGCATAACGCAGATCATTCAAGCCGGGTGAAAGCGCATCTGGCAGCAGATTACCAGCGTCCACGAAGACTGCGCCTAACAATTCTCCATAAATCGGGAAAGTGTATTCGGCGTTAAAAATGGTGTAATACTCGCCTCCGATCGGATTGCCTCGCGGATCGTGGGGTCCAAGGTCGCGCTCGGCGAAACTGCGCACGGTCGTGCTGCCACCGGTGAAAAACCGTTCATCGATCGGGATCGCGAGGGCGGCTGTTGTGCCAGCAGTGTTGAGCGGATAGACAATTCCCGCCCGCGCCCCAAAAGAGAACAGACTGCGCTCAAACCATTTATGGAATGACGATTTCTGCAAATCCTCCCCATTTAGCTGCGGCTGATCCGGCGCAAAAGAAAGGTAATAACTGACCCTCCCCGTGGCGCGGAGCAGATCGATGTCGCTGCCGATCGCAGTAGAAGCAAGATCCACGGTGTTGTCGACCACAAGACCGCGCGGAGCGGCGAGAGGATTTTTGCGCAGGTCGAGAGTCTGGGTAAAACCGATCGAGCTGATCAGATACGAAGTGCGGCCGAGGAATCGCGGCTTCACTCCGCCTGCGGGCCTGTTGATGTCGACGTGCCGCGCAGCATAGACCAAGCCGATCGAGTAAGCATCGCTCAACTGACGGGAAAGCGTGATCCGGTCACCTAGCTCAAACTTTGAATAACCGTCATAATCAAAAGTGAGCGCGGTGAGGCGGTTTTCGAGCGCAAACCCGGTATTGAAGAGATAGGGATCTTTGAAGATAATTTCCCCTTTGTAACTACGTTGGGTGTACTCGATCGATGCCGTAACCGGCCGCCCATAGCCAAAGAGATCGCGATTGGAATAGGAGAATCCGGCAATCGCCCCCTCGTAGGAGCCATAGCCGAGGGAAAATCCAAATTCCTGCGGCTTGGCCTCCTCGACATTGATATCGAGGCGGAGCTCATTGCCGTTCACAGGCGTAGGATTAATCTTGAGAATGTTGAAAAGGCTAGTCCGCATGAGAGTGCGAAAGCGCTTGTCCAGCACCTCGGGGCTGTAAGGTTTTCCGCGCAAATCCTTGAATCGATTCTTGAGATAACTCGGCCGCAATTGACGCGTCCCAGCGACCGTGACTCCATCGAAATAATAAATCGGCCCTGGCTCAATCGCGACTCGCACAGGCACATTTCCATTGATGGCCAGAGACGGATCAGCAATCGCGTCGACTTTGATCGCGTAATAACCGCGCGTCTTATAATAGGACTGGAGACGACGCGGAATATCAGCCAAGCGCCCCTCCGTGTAGGGCAGACGCAGCAAATCGAGAAATTGCCCACGTAACGCCTCTCCACCGTAAATAGTCGGTCCGGCAAAGCTGACCTTGCCGAAAGAATATTTCCGCCCGGCGTGAATGTTCATGGTCGCGTCGACCAGATCCGCCTTGAGGTAGCGATAGGTCGGTGGCTCAACCATCGCCTCCGCGAAACCTTCCGAAACATAGTACCGCTGGACGAGGTCAGCGCCCTCCTGGACATCACCCGGAACGAAAGGCAGAAAGGCCGTCGCTTTGGAAGAGCGCGAGCGGGTGGGACCGACCGCATAGTCAAAGATCTTATCGTCGGGCAACTGCCCACCGCCGACAAAGATGACCTTGCCGAGATGAACCAGCGGCCCTTCCGAAACCGCGAGACGAAAGCTATTCCCGGAAAGAAGAGTGTAAATTACATCCACCTTGGCATAGCCATGCTTCTTGTAGAAAAGCTCGAGAAAAAAGGCCGCGTCATCCGCGCGGGCAGTGGTCAGTCCCTGCTGGGCGATAAAGGTCAGTTGCTCCTTTAACTGCGAACGCAATTCCTTGTCGTCGAATGCGGTGTTGCCGCGGATTTCGAGATTGGCCTCTTGCGCCACCTTCTCCTGCACCTTGGCGGCTGTCTTCTTTTGCTCTTCCTTCTTCTCTTGTTCCGGAAGCTTAACCGCGTTCTGGGCCAAAACGCAGCTGATCGCCAGGCAAAGGCAGAGCAGGGTGAGATAAACTTTCTTCATCTCAGCGGAACCGGATCAGATATTTCACTTGGCCACGGAAACCGCCGGCCACCCCGAGGTCGCCGACGAGCACGAAATGGTCGCTGACCTTGTATTTGGCCGTGGCAGTCTGTTCGCCGGTTCGTGGATCAGCACCGCTGAATTCCACGCTCAATCGATTGAAGAACGAGTCTGTTTTTGGTTCCTCACCGCCATCCTTCTTAAAGACCTTGCGGTAAAGCTCTTTTCCTAACAAGAGTAATGCACGGCTGGCCAGCACGTTGCCACCGCCAGTCAGTTCTTCCCGCGTCGTGCCGGTAGCGAGCAGGGAAATGATCTCTTCCTGCGGCAAAGGCGGTTCACTGCTGAAGACGGCTTCGGGGGAGTTAGCCGTTCCGTAGATATAGACGTGTATCGTGTAATCGCGGATCAGCGATTCGCCATGTAATTCGATGCGAGGGTTGAGCGGATCGTCCGGATTGAAATAGAGAAACCCCAGACTAATCGTCAAAGTGCTAAACGGCAGAGTGGCGTCAAACGTCTCCAGTCTCACCTGCCCCTGCAATTGCGGATGCAACCCGGTGCCAGCCAATTTCATGTCAATAATCGCTGAACCGCTCGCAAGGTTTCCCCGGATCAAAAACGGATCCTTGCTCTTGATCGCGACGTCGAACTTCCAATCTCTCAGGGGCGGATTAGGAAAGGAAAGACTCGGCGCTGAGGAAGGAGGCTCGGGTTGAGGCGCCGGTCGCCCGGGCAGGCCGATCGGAATGATGTCGATGTTCTTGAGGAAGCGGCTATTCGTGGTCAAGACTTCGCCACTGATACTGGCGCTGTTGAGCGGACCTTCGATCTTGATATCGGCATCCACTCGCGCAGTCAGGTCGTCATTCCGCGCGACCAGCACGCTGTTGGCCTTGAGACGCAGATCGAATTTTGGATCGGTTAGTTTGGGGAGACCGATCGAACCACTTAGCGTGAAAGGCCCGCCCGCCAGATCGCCGCCGAAGCGGTCGAAACTAAGGCGGTTCTCCCGAAAATTCAGGAGCGCCTTGAAATTAGTCAGCGCGGGCAAAGTCGAGTTTTCGAAACGCGCGATGTTGATATTCATGTCCGCGGAACCACTCAGATCAGGACGGGCAATCGTGCCGCCGACATTGACGTTGAGGGCGACCGTGCCGTCGAGCTGGTTGAGCGCCGGAACAAATTGTCTGACGAAATTGACCGAGCTGCGAGGCATGGTGATCTTTGCATTTATCGGCGTCTGTTCATCGAGCTTCTTCTCCGCGATCAGTTTGGAAAGGTTCAGCGGCAGATTGGCGTCGATCTGCACCGGCTGAATCTTTGGTTGCTGCACTTTTCCATTGACGCGCAGTTCGTTATTCTGAAGATGCATGGCCACATTGATACTGGCGGGCTCGAGCTGCTTGACGGCATCGGCTTGCAGGCTCTGCAATTGCAAATCGAGGTTGGCGGCCAACTGATCGAGCGGCCCTTGCGCGTCCAGTTTCACACTCAGCTTGCCGGAAGCCGGCGGCTCCATGTTCAGGTCACGGAAGAGCTGAGCGATATCGAGATTCTCCGACTGGAAATTGAGCGCCACCTTTCCGTTAGGCGGAAAGAGTTTGCGCTCCGTCCCGAGATTGCTCCAGGTAAAAGGTAGCGACGCGTAGCCGGTGGCATATTTTGCCTCACCCTGGTCGATCTGAATTTTGCTGACTTCGAGGGTGGAATCCTTCGCGTGCAGGATGGCCTGGAAACTCAGTTTGTCACTGCCGAGGAAGACGATGGGGACGTCTAACTCCTGCGGCGTGTAGTGCGCCTCCACCTTCGCCTGGAGATTGCGCAAGTCGGCATAACGAGCATTCTCCAACTTGAGATTGAGGTCGCCATCGTTTTTGAAGGTCGCGGCTTCGCCTTTTCCATTCCAGTTCACGAGCAATGAGCCCGCCAGCTCCGTTTTCTTCGGCTCGCCCGCGGTCTTCGAAGAGGCCTTTTCCGCCGTGGGGCTGTTTAGCAATGGCTCGAACGTGGAAAGATCGGCCAGGTTCGCCGTGATCGCTCCAGCATACTTAAACGGCTTCTGCATTTCCATGGTTCCATGGGCGTTAACAAAACTCTGCTCGTTCAAAGTCGCGGTGAGATCGTTCAAATAAACGGTGTTATTCGCAATCGCGGTCTGCATGCTCAGTTGTTTCACGAGCAGCTTTTGCGCGGCGATGTCCTTTCCATAGAGATTGATCTCTCCGCTGGCCGCGGCTCCGCGGATGCGCACAGCACCATCGGCTTGTAGTTCTCCCGTCACCTTGCCGGGCGCGTCGCCCTGCCAATAATCGGCCAGTTGCGGCGCCCGGAGTGAAAGCTGGATATCAGCCGGTTGCTCGAGCGGTTTGCCCTCCGGCGGTGGCAGCTGATAAGTCCCCCTAACTAGAAGTTGATTTTCCTTCCGTTGCACTGAGATGGGCTCGAAGGAAACCTTGGCGCCCTCGCTTTTGATCTGGGCGCTCACCTCGTCGATGGCATAGACGTCGTAGCGGACATCACCGAGCTGTGCTTGGATCGACGAACTTAAATTCTCGTAATAAGGCTCCGCGGTCGCGTCCGTCGCAGGCAGTTTTTTTGTGGCCGAAATCTTTGCGGAGAGAGATTTGATGGCGGCTTTGTCATAGCCGATCAAGTCGCCCGTGGCGTCGAGATAAAGACGAGCCATCGACCGGTCCGTCTTGATGGTGCCGGTGGCTTTCAAGCTGCCGGTGACCGGCGGAGCCATAAAGGCGGTCAGCTCCTGGAGATTTGGGGCGTCGATCATTAACTTGAGATCACCCGGAGTGCGACGGAAGCCTTCGGTCGTTTTCGGCAGCTGCACCGTGCCATCCAGCGTGATGTGATTCGTGCCTCGGTCGATGCGCGCCTCGCGAACGTTGGCGACACCCTTATCCGCCATCACATCCAGTCCCACATGATCCAGCACGATGCCGCTCTGCTGCACATTATTGACGTTGGCTTTGATCGTTCCGCGCCAACTCTGCGGCTGGTCAAGCGCACCTTGCCAGTCCATTTTGAAATCCTTGACGTCCCCTGCAACCGCGCCGGCCGGACGCCCGAAATATTCACTTAATTGGCCTAACGAAATCCCGGACGCATTGACCTTGGTCGACGTTTGAAACGAAGACTTCGTGGTGCTTAAACCAACATTCCCTTGAATCTTGCCGCCCTCTCCGACCGAGCCCTCGACCTTTAATTCGAGCTTCCCACCGCCGGCCTTGGACGCATCGATGTTGACTGTCTGGAAGTGGTGCCCCTGATCGAAGGTCAGGTTCTTAAGGAATAGATTTTTATTCGCGTAGGTCGTCGTCGCGGTGATATCAGCCCAATCGTGCACATTCGGGATCTGCAGTTTATCGATCCGCAAAGCGCCTTCCTTCGCAGGATAAAGCCCGAGATTGAAATTGCGCACCACCGTATCCTGCGGCTTTCCGCGCACTGTGACACTGACGTTGCGCACCTCTAGTCGGTCGGGGAAATAGGCGGGAAGGCTGATCTTCTTATTGGGATCCGGTGGCGGAGTCGGCGTGGCCAGGGGCGCTTTCGAAGGATCTATCAAAGCCGCGACATCGTGCAGCTCGACATTTTTCAGAACTTCGGAGACGCCGTGGAAGACAAGATCCGGGAGGCTGTAATCGACAGTCACCTTCCCGGCGTCGAGCGACTGGAGAGCAGAAGGCCCCGTCGCCGTGGCGTGGACATTGCGGAGAGTCAGCTGATCGAGTGGGTCACCCTCGACCAGCAGATCGAGTTTTAGGTTCTGACCAGCGGCTGCCTTGACGGCAGCAAACCGCACGACCGATCGCAAGATCGGCCCGTGAAACACGACCAGCAACAGGAGGAGAGACGAGAAACCCAGGAGGAGCCAACGAATCCATCTTCTGCGGCGGCGCGGTGAAACGTCTGTCGATCCATTATCGGCCACGAGTCGGCTATTCTAAGGGAAACGGGTTAAATCTCAACCGGACTCCTGCCTTTGGCCCCTCTGGACTAAGCAGGGTGCCGGCTTAGTTTCCCCTTCCCGTTCGCTTTATCCGCTGACATGACGCCCGAAAAATTCTTTGATTATCTAGAAGGAAAGCTAGCGCCCCCCGAACGTGAACGGCTGGAACGGGCGCTTATCTCCGATCCCGAATTGCAGCGCCAGTTCGTCGCGGCACGGCAGATCCATCGCGGCATGGAACGCCCGGCGGGCGAGACTCCGGCGACCACCCGAGCAGGTGCACGAGGGCGACAGTTGGCGGCTGCTTTTGCCGTCCTCATCGCCATGAATGTGGCCCTCGGGCTCTTTTATATTTTCCATGAAGCGAAGCCGACAGATAACGTGCGCAAGGCACAGGAAGAGACTCTGCGCCGGCAGCTGCAAACCTCGCTGGAGAAATCGGCCGCGGCCACTTTTACACCTCCCACCCTGGGAGTTGAACCGGTGCATATCACCGTCCCGCGCGAGAAGCTCGACACTGTCGCCCAGACTCTCATCGATACGGCAACGCAGGTGGGCGGCTCAGGTACCAAGGCCCTGCCTCACGAAAACGGACTGAGCGTGCTCATCCTGATTCCGGTCGCGGCGGAAAAGGGGTTCCGCGACAAACTCACCGCGCTGGGTGCGCCCGCTGCCCCGGCCGGCAGTTCCCCGGCAGCTTCGCCTAACGAACCGCTGCATCTCGAGATCGCCCTCACCGCGGCGCCTTGAGCGTTCCTCGATGATCGCCGTGACTTTCGCGCTGCCCAGCGAGAGCAGCGCCTTTCGACGCCTGCGGCGTGAGCCTGAGCCCGAAATCGCGATTCTCCACACGGGAGTGGGCGCGGAAATTTGCCGGCGCCGACTCGGGCCGTTCCTCGAGCAGAGGCCATTCGACTTGGTCGTGAGCAGCGGATTTTCAGGCGGAATCGATTCCTCGTTAGGCGTGGGTGATCTTCTTTTGGCCAGCAATTGGTCGGATCCCAGCCTGCTCGCCCGCGCCCGGGACCTCCTTCAGTGCCAGGTCGGTCCCCTGGCGACCGCTGACCGGATCATTGAGGGCCAGGCGGAGCGCGAACAGTTTGCCCGGGAGCATCACGCCGTCGCGGTGGATATGGAAACGCGCTGGATCGCGGAAGCTTGTGCGGCGCGAAACGTCCCGCTCCTTTCCCTTCGCGCGATCAGCGACACGATCGCCGCACCGTTTCCTGCTCCACCCAGCGTTCTCTTTGATATTGAGCGCCAGAGGACACCTACCGTGCGGCTCCTTACCTATTTGCTCCGCCACCCCTCCCGCATCGTGCGGCTGAACCGTTTCGCCGGCCAGGTCAAAGTCGCCAGCCGCAACCTCGCTGCGGCCCTCGACCTTGTGGTCCGCGACATGAACGGCACGCGAAGATAAGCCGGCGGAGTCACCGCTGCCATCAGGGCGGTTCGTGCGCCAACGTTAGGCAGGTTCGACGTGCACCAAAACATCTGCGATTCGCGGATTGGTCTGTTTGATCGCGTCTTTCACCTGGTGCGCAATCTCATGTCCTGCCCGGACCGTGATTTCCTCATCCACTCTCACGTGCAGGTCGACGTAATATTCCAACCCCATTTTGCGCACGAAACATTTGTCGATCTCGACCACGCCGGCCACCTCCTCAGCCGCCGTCCGCACATGTTCCACGATGGCTCCCCGGGGGGCCGTATCGAGCACTTCGTGCAAGGCCGGATAGAAAAGCCGCCAGCCATTGGCCGCGATCAGGACGCAGGCAAAGAGCGCGGCCCATGCATCCGCGCTCTGCCAGCGCGGCCCGCCCACGAGCGCGATGGAGATGCCAATGAAAGCGGCGACGGAAGTGAGCGCATCAGTGCGATGATGCCAGGCATCGGTCTGGATGGCGGTGCTTTCCGCGTGGCGGCCTAACCGGTCTACGGTGCGAAAGAGCAGTTCCTTCACCACCACGACCGCCACCAGCACGACCAGGGTGAAAGGTTCCGGCGGATGATGCGGCTGGAAGATTTCGTGCACACTCCGCGCGGCAATGACGACCGCAGCCGCCAGCACGCCTAACGACACGATGATGGCCGCGACCGGCTCGGCTTTTCCATGCCCGTAGGGATGAGTTTCGTCCGGCGGACGCGCGGCGAATTTCAAACCGCCCCAGATGATGGCCGAACCCGCAATGTCGAGCGTCGACTCGATGCCGTCTGCAATCAGGACGTAGGAATGCCCCAGCGCGCCGGCGAGAATCTTGACGGTCGCGAGCACTACATTCGCGCCCATTCCGACGAGCGCGACGCGCGCGCCCGATCGGAGATTGCTCGCTGGAGTGTTCGCGTTAGGGTCCATCGAAATGAGCGGGAGTATTAAAGCCATTGTTTACCATGCGCACGGAAAACCCGAGGACGTTTTGCATCTGGAGGAACAATCGCTCCCCGCACCCGGGAACGACGAAGCCCTCGTCCGCATGCTGGCCGCGCCGGTTAATCCGGCCGATCTGAATCAGATCGAGGGCAAATATCCGATCCGGGCACCGCTGCCGGCCACGCCGGGATTTGAAGGCGCCGGGGTGATCGAAGAAGTCGGTTCCGAAGTAAGCGGTTTGACGGTTGGAACGCAGGTCATCCTGCCTCATGACCTCGGCACCTGGCGGGAACGAGCCGTCATCAAAGCCGAAAAGCTGGTAGGCGTGCCTAATGACATCGCACCGGAGCAGGCGGCGATGTTGAAGATCAACCCAATCACCGCCTGGCGCATGCTGCACGATTTCGTCCGGCTCGAGAAGGGCGACTGGGTCATTCAAAACGCGGCTAACTCAGGCGTTGGCCAAGCCGTCATCGCGATCTGTCGAGCGCTGGGATTTCGCACCGTGAATGTCGTTATGCGAACGGAGCTGATCGAAGATCTCCTGGCGGCCGGCGGCGACGTCGTCCTGCTCGATAACGACGAACTCCGCCAAGCCGCCGCGGACGCCACGGAGGGCGCGCCCATCCGTCTCGGCCTCAACCAAGTCGGAGGCGAAAGCGCGCTGCGCCTGGCGAAAATCGTCGCGCCTGAGGCGACCATCGTCACGATCGGCGCCATGAGCCTGCGGCCGGTGATCATGCCTAACGGATTGCTGATCTTTAAAAATCTTCGCTTCACCGGTTTTTGGGTGAATAAGTGGTATGAGCAGGCGACCCCGGCGGAACGGGACAAAACCTTCGCGCAAATCTTCCAACTCGCGCAGCGCGGCCTTTTGCAGACCAAGATCGAGCGTGCATATCCCCTCGCCGATTTCGCCGCGGCCATCTCCCGAGCGGGGCAAGGTGAGCGCGGCGGGAAGATTGTCTTCCGGATGTAAGCACCATGTGGAAGTCGCCTTAGGGCGGAGATAAAAAACATGGATTCCATATGGCGCGCCCTCTCATCGGGGCACACGGGCCCCTCCCGCATCCTCATCTTGGGACCATTTGCCGAATCACCAGAGCAGCCTTTCTTGCTCCTCATGAAAATTCGCGCTCTTTTTCTCGGCCTGCTTTGTGCGGCCTTCGCAACCGGATCTGTTTTTGCCCAGGATTGGGCGAAGGAGAAGCTCAACAAGTCGCCGCGGCACAGCGAGTGGGTCGACCTGAAACATGACGGGCGAACAGTGAAAGCCTTCATCGTCTATCCGGAGGTGAAAACGAAAGCGCCGGTCGTGCTCGTGATTCACGAGATTTTTGGCCTAACGGATTGGGCGAAAAGCCTGACCGATCAGGTGGCAGCGGCCGGCTACATCGCGATCGCACCGGATCTTTTGACGGACTCCGGCAAGGATTCGACCAGTTATCCTGAGCAAGGAGCGGCCATCAAAGCGGTCTCGGCGCTGCCCGATGCGCAGGTCATGGCCGATCTCGATGCGGCGGCAGAGTATGCGACCAAGTTGCCAGCCGCGGATGGCACCGTGGCCGTGACCGGTTTTTGCTGGGGCGGCGGGAAGTCATTCGCCTACGCGAACCACAATCCCAAGCTCAAAGCTTCCTACGTTTTTTATGGCACCGGACCGGAGACCAAAGAAGAAGCTCAGAATATAAAGTGCCCAGTGTACGGATTCTACGCGGAGGATGACGCGCGCGTCGGCGCCACCATCCCGCAGACGACCGAGCTCATGAAATCGTTAGGCAAAACCTACGAGCCCGTGACTTATGCAGGAGCGGGGCACGGCTTCATGCGAGCGGGCGAGCAGCCGGACGCGAAGCCTGCTAACACCAAGGCCCGTGACGATGCGTGGGCTCGCTGGAAATCGCTGCTCCAGAAACTAAAAGGATAGAAAACAACCGCTGGTGCGGTCCCGCCGGAAAGTGCGGTCCGCAGCCCAGACTTGGCCAGCTGGCTAGGTTCGGCCGCCCTTCCACAGAGCGGCATCGAGAATCGACCAAAGGTGAATGAGCCAGCCGAGCAGGACGATCCACAGAAGTGCGGCCAGCACAAACTGCACGATCGCCATCAGCAATCGCCCTTGAATTAACTGCCCGAGCCCGGGGATGAAGAAGCTGCAAAGCGCAGCGATAACGTTTCCAGTGGAGCCTTGTCCTGACATGGATTTAATTTCCCGCGCTCAGCGCTGCGCGCAACTTCGGAATGGCGGAGGAAAAGCGCGCCCGTAGGGATTCGAACCCCAAACCTTCTGATCCGTAGTCAGATGCTCTATCCAGTTGAGCTACGGGCGCGAGGGAGGGTAATTAAGTGAGGTCGGGCGTAGCGTCAAATGCGGCCCCGGGGGCGAACCACGAGGACCCCTCTACTCCATATACCAGCGGGATCGCCGGTAATTAAAGGAGGCGAGAAGACCGGGCGGCGGACTGGCGACGAAATTGGTATCGAAATACCATGCGCGGTTCGGCGCCCCGTAGACGCTGGCCGCTCCCCATCGCCCGATACCCTGTTTGCTCTGGTAAAGCTGGATCATCGAACCGTAATAGGTGAAATTCTTTCCGCCCCAGTTCTCAAGGAAGCGGGGGAAATTCTCGACTCCTCCGCTGTAGTAGCCGTTTCCGGTCGGGACGTTCCCAGAGACAATGGCCGCATTCACGGTCGTCGCACTCGCCGCGGGCATCGTGCCGGAAGAAGAATCTTGCCACGAGTTGGAGAGAATGGTCACTGCGTCAGAGACCACGGCGGCAGGCTGTCGATCGTAGCCGAAAATGGTAGGATTCGTCGGATCCCCAGAATTGGAAGGAGGTTGGATGCTCGGCGTGGCACCTGGGGTGCTGGAGGGAACTGTCCCGGTGTTGTAATCACCCTGGACATAGACTGGATTGGCGCTGGCCACGGTCAGACCGCCGTTTGGCAATTTTCCTCCATTGACCAAGCGAATACCGCGCTTGGCCGTGACACCATTGGGGTCTGCGCTCGTATCGACAATGTAGATTATGCCGTTAAAAGAACCTTTGTAATTGAGGTCGCCGCTGTTGGCCGCGGCGGTAATTTGGCTCACGTCCAAAGTGGTAAGACGAATCGTTCCATTTCCCGTGGTCGCCCCTTCCCGCTTGTCCGTGATATTCTGATCAGTGGTGAGGGCATTAATGATAGATGTTTTGAGGCGACCGCCATTGCCATTGCCATTGCCATTGGTCGTGATGAGTGCCCCGGTCTTGTCGAAGACGCGGATATTATTCGAGCCGTCGATGGTTACAACGACACTGGCTTGAGACTGGAATCGGTAGGGATCGAGGCTGGTGGCGGTGGTCGTGTAATCTATGAGAGCGTGGTAATCGTCCAGATGCACGCCGTAAGGCTGTTGCTCTTGGTCGGCCGCCGGTGGTAACCCCGTGGCCCAGTTTGGACTGGTTGGTTTCTCGGGGTGCGTGCTGTCGCCATTCATAAACCCGATCGACCACGTATCTGTGTAGGTAGTCTTACCCGACAGAGTCAAAGTGTTATGTCCGGTGTAAAGGCTACCGTTCGTGTGGACATCGCCGGTCACATTCATGGTGGGTCCGGGATGGATCTCCATATCGTCGTCGTAAAAAATAGCGTATCGCCAGAGAGAGAGAGATTCCTTTTGGAAGACACGACGAACCCTGGCGATCACATTGCCCTTATCGGTTAGGGCTGCCGCTGCGGCGAGGTTGGAGGCCGTTTTAGAACTGACTGTGGGAACAATGACATCAGCAGTCGCTAGATAGTAATAACTCAGGTCTCCATGATTCGGACCCGCAATGGGAGCGGGCGTCGACGATCCAGCAGTCTTCTTGTTCCAATAAGAGTCCAAGGGATAGACCGCGTAATTTAGTAATTTGTAAGTGACACCTGGAAAACTTGCCGGGCTAGGTGTTGGAATTTCTGTGTCGATGTCGCTGCGCTTATAAATCTTGCTTTGGTTTTGACGGCAAATCGCACGCCACGCTGAAAAAGCCATCTCCGTGCTCGCGTCTGCCACGCCGGTGGCTTGCCGGAGCAGCATGCTGCGTTGGACGTTCCGGCCAATCGAATTGGTATACTGCATGGCCAGATCGATGAAGACACCGACGATAGCCATGGTGATTACCGTAACCAAAAGGGTGTTACCGGAATCAAGACGGACTTTCGTTTTCATTGTAGCGTGGTCAGGCGGCAGCGAAAGGGGATCATAGAGCTGATAAACATATTCACCGCGGCGTAACCTCGCTGGGTAAAATTGGGCTCCACGGTAGATAGATTGACTGCGGCGACGTAGCGATTCTGCAGGCCGCCAGACGATTGGATAGGAATGGAGAAAGGAGTGCCCGAGACGAGGTTACGCGTAATGACTTTGTAAGCCGCGAGGTCGTTGGTGGGATAGTAGCGGAGTTCGCCGAGATATGGCGCGCTCGAACTGGAAGTACGGACGGCCGAATAACTGAGACGCGTCGTGAAAAATGCGGTGATGACATAATTCACTCCGGAGGCGCCCTCGATCCCGCTCTGGTCTACGTCGATGGCGGTCCTAATGGGCGAGGCAAAGTTGAATTGGCGATAGCTCCCCGCTGAGGTAGAAGAGACCACATCCAACTCGATGTTATGAGAAGGAATATTTAAACGCATCTTGGCCGGAGGAGTGAAACCCGGGCAATAGAGAACGATCGACGTATCCGTCGCCGAAGCGTCCAGAATCACCGGAAACGGACCGTCGTTAAAGATCTGAAAAGATATCCCTGAAGCGGAGATGGGCTGGCCGCTACTATCCAACTCCGCGACGGGTTGGAGACTCGCGTCGGTTAATTGGGGAATCGAGACGGCATTGTGCAGGTTGATCAGCATCTCTTCGACGCCTGTGCGCGCCTGTTGGTGAGCGGAATTAACGGCAGTGTTCTTGGCATAGAGAATCATGGCCGTGTTCAGCACCAGGAAGATCATCATTCCGACAAGGGTCGTAATCCCGATCGTGATGAGGATCTCCGGCAGGGTAAAAGCCCCTGCGGAACGCAAGCGAGGCGGTCTCATACATCCGACGCGCGCATGGCGTTGAGCTGCACGCGATAAGCCTTACCGCGAAAGCTATAATTCACTACCACGGTCGCACAATAAAGATTGAGGTCGATCCCAGCCTTACCGACCGCATTGACCTTGGTGATGGTCGTCGTCAGCGTGCCGTAGATAATGTGAGCTACGCCGTTGGCCGGCTTCGGCTCATTGTAGATTTCAGGGTTAGTCGTATCGGTAGATGTCCCACCGCCATCGAGCGGAACTTTAATGACGCTCGGGATTTCGTCGTTTTGTGGATTAAATGGGCTGTCGGTGAGAATTTTATCGATCCGATTCTGCGCGACGGTTTCGGCGCCCGTGTAAAGGCGATTGATGGAGGCATAGTTATTGGCCTGGGTCAGCGCCCAGATCGAGCCACCGGCCAGAAGCCCCAAGAGGGCGGTTGAAACGAGGACCTCGATGAGGGTAAACGCCTTCGGCCGCGGGAGTTTTTTCGCGAATAACGGGACGGAAGAAGCGAAATACATGGCAGCGGCATGATTAGAGCAGTGCGCGTGCCCGCCATATTAACTGCTCGGGGTGAGAAACTAAACTTCTCGACCCGAGCGACAGGGGACACGCAAATGGGAGCGAAAAGGGTCGAAAGGAATTATAATAATTCTACTTGGCACGAAAATAACTATAGCCATTGCGAATCATTTATGAGAATTATGGTTTTTATGACAAACAACCTGCTCAAAAATGTCCCCGCAGTTTCCCGGAGATTCTTGGGATTCAGTCCCCGCGCCCGGATTTTCCTCACTCTCCTAGTAGCGGCTTTCGTGGCCGCGAACGCCCACGGCACTGTGACTTCCCTCTCCTTCCAGCCGACCCCAACTGACATGAACGACCTCGATCACCATCTCCTCTACACTTGGAGAGTCGACAATATCAGTCTCACTGGTCAGGCCGTGTCCAGCGCGACTCTTTCTTTCACCAATATCTCTAACTGGGATAGCAACCCGAACGTCCTCCACCTCCACCTTCTCGACACAGCCATCAACCCTGGAGTCGCCTCCTTCGTCGACGACCCGACGGGCGCCACGCCAGTCTCTGACCTAACCGACGACTTCCTCAGCACCCGTTTCCACAGCGATCCGAAATGGCTCGTGAAAGCCGGCACCGGAGACACCTTCCTGGCCGATCCCACCTTCACGACCACCGGGGTGAACTACACCTTCAATTTCACCACCAGCCAACTCCAGACGCTCACCGCCTACATCGCCAACGGCAACGACATCGCCTTTGGTTTGGATCCCGACTGCCACTTCTTCAACGATGGTGTCAAATTCACCATGACGCTGACCCCGGTACCGGAAATGAGCGCCGTCTGCCCAATCATCGGGTTGTTCGCGGCGATCGCCTTCACCCACATCCTTCGTCGCCGTCGCAGCGCCCAACTTCAGGCGATCGAAATCTCGGATCGCTAAAGACTGTTCAGGTTAGGGTCAGGCGGCCGTCCTCGGATCTCCGGGGGCGGCCGTCATTCGTTTCAGGAGTCTCCTTTCTCGAAATCCGTCCAAGGGGTCTGGAAAGCTCGTCAAAGCAAAAGCAGCTGGGTGACCGAAAACTCCCCTCTGGGACATGGCGGGGCTCCTTGAGGTATAGCGCCCAAGGGGCCCGCCGTCATCGATTTTAAGCCGAACATCAACGCACGCTGGCTAATCGGACGCGCGTCACCAACTCCATCCTTGGTTCCAGAAAGCGCCAGGAAAGACCTCGCGGGTGAGAGCAGGCCGGAATTTGATTCTGCTTTGTGTTCTCAGTCCGGCGGTCCCCCGACAGTTGTCGCCCACAACGTCAGATAAATAGATTAACGCCCGGCATGCATCAGCGAAAAGCGTGCCACGGTCGATTATTTCCGTCGTGCTGGGCTTGCGAGTAAGCCCAATCGGCATTCCACGAGGGAAGATCTATTATAGAAAGTATGGATAAACGAGTGAAAATAGGAATTCTTTCAGTAATTTGTTGACCGTGAGTCTCAAATATGACAAAAAGAAGTTCTGCGATGCAGAAAAACCTTGCCACCTCTCCTCTAACTCAAATAAAAGATACACGCCCCATGAAAACCATTTCGATTCACCGCAACAGAAAGCTCCTCGCGACGCTCTCTTGCCTTTGCGTCTTTGTTGCCAGTTCAGCTTGGGCCACCGTCGTCACGTGGAACCTGAACCCTGATGGTCTGGAGGGCCCAATTAACTCGCCGAGTTACACTTTTGTTTCCTCCGGCTATTCCATCACCGCCAACGGTTACACGGCCGGTTCCCCCAACACCCCTTTAGGCCTCTACTTCAAGAGTCAAGGCGTCGGTGAGACGGGCCTTGGAGTGATCGGGCCGGACGACCACGAACTCCAAGGGAACGGCGCCTCTCCAGTCCAATTCATCCAGTTCGACGTCGGCTCGATTATCGCGCAGGGCTTCACCGACGGCATGCTCCAAGTCGGCAGCGTCCAGGCAGATTCAAACGACCAGTTCGTCATCTATGGATCATCCACGGCCGGAACTCTGGGGACGCAAATTGGGGGTGCCTATGACAGCTCTTCGGATCTGCAATTCGTCAGCATCGCCAACTTCACCAGCTACAATTTCATCTCGATTGGGGCAATTTCGGGAGACGTGTTGCCGGTCGCGTTTCAGGCGAGCCTCACGCCGGTTCCAGAAATGAGCGCTCTTTTCCCCATCATCGGACTCGTGGCCGCAGTCTCTGTGACGCAGATTTTGCGTCGGAGGAAGATCGCCCGGGATGAGGCCAACTCGCCCGCACTCTCGTAAAGCGACTTTAATACTTTGGCTTGGCGGCCGTCCTCGCAAGGGGGCGGCCGTTACCCTTTCGGGCCAAGACGCAGCCTCTAGGCGCCGACGGCCATCTGCGCCGTGGCGATTTCGAGCAATTCCGTCGTGATGCTGGCCTGTCGCATCTTGTTGTATTCCAGGGTCAAATCCTTGATGAATTGGTTCGCGTTGTCGGTGGCGTTTTTCATCGCCACCATGCGAGCACTGTGCTCCGAGGCTCGCGCGTCGAGGATCATCTGGAACACCTGATACTGAACGTAATACGGAAGCATGAAATCGAGCACCGACTGGGGGCTAGGCTCAAAGGTGTACTCGAGCATGGGATCATTTCCCGCCTCGTCCGCAGCCGCGTCACCGAAGGCGAAACGGTCGATGGGCAGAAGCGTCTGCGCGACCGGCTTCTGGTTGATCGTGTTCACAAAGTGCGTGTAGAGCACGGTGACCTTGTCGACTTCGCCGCTGAGAAATTTCTCGACGCAGAATTTGGAGATAGCTTTCGTCTCCAGAATGGTGGGCGAGTCTTTGAGTTCGAAGTCGGCCAGAAGCTCCCGTCGCGTTCGCGCGATGTATTGCTTCGCCTTGCGCCCGGCACTCACGTAAACCGTCTTTTCTTGATCGAAGCCGCCCGCCTCCCGCATCACATTGGTGTTAAGCGCACCCGCCAGGCCTTTGTCCGTGCTGATCACGAGAACCAACTCGCGATTAGTCGGACGAACTTGCAGGAGCGGATGGAGAAGAGGATCTGTCCGGCTCTTGAGCGAGACCAGCACGCGATTCATCAGCTGGGAGTAAGGGCGGCCGGCCAGCGCATGCTGTTGCGCCTTGCGCATCTTTGAGGCGGCCACCATCTGCATCGCCTTCGTGATCTGCGCGGTGTTGCGGATCGATTTGATCCGGCGCCGGATGTCTTGCGTATTGGCCATTTTGTCAGGAACCTATTGCCAGGTCGCCTTGAAATCGTTCAAGGCACCGGCCAGTTCGGCTTCCAGATCCTTGTCGATCGCCTTCTTCTTCCGGATCGAAGCGAGCACACTTTCCTTCCGCGTCTGCAGGTAATCCTGAAGTTTTGCTTGAAACTCTTTTACTCGATTGACCGGGATCGGGTCGAGATAGCCATTCTGCATGGCCCAAAGAATAGCCACTTGTTCCTCGACCGGGATGGGGTTGTATTGGATCTGCTTAAACAGTTCGACGATACGCTGACCACGATCGAGTCGAGCTTTGGTCGCGGCATCGAGGTCGGAGCCGAACTGCGCAAATGCGGCCAGTTCACGGAATTGGGCCAAGTCGAGTTTGATCTTGCCGGCTACTTGCTTGATCGCCTTGATCTGCGCCGCGGAACCGACGCGGCTAACCGAGAGTCCTACTGAAATGGCGGGACGAATTCCCTGGAAAAAGAGATCGGTCTCGAGATAAATCTGACCATCCGTAATCGAGATGACGTTGGTCGGAATGTAAGCCGAAACGTCGCCAGCCTGTGTCTCGATGATGGGGAGCGCGGTGAGTGATCCGCCGCCAGATTCTTCCGTGACACGCGCGCTGCGCTCCAAGAGCCGGGAGTGCAGATAAAAGACGTCGCCCGGATACGCCTCGCGGCCTGACGGGCGTTTGAGAACGAGCGAGACCTGTCGATAGGCGACGGCGTGTTTGGAGAGATCATCGTAGATGATGAGGGCATCCATGCCGTTATCCATGAACCACTCGCCCATGGCGGCGCCGGCGAAGGGCGCTAGATATTGATTGGTCGCACTCTCCGAGGCGGGCGCGGAAATGATTGTCGTGTAGGGCATGGCGCCGTTCTTTTCCAGCACAGCGAGGGTGCGAGCGACGTTAGAATTCTTTTGGCCAATGGCGACGTAGATGCAGTAGAGAGGCCGGTGATCCTTGAGCTGGCCGTCTTCTGCCGCTTTGTTCAAGCGAGCTTGGCTGATGATCGTATCGACGGCGATGGTCGACTTGCCCGTGGCCCGGTCGCCAATGATCAACTCACGCTGTCCACGACCGATCGGGACCATTGCGTCGATGGCCATGATACCGGTCTGCACGGGCTGGTTCACGCTGCGGCGCTTGATGATGCCGGGCGCGATTTTTTCCACGGGGTAATAGCTGTCGGTATTGATCGGCCCTTTGTTATCAACCGGCTGGCCGAGCGTATTGACCACGCGGCCAAGAAGCGCCTTACCCACCGGAACCTGCAGCAGTTTGCCGGTCGTTTTCACTTCATCGCCTTCCGAGACCTTGGTCTGGTCGCCGAGCAAGATGACGCCGACTTCCGTCTCCTCGAGATTGAGCGCGAGCCCGATTTCACCGCCCGGGAACTCGACCATCTCGTTCAGCATGACCTCGCTCAGGCCTTCGATGCGGGCGACGCCATCACCGGCTTCCCGGACCACGCCGACGTTGCTCTTGGTGGTCGAGGTTTTGAGGCCCGCGATTTGCGTTTCAATATCTTCCAGAATGCTACTCATGATTTTTCGTTAGGTTTAAAGGTTCTGCCGCAAACGATCGAGCCGGTTGCGGACACTGCTGTCCCACACGTCGCTGCCGACGCGGACGCGGACTCCACCGAGGAGTGCGGGATTGACCACGAATTCGGTCGCCAATCCCGCGCCATAGGTTCGTTCCAAGCCGGACACAATCTGCCGCCCGGCTTCCTGGTCGAGTTCGGAAGCGGATTCGATGATCGCCCGCCGTTTTTCCACCTCGAGACGAATCAGCCGCTGATAGTTCTCAAGGAGGTGAATGTAGTTACGAGGCTTCTGCTCGATGACCGTGCGGACGATGGCGTTGATTCTCTCTTGATCGAGCTTTCCATCGACATAGCTACTGCGCACGAGATTCCGCGAGAGCTGTCGGATTTCTTTGCTGATCTTCACGCTTTGGTCGCCGGATCGTTAGGAAGCAACCTGCCGGCTGGCCTCTTCCTGGAGTCGCTTTTGATCTTCCGGAGTGAGGACTTTGCCCGTGACTTTCGCAGTCGTGTCGATGACGAGACGACCAAGCTCGCGCTTGAGCAGGCTCATGGTGCGTTCGTGCTCGAGCGCGCTGGCTTCTCGCGCTTTCGCGAGAATTTGCTCGGCAGCTACGACCGCTTCCTGTTGCTTACGCTCCGCGATCACGCCGGCGCTGGCCCGTGCTTCGTCGATCATCTTCTGCGCTTCGCCGTTGCCCTTGGCCAGAATCTCCTGGTAGCGCTGTTCGGCGGCCGCCAGTTGCTCCTTGATCTTCTCGGCGTTCAGCAGCCCTTCGGCAATCCGCTGTCGACGCTCGTCCAGCACTTTCAGGATCGGCTTGTAGGCGAATTGCCTCAGGAGCAGCGCGACGAGGATGAAACTGACCACTTGAGAAAGAAAAATCTTCAGGTCGAAACCAAAAGCTTCCCCTTTCTCCGCGATCATTTCGCCAAAGCCACCAGCGGCGGCGAGGAATATAAAGTTCATGCGAAGAATGGCGGCCTGGACCGAGGCTCAGGCGCGCCTCAGCTTATTTGACCAGGAAAAGAGCGTAGAACACGATCGCTTCCGCGAAGGCGATCGCGAGAATCGCCTGCACCAGAATCGGAGTCGCTGCGCCGGGATTGCGGCCGACCGCCGAAGCCGCGCCCATGCCGATCAATCCTACGCCGATCGCCGCGCCGAGGGCCGCGAGACCGACGTGAATGCTTCCGCTCATTTCTGCCAGTAGTGGTAATATCATATTTTTCTGTTGGTTGGTTTGGATTCAGCCCCGCCGTGGTCCAGCCGCAACGGTGACCGAAAATTTAATGGTGTGCGCCCGGCGCCGGTTCGTGGTTAGCAATCAGGAGAGTGAACACCGCGGTCAGCAACATGAAGACCAGCGCCTGCACAACGCCCACGAGAAGTTCCATAAAATAAAACGGGATCGGGATCAGCCAGGAGAGCGCAGGCACGATATGGGCCATCGCCTCCAGCATGTTCTCACCGGCGTAGACGTTGCCGTAAAGACGGAAGCTGAGCGAAATTGGCCGGAAGAGAATCGAGACCACCTCCAGCCAGCCGACCATGAAGAAAACAATGACCATGACGATCTTCAGGATGCCGCGTGAATCACCCTTCGGACCGAAAAGATGAAGAAGGAAACCACCGGCGCCGTTCTCCTGCAGGGCCCAAACAATCCAGAGAGCGAAGAAAACCGTCGCCATCGCCAGAGTGAGATTGAGATCCGCATTCGCACCGCGGAGCAGCGGACGATCAACGTGAAAGGCGTTCGTGACCGGATCATGATGTCCCCAGCCGATCGTTCCCACGCCCGGAATCAGGCCGAACCAGTTCAGAAAAAGGATGAAGATGAAAATCGTCGCGAAGAACCAGAACGTTTTTCGAACGAGGTGAGGGCCGATCACACTCTCGAGAAAATCGTAGAGACCTTCCACCATCCATTCCCAAAAATTCTGCGCTCCCGTAGGGACGGGCTTGATCTTACGCATCGCGATCTGCGCGAAAACAATGATCGCGATGGCCACCACCCAGGTGACTATCATTGAGTTTGTAATCCTGAACCCGGCAATATTGTAGAGTGGTGTGGCCTTGAGTGGGAGCGCCTCATGTTCCTGCGCAGCCTCCGCGTGAGCCGCCTCGGCAGGCGCCGGCGCAACCTCCTGGGCCCAGGTGGTGGTCGCAAAACCACCCAGCGCGATGAGCGCAAAGACGCTCAGGAATAGCGGTAAGAAATAGCGATGGACCATGCGTGGGTTCGGAAAGCGGCCCTTCCGGTTATCGATTCGGGCGCGACATGCTCCGAGACGGAACACGCATGCGCCGTTAGGGGGCCGCTTACGTCGCGCATACAGAAGAGCATATTGCCACCGCTGACAAGCGACTTTTCCCGAGTTTTTTCGGGATGCCTCTCCCGATTGAATCCCGCCGTGGAAGCGCTACTTCGCAGGAACGCCGTCCGGTTGAAACGGAGCCGCAACGACCGCTTGCGCCCTCGCTGGAACTGAGGCCACCTCCGTCATGTTCGCCGCTTCCCGATAGTGGGCTTCCAGCTGCGCGATGTGCCGGCTCTGCTCGAACTGCTCGCATACTGACTCGCTGGCGAGAACCCCCATCTCCGCAAAAGAATACGGATCGGCAGTGATCTTTTTCATCTCCGCCGCCAGTGCCGCGAAATCGCGTTCAGCCACCAGCGCGCCGCAGCGTCCATTTTCCACGGCCTCGGGAATCCCTCCGTGACAGGTCGCCAGCACCGGCATCCCGGTCGCCATGGCTTCCAGGATCGAGTTTGGGATTCCTTCCTGATTTTCATCCGCCGGCATTTCGCTCGGATGAAGGAAGATATGGCAGCTGTGATACAGATCGAGCAGCTCCTTTTGCGTGAGGAAACCGGTGAAATGCACGTGATTGGCCACCCCGAGCTGGGTGGCGAGCGCCTCCAAGACCGGCTGCAGCGGACCCTTTCCCGCAATCAGCAATTCCGCGCGTGGATTTTCCCGGTGAAAAATAGCGAAGGCGCGCAGGCAGGTCGTTAGGCCCTTCTTCGGGATTAGCCGGCACGCCTGCAGGAAACGCCAGCGGCCCTCGCTCGGCGCCTCCCGACGGTGCATGGGAAATTGCTTCAGCGGAATTCCAGTCCGGTTGATTCGAATTTTCTCCGACGGACAACCCAAGGAAACCAGGCGGCGCTCCAGAGAGCGCGAACGGGCCAAAACAAGAGGCACAGCCTGGAAAACTTTGCGAAGTTTTTGGGCGTAATCGGGGCTTTCTGCCTTCAACATGACATCCGCGCCATGGAATGAAACGATGCAGGGTTTCGCCCAGCACTGGATGAAAGGCAGCAAATGCACTCCGGTATGACCGAAGTAAATGTGCATCAAGTCAGCGCCCCGTTGCTCCAGCAGATTGGCCAATAACTGGTATTCGCCGCGGTAGACGATAGGCGGCTGGCGCTCGACAAATTTCAGCCAGCCGTGACGAAAGGGGTTCGGCCGCGGAGGCGGAATCAGTTCAATGTCGTCGAAAGGAAAGCGATCTGTGTTCTGCATCGCTTTCGTCATTACGAAAGTCTGCACACCAGTCAGGCCCGTCACCTGACGATAGATGTGTAGCATCTCCGACTTTAGAAAAGTGGTGCAGTAACTCGCGACGACCAATTTAGACATAGTAAAGGGGAACTGCTCCTCGCATCGCCAAAAAGTCGTGAACTAATAGCGCATTGATTTCTCTTGTCTAACTCTATTCGGTTTCGACTTCTTCTATGGTCCCCGCATAAGAAGACACTGGCGCAGCGGAGTGTCCAAGTCCGATTCGACGAGCCAATTTTCCAACGCCTTTTTGAACTGAGCGATTCCTTCGTCTTCGCGGGCTGATACGGAGATCACCTCTCTCTCAGGAAAACGCAGGCGAAAGGCTTGCAGGTTCTCTTCCGCTTCCGGCAGGTCCATTTTGTTCGCCACCACCCACCAAGGTCGCAGTGAAAGACGCGGATCGTAAAGATCGATTTCGCGACGCAGATGATGCAAGTCCTCCGTCGGATTGCGTCCCTCGCTTCCCGCCATGTCGAGCACAAACAGAAGCAGCCGGCAGCGCGTGATGTGGCGCAGAAACGCATGCCCCAGCCCGTGATTCTCGTGCGCTCCGTCGATCAATCCTGGAATATCGGCCACGGTCGCGCGGCGATAATCGGGAAACTCGACCACCCCAATCATGGGATGCAAAGTGGTGAACGGATAAGGCGCCACCTTGGGGTGGGCTTCCGAGATCCGGCGGAGCAAAGTCGACTTTCCCGCATTAGGGAAGCCCACCAGAGCAGCATCAGCGATCGTTCTTAATTCCAGGATAAAATCGCCCGTCTCCCCTTCTTCTCCGTCGGAATACTGGCGCGGCGCACGATTCCGCGAGCTTTTGAAATGAACGTTACCCTTTCCGCCTTTGCCCCCGTGACACAAGATGAACTTCTCGTTAGGCACAGTCAGGTCGGCCACCTGCTCGAGCGTTGTTTCCACCGGTGCGCTCCCGGTGGCTGGTTCTGCGGCGGGCTCATCGGCGAAGGCGCCGGGTTGACCTAACGAGTCCACGCGATGAACGACCGTCCCGACCGGCACCTTGACCACTTTCGGCTGTGCACCACGTCCGTGTTTCTGCTTCCCCTGTCCGTGCGCGCCGCTTTTCGCTCTGATCAGCGGCTCGTAGAAAAGGCTCGCCAGATTATCCGTATGCTCGTCGGCCTGGAGAATGACGTCTCCCCCGCGGCCGCCATCGCCGCCGTCCGGGCCGCCGCGCGGCACGAATTTTTCGCGCCGAAAACTGACGCAACCGCGTCCTCCATCGCCGGCTTTCGCGAAAACTTTGATCCGATCAACGAACATTGCCTAACTTACACGAAGCGCTCATTCCAGGTAGGACTCATTCGGTCTTATCCTGCCTGAATCCGCTCCCTGAATCAGCTGAGCAGAAGCGATTCATAAAGTTTTTGGGTTTGACTCGCGATGGCGGCCCAGCCAAATTTTTCCTCTGCCCGCTGCCGACCCGCCTGCCCCATCCGTTTTTGTAATTCCGGATTCGCCATCAGTTCATTGATGCGCGCCGCCAGATCGCGCGCAAACTGTTCAGGGTTCTTCGGCTCAAACGGGCTCTGGATCATCTGCTCGACGGGCACCAGAAAGCCGGTTTTTCCATCGACCACCACTTCCTTGATGCCGCCAACCGCGCTCGCGACTACCGCGGTTTCACAAGCCATCGCCTCGAGGTTAATAATGCCAAACGGCTCGTAAATGGACGGGCAACAAAAGACCGCCGCTTGCGCGTAAAGTTGCAGCACGGTTTTCTTGTCGACCATTTCATCGATCCAAATGATGTCGCGACGCCCGGCTTGCGCGTCGTTAACCGCGGCTTTCATCTCCGCCGCGATTGCCGGTGTATCAGGGGCGCCGGCGCAGAGCACGATCTGAAAATCCGGATTCATGAACTGGATCGCACGAACCAAATGAATAATTCCTTTCTGGCGCGTAATTCGCCCAACGAAAAGCAGAAAGGGACGCTTCGGATCGATCCCGTAACGGACCAGCGCGTCCGTCTGATCGCCGGGTTGATACTCGTCCAAATCAATCCCGTTATAGATCACGTGCAACCGCTCCGGCTTGATTTGGAAGAGCCGTTCAATGTCTGCCTTGGTGCCTTTCGAAACGGCGATGACGGCATCGGCCATTTCCATCGCCGTCTTCTCCAGCCAGACCGTGAAATCATAACCACCGCCGAGTTGCTCGCGCTTCCACGGGCGCAGCGGCTCCAGAGAATGCACGGTGATCACCAGCGGAATTCCGTAGTTTAATTTCGCGAGGATCCCGCCGAAATGGCTGTACCAAGTATGGCAATGCACCACGTCCGCGCGGATCTCCGTGGTATTGAAATCGAGGCACCGCTGCACGGCGCCGAAGACAGAACGAAGAGGCTTGGGACAGGTATAGCTTTCCACCTCGAGACCAAAGCCGCGGACCGAGGGATTCGTGCCTAACGAATCCTGATCGCCAAAACAGCGCACTTCCACCTCCATCAGTTTGGCCAGTTCCCGGGAAAGGTAATCGACGTGCACACCCGCACCCCCATAGATGAGCGGCGGATATTCATTCGTCAGAAAAAGCGTCTTCATTCTCTATGATTCGGCGAGACCACGAATTCCGAGCCGTTATTTCGGCACGTTAACCAACAGAACCGGTACCTTGGCCAGATGTCGCACTTGCGTGATGGTGCTGCCATAAAGCAGATCGTTAAAAAACCGGTGTCCATGCGTCGTCATCGCGATCAGATCGCACCCTCCCGCCTCCGCCGCCTTCAGGATTTCCTTCGCCGGGTCGCCTAGCGCGAGCTGCGCCTTTGCGCGGAGGCCATTCGCCCGCAAATCAGTCGCGGCGGCTTCCAGGTAAGCGCGATCGACCTTCATCTCCTCGGAGTCGGCCAAGTCGAAGCGATTGTAATTCCGCGCCGCCCAGCCATCGGCGACATGGACGAGGAGCAACTCCGAGTCATGCACTTTCGCCAGCTCCGCGATATGCAAAAACATCGCCTGATCAGTTGGGCTGTTGTCCAAGGCGACGAGGATTTTCTTATACATCGCAGTCGTTAGGCGGAGCTTTTCGCCTCCTCTTAGTTTCGCGAAATTAGACTCGCCGCCAAGTCGGAAAAATCTCTTCTCATCTCGCCCGCGCGGCATCTACCATTTGCGGATGCCCAGCCGCCGCGCGTCACCCGCTATTCTCGCCCTCGACCTTGGCACTTCCTCGGTGCGCAGCGCGCTCTTTGACGAAAAGGCCCGGCGCATTCCCGGATCGCTCACGCAGGAAAGCTATCGCGTGCGGCATTCCGCGCAGCACGCGGCCGAGCTCGATCCCCGGCATCTTTTACAGGCGGCCCGGCGCTGCCTGCAAGCGACCAGCCGCCTAACGAAAGGCCCTGTTCCCGCCATCGCCGGCTCCTGTTTCTGGCACAGCTTGCTCGGACTCGATCGACGCGGCGACCCGCTCACGCCAGTATTCACCTGGGCGGATGCGAGGGGCGTGGAAGACGCGCGCCGGTTGCGCGAAATCCTCGAGGAGCGCGCCGTGCAACAGCGCACCGGTTGCATGTTGCGGGCCTCGTTTTGGCCAGCCAAGCTGCTCTGGTTGCATCGCACGCAACCGAAGCTCTTTCGTTGCGTCGAGCGATGGGTCTCCCCCGCGGAATGGATTTTTGAGCAACTCTTCAAGGTCCGCGGATGCAGTGCTTCGATGGCCAGCGGCACCGGCCTTTACCATCTCGGCCAGCGCGATTGGGACGAGGAATTACTGCAAGTCTGTGGCCTAACAAGAGCCCAACTCGGGACGCTCGACGGCCCAACGACGAAGCGCGACTCTGTCGTCTTCCCCGCGATTGGCGACGGCGCAGCCGGCAATTTGGGTTCCGGCGCCGTTGGTCCAGGCGAGGTTGCGTTGAACATCGGCACCAGCGCAGCTGTCCGCACGATTCCGCGGACGGCAACGGAGCTTCCGTTCGGGCTTTTCCACTTTCTCGTGGACGAGAACCGCAGTTTGCTGGGCGGAGCCATCAGCAACGCTGGCAGCCTGCGTGCCTGGGCCGGACGGACTCTCCGTCTGCCCGCTACCGACCGCGAGCTGGAAAAGGTCCTGCGCCAACCGTCCAACCCAGCCTCGCGCCTAACGATTCTTCCCTTCCTGCTGACCGAGCGGGCGCCGACCTGGCCGGAAAGTCTCGATGGTGTTTTTGCTGGCGTCACTCAGGCCACCACCGCCGCGGATCTTTTTCGAGCCATGACCCTGGCTTCCTACCAACGGCTTGCCGCCATCCTGGAGGAGCTGGAAAAAGCGGTTGGGAAAGCCCGCAGAATTGTTGTTTCTGGAGGCGTTCTTGATTCTCCTGCATCGCTCCAGCTCCTCGCCAACACGTTGGGGCGCCAAATCGAAATCTGCCCGGAAAAGGAAGCTTCCCTGAAGGGAGCCGCCGTCTATGCACTGGAAAAGGCTGGGAAGAGAGCGCCTGCGGTTCGGAGAGGAAGAGTTGTTCGTCCCCGAAGCTCCGCGGACAATTTTGATCGAGCCCGAGCGGCCCAGGAAAGTCTCGAATGCACGCTTGAGGCTTGGACTAACGAACGGCGCGAAAAAACCGACTAGGCTTCGCGCTCGAGCGCCTTGAGCAAGCTCATGACGAGCGCGTGTTTTTGCTTTTCGCCCGCGCGCTCGAAGATGAAAAGCAGATTCGCCAGCATCCGCATAAGGACCAGCCGCGGCGGGGCTGGCGCGAAATAACTCGAATGGGTTTTCAAACGCTGCCGGGCCAAAATCGCTTCGCAATCCGGCCGGGAAAGAATGCGGCCACTATGAAACGGGTCGAACAAGATCCGCTCGTAACGAGCGATGAAATGTCCCGGCAGATTGATGCCGTCGATCTGCATGCCGGCTCGACGACCAATGATGACATAGAGCATGGCCAGCGAGATCGGAATACCTAGCCTCGTCTCCACCACATCACTCAAAAAAGAGTTTCTCGGATCGTAATACTCTTCGGCGTTCCCACGGAAACCGAGGTCCTCCGCCATGAAAGTCGTTAGGGCTTGCAAGCGCTCGCGCGCCGAGCTCGCTTCCGCCACCAGCATCCCTAAACGTCGTCCCCAGGCATCGAGCTTGCGGCGCAACTTCGTGACCGGCGCCTCCGGTTCAAAACAAAGGGTCAGGAGCCACCAGGCTGCTTCGATGTCCCCATGCTCAGGGAACAGATGCGCGCAGAGAAGCATCTCATCCTGGGCCTCATCCGTACCGATCTTTTCCAGGACTTCGCGGACATGCGCGGTGACAGCTTCATCATCGAGCGCGAGCAGGTCGCGCAAGGCCGCGACCCCATCCGTCCCGGACTCAATGAGTTGCTCTTTCAGCAGGGCGACGGTCGCGGGATCGTTGTCGCGCAGGAGCCGCACGATCGCATCCTTATGAAACATGGATCTTTTCTACGATTTTCGCGCGCGCAAAGCAAGGATGCTCAACTCTCTTCCCGCACCGCCATGATTTCCCCGGGGCGACACTCGATCTGCAAAGTGATTGGGCGACAACAAACGCTGCAATCCTCGATCATGGTGAGATCGCCCTGCGAAGTATCGACCTGAAGTGGAAACGTCTCCCCGCAATGCGGGCACGCTACGTCAATTTCGACCAGCAGCTCCATCGTCCTTCTCGGGTTTTAATCCGGGCGCCGAGGAACCTTGCTCATGTTCCCGACCGGCGCCCTCGACTCCATGCCTGCGTTCCACCGGTGATTGTTCTTCGGGCCGATGAAGCGTCATCCGCACCTGCGGTAAACTGGAGGGGTAACGATCTCGCAGAAATTCGATCAATCCTTCCCGCACCTGGCATCGCAGATCGAAATTGATACCCGCGTTCAAACTACTCACCACTGCGCGCACCTCGATCGTATTCGGCTTGGTGTCGGTCACCAGCAGGCCGCAGACTTTGCGATCCCACTTATCGTTTCCTTCCACCAGCCGCTTCAGCTCCTCGCGCAGCTCGCCTAACGGCACCTGGTAATCGAGATAAAGGTAGATCGCGCCCAAAATCTCGTCTGATTTGCGACTCCAGTTCTGGAACGGTTTCTCGATAAAATAAGTGATCGGGACAACCAACCGCCGCAGATCCCAGGTCCGGACGGTCACAAAGGTCAGGGTAATGTCTTCAATGCGGCCAAACTCTCCTTCCACGATCACGACATCGTCGATCAGAATAGGCTGGCTGAGCGCGATCTGAATGCCGGCGAGCAGATTGCCTAACGTCTTCTGAGCCGCCAAGCCGAGGATAATACCGGCGATGCCGGCCGAGGCCAGGATGCTCGTCCCGAGCTGGCGCACGGTGTCGAACATCATCAGGATCGAACCGATTCCGACAATGACCACGACCGTGATGATGATTTTCCGAATGACCGAGACCTGCGTGAAAATCCGGCGCGCGGTATAGTTATCCGGCACATCGAGGCGATGCTCTCGCAGGAGTGCAACCTGCACCGCTCGCACTCCGCGGATAATGAGAAAGGCCAGACTAACGATGAGCAGAATGCCGAAACCCTTCTGCGTCAGCCAGGCCCAGTCTTCGGGTAATTTCAGCAAAGGCAGGAGCAGGATGACGGCGATGAGCGGGACCGCGAGACGCAGCGTCTGACCGGCCACGGGGACGACGACGTTGTTCACGACACTGTCGGTCGACTGGGCCCAGTGACGCATGCGCTTCTCGATCGCGCGGATGCCTTGAAGAATGAGCCAGAGGATGGCGATGACTCGCCCGGCATAGAGAAGAGCGGTGAGGGCGTTGGCGAAAAAGAGGCGATGCGGCCGCGAAGAAATCCCCGCAACCAGCGGCATGAAGGCGAGGAACCCGCCGATCACCCAAACGAGCAGGGCGAGCGGCTTGCGAATCGCGGCCGCGGCCAGGGCCGGCCACGATTGCACTTCGTTAGACTCGATCGCTCCGGCCCTCCGCCTAACGAACCAAAGAAACCAGCCGGTGAGGACCGCCAGGACAACGAGCGCGCCGACACAGGCCAGCAGCCGCATCCAGGTCACCCGATCAATCGGACGTCGCGACAAGAAAGCGTTGCCGCTGTTTTGCGCGACGTGGTCGAGCCAGCGGCTGTAGGCCAGGCCGGCTTGATACATCTTGCTTCGTTCGGAGGCGGCGCGCTGGGTGGAGAAATCCTCGGCTGATTCCGCCTTGGTCGGAGCGGGACTTGCCGTCGGCACGGGAGTCGGCGTTTGCGCCGAAACCTCGAGCGGACCGATGGCAAGACAAAGCGCCAGGGAAAACCAGAGGAACCGCTTCATCGCTCGTGCGCTTCGAGGATGATCGTGGCCATGCCACTTTGCTCCGTGTGGCTCAGGCTGATCCACACCTGGTCCACTCCACGTTCGTTAGCCATCTTCTCGGCTCCGCCACTCAAGACCACGAACGGCTCGCCGCTCTCTCTTTTTTGCACATCGAGATCTCGCCAGCCCATGGCTTGGCCAATGCCCGTTCCGAATGCTTTGGAAAGCGCTTCCTTGGCCGCGAAACGGGCGGCGAAATGACGCGCCGGAAACTTCATGGAATTCGAATATTCAATCTCGCCGTCGGTGAAAATCCTGCGCAAAAAGCGCTCACCGAATCGTTCGATCGAATTCTGGATCCGATCGCAGTCCACCAAATCGATACCGATACCAATGATTCTCATCCGCGGTAATTTTGCATCAGGACCAGCATTTCGCTCACCGCGGTTTCGATTCCGACCAGGATCGCCCGGGCCACGATGGAATGGCCGATATTCAATTCGCTCAAGTGCGGGATTTTGTGGATCAGGGCGATGTTGCGGTAGTTAATGCCGTGGCCGGCATTAACCTGCAGACCGAAATTGGATGCGCGGATGGCGGCGGCACGCAACCGTTCCAGCTCCTGTTGTTCGATCTTCTCGGTGTAGGCATTGGCCAGCGCCCCGGTGTGCAATTCCACCATGTCGGTCGTTAGGCGCACCGCTGCATCGACCTGCGCCGGATCCGGGTCGATAAAGAGACTGACTCGAATCCCCGCGGAGTGGAGGCGTTTCATGGTGGGAATCAGTTCCCGCTCGTACCGCAGGAGATCGAGCCCGCCTTCAGTCGTAATCTCCTCGCGTTTCTCCGGCACGAGACAGACTTCGTCCGGCAGCAGGCGCAGAGCGAAATCGACAATCTCGCCCGTGTTGCCCATCTCGAGATTCAGCTTCGTCATGATATTGGCGCGGAGCCGCTCAAGATCACGATCCTGCATGTGCCGCCGATCGGCGCGCAGGTGCGCCGTGATCCCGCTTGCCCCAGCCCGTTCACAGAGACTGGCCGCGGCCACCGGATCGGGTTCGGCATTCTTGGAATCCGGCGTCGTGGCATAGCGCGCCTGCCGGAGTGTGGCGATGTGATCGACGTTTACGCCCAGCGTCAGATTCCCCATTGGCTTTCAATAGGAGCGCAAGCCCGCCAAAGGCAAACGCGAAGATGCAGGATAGGATCGGCGGCCGCCGCTTACGGCAACACCTCAAACTGGCTCATGACGCGAAACATCTCGTAGCGCTCTTCGATTTCTTCGGTGGTGAGGTTGCGCAGACGCTCGAGACTGAACGCTTCGACATTAAAACTCGCCAGCACGCTGCCGAAAATGACCGCCCGGCGCAAAAGCGCGAAATCAATTTCGCCCTCGCCTTTGCCCGCCAGATAGCCCGCCAGCCCACCCGCAAAAGTATCCCCCGCCCCGGTCGGATCGTGAATATCCTCCAGCGGATAAGCGCCACAGCTAAAAAAGTCGTCCGGCCCAAAAAGCAGAGCGCCGTGCTCGCCTTTCTTGACCGCTACGTAGCGCGGGCCCATGCGCCGCAGGGCGCGCCCGGCACGAATACGGCTTGTGTCGCCGGTCATTTGTCGCGCCTCGCTGTCGTTGAGAATAAGCATATCCACTCGTGGCAGCAGAGCGTCGAGATCCTTCCGCGTGGTCTCGATCCAGAGATCCATGGTATCCGCGACCACGAAGCGCGGTTTGCGCATTTGATCGAGCACGTGGGACTGGAGCGAAGGCGCGATATTGGCCAGGAGGACAAACTCAGTCTCGCGAAAATGCTCCGGGAGCTCGGGTTCGAAGTTTTCGAATACGTTCAGGGCCACCGATTTTGTCTCGCGGGTATTGAGATCCCAGGCGTATTCACCCGACCAGCGAAAGGTTTTTCCCTCGACCTGCTGCACACCCGTGGCGTCGATTTGCCGTGACTTCCAAAAGTCGAATTCTGCCTTTGGAAAATCGTCACCCACAACTCCGACCAGGTTGACCGGCGAGAAAAAACTCGCACCGACTGCGGCGTAGGAAGCAGAACCGCCGAGCTTGTCGGTATGTTCTTCCACCGGCGTTTTGACCGTATCGAGTGCAATGGAACCAACAACGAGAACAGACATGGAATTGCTTAATTTTGTAGGGTTTCTGAATTGAGAACGGCCTTGGCCGCGCGAGTGGCCTCGACGACGTCGCTGCTTTGCAGCAAACCAGATACGATGACGACACGCTTAGCGCCAGCCGCCAAAACCGCGGGCAGGTTGCCGAGCTTGATGCCGCCGATGCAAAAGATCGGGAGACGCACCGACTCGTGCACTGCGCGGATTTCGTCTAGCCCAATGGGCTCATAGGCAGGTTTCGTTGGGGTGGCGAAGAGCGGCCCAAAACCGATGTAGTCGACCCCTTCCTGCATGGCGGCGTGGGCTTGCGCGAAGCTGTGAGTCGATTTTCCGATCCAGCAATTCCGCCTAACGAGGTCACGCGCCGCGCTGATGGCCAGATCGTCCTGTCCGAGATGAAGGCCTTCCACGGCCACCTCCCGCGCGATTTCGGGATGATCGTTCACGATTAGGGGAATTCCTTTGCGGCTCATGAGGCGATGCAGTTCTCCGGCCAGATCCTGGAGTTCCGGGATACTTTGCTGCTTGCCGCGCAATTGGATAAGGTCGGCTCCTCCACGGATGAGATCTTCCGCCACCCGCAGCGCATTTGCCGGGGCGACGTAGCCGAGATCGAGAATCGCGTAAAGCCGGGCGCTCGCCAGCGCGCTCACCGCGCTCAATCCGTCAGCCGGCCATTTGACGGCCGCAGCTCGAAGGCCTCCGATTTCATCATTCGATCGACAAAGCCGGTGTCGTAGTGGCCATTGCGGAAATCGGCGTTGCGCATGATCGCGTTATGAAACGGGATCGTAGTTTTGATACCAGTGATCAAATATTCGCCGAGGGCGCGACGCATGCGAGCGATGGCCGATTCGCGCGTGGCCCCGACGGCGATCAATTTCGCGATCATCGAATCATAGTTGGGCGGCACGGTGTAGCCCGTATAGGCATGTGAATCGATCCGCACTCCTCGGCCGCCCGGCGCGTAGTAAAAATTAATTCGACCGGCCGAAGGCTGAAAGTTGCGCGCCGGGTCTTCCGCATTGATGCGGCACTGAATGGCGTGCGAGCGGGCGAGCGGCTTCGCGACGTGCGGCGATAGTTTGTCGCCCGCCGCGATGTGGATTTGCTCCTTCACGAGATCGCAGCCGTAAACTTCCTCCGTGATCGTGTGCTCGACCTGGATGCGGGTGTTCATCTCGATGAAGAAATAATTACCCTGCTGATCCACGAGGAATTCCATGGTGCCGGCATTCACGTAGCCGACCGCTTCCGCGAGCTTGACCGCCGCCTGGCCCATCCGCTTGCGCAGCGAGCCCGAGAGCAAAGGCGAAGGACATTCTTCAATCACCTTCTGGTTGCGCCGCTGGATCGAGCAATCTCGTTCGCCCAAGTGAACCGTGCGGCCATGGCTATCGGCCATGATCTGAAATTCAATGTGGTGCGGGTTAATGATCAGCTTCTCGATATAGACTTCCGCGTTTCCGAAAGCCTTCTCGGCCTCCAGCCGCGCGCTGTGATAGCCCTGCACCAGGCTCACTTCATTGTGCGCCGCGCGCATGCCGCGGCCGCCGCCACCCGAGACGGCCTTGATCATTACAGGATAGCCGATTTTCTGCGCGACCTTGATCGCCTCCGCTTCGGTCTCGACAATGCCGTCGCTGCCTGGTGTGACCGGCACGCCGGCCTTGCGAGCCGCCGCGCGCGCGGAGTTCTTGTCGCCCATCGCACGCATCGCGTCAGGCGACGGACCGATAAACTTGATTTTGCAACTTTCGCAGACTTCCGCGAAATGAGCGTTCTCGGCCAGGAAACCATAGCCGGGGTGAATGGCATCAACGTCGCCCACCTCCGCCGCGCTCATGATGCGATCGATTTTGAGATAGCTGTCCGAACTGGGCGGCGAGCCGATGCAGATCGATTCATCCGCCAACTGCACGTGCAGTGAATCGATGTCTGCCTCCGAGTAAACGGCCAGGGTGCGAATGCCGAGTTCCTTGCAGGCACGGATGACGCGGAGAGCGATTTCTCCGCGATTAGCAATCAGAATTTCATCGAACATCAAAGATGGAGCAGGATCCCGGCTTGCTCGGGCCCAGAAGGCTAACGCGAAACCGACTAAATCTCACCTAACGAACTTTAAAGAGCGCCTGGCCGAATTGGACCGGCTTCCCGTTTTCCGCGACCACTTCCGCGATGGTTCCGCTCATCTCGGCCTTGATCTCATTCATCACTTTCATCGCCTCGATGATGCAGACGACGGTATCCTCGGTCACCGCCTGGCCGACCTCTGCGAAAGAAGGCGATTCGGGCGAGGCGGCGCGATAAAAAGTCCCCACCATCGGCGAGGTGATTTCTTTTCCGGCTGGCGCAGCGGAGGCGTCCCCGGCTGGCGCGGCTCCAGCTTCAGCCGGCGCTCCGCCTCCGGAGGCTGCCGGAGCAGCGATCATTTGCGGAGCTGCAGAGGCGGCAAAGAAGGCCTGCTCGGCGCCCTTTTGCAGTTTCAGCCGGAAGCCGTCCTTCTCCATTTCGAAGACGGAGAGGTCATTCTTCTTCATCAAGTCGATGATGGCTTTGATATCTTTAAGTTCCAAAAGCGCTTCCTTTCCGGAGTTGGTGAGACGTTAGGTAAAGCGGTTTTCTCGGCGGGGTCAAGCCGTCGGTTCGAGCGGACCGGTCGGCAGGTGGTCGCGACGGTAGTCAAAGATGCGATCCAGCTGAGGACGAATGATGAACCGATTGAGCAGTGCACCGAGGGGACCGAATGGCGGAACGTAGGTCACCAGATCGTGAACTTCCGTGCTTCCATCTGGCGCGTCGCGGAAAAAATGTTCGTGATGCCAGATGCGATAAGGCCCCACGCGCTGCTCATCCACGAAGTGGCGCGGAGCCTCGACACGGACGATCTCGGTCAGCCAGGTGAGCGGAATGCCTAACAATGGCGCCACAGTGTATTCGATCATCAGCCCAGGATAAACCTCCGAAGGCAGAGCGCTCTTCACGGTAAAGTTCATGGCCGGCGGGGTGATCTTCCTGAGATTGCCCGGATCGGAAAAGAAGCGCCAGCAATCCTGCCGCGACATGGGCACGACCTGACGACGCTCGAGTTGGTAGATAGGCATCCTGGTTTTCCTGGCTGAAGAATCTACACCGCTTGAGCGCGAGATGTCGCCTCGTCACTGATCATGCGTCCATCGCGTAATTCAATCCGGCGCGAGGCCGCGCCTGCGACTTCCGCGCTGTGGGTTACGAGAATCAGGGTCGCCATGCGTTCCACCGCGATTTGCCGGAGCAGCTCAAGCACCTTCTCGGCCGAGGCAGTGTCGAGGTTGCCAGTGGGCTCATCCGCGATGAGCAGCGATGGCTTGTGCACGAGGGCGCGCGCAATGGCAGTGCGTTGCTGCTCGCCGCCGCTGAGTTGATGAACAAAATGCGTGGCCCGATCCGTGAGGCCGACCAGGGCCAGAAGCTCGCGGGCACGCATCTCGCTCTCCGCCAACGGAACACCTTGCAGAAGCAAGGGAAGACTCACGTTTTCCAGCGCGTTCATGGTCGGAAGCAGATTGAAAAACTGAAATACAAGTCCGAGCTGCCGGCGCCGAAATTCGGTGAGCTGGCGGTCATCGGCAGTCGTTAGGCTAAGTCCATCGACCACGATTTCCCCAGCAGTCGGACGGTCCAGCCCAGCGATCAAATGCAGCAAAGTGCTCTTGCCGCAACCGCTCGGCCCGACCACTGCGACGAATTCGTGGCGCTCGATGGCGAGCGACACTTCCTCGAGCGCGTGCACGGAGCGTTCGCCGGCTTCGTAATAGCGACTAACATTTTGCAGGGAAATCATGCCGGCGTCCGCTCATCTACCTACGACCACGCACCACGCAAGGACGCCGCCGAAATTTCGTCTCGTAGCGGAGACGGACGATTACCTCGTGGTCGATAAGCCCCCCTTTCTTCTCATTCATCCGAGCAAGCCCGACGGAACGCCGACTCTGTGGGCGGCGTTGCGGGAATTGCTGGCCTTCGAGCTGGTCAATGGCGGGCAGGTTTCGATCGTCAATCGGCTCGACCGAGAGACGAGCGGGCTGGTCTTGATCGCCAAAAACGCACTGACCGCACGGCGTTTCGGCCTCGCCATGGAACGGCGCCAGATTGAAAAAGAATATCTCGCGGTCGTCTGGGAGTGGCCGGAGTGGGAAACGACCACGGTGACCTCTCCGCTACTGCGCCAAGGCGAAGTGACCACTTCAGCGATCTGGCTCAAACAAGCGATCCATCCGCAGGGTGCGGCGGCGGAGACAGCGTTCCGGGTGGAAGAGCTATTCGTTAGGGCGGACAAACGCTTTGCCGTCATCCGCGCCATCCCGCGCACGGGCCGGACCCATCAGATTCGCGTTCATTTGGCTCATCTGGGACATCCGATCGTGGGAGACAAGATCTATGGGCCTAACGAACAGCATTATCTCCGATTTATTAAAACCGGCTGGACAGACGAACTGGAGAGCCAGCTCCTCCTGCCGCGCCACGCTCTCCACTCCGCGCGGCTCCGGATTGCGGGCGCATTCGATTGGCTCAGCGGATTGCCGACCGATCTCACATCCTGGATGCGAGTCAGCGTGGAGCGTTGAATCTGGGGAGAGCGCGTGCGCTCCCCGGCATTCGGTCGCGTTACTGTCTGGTGTTCACCTTCAGATTTTTTATCTGGATCCGAATGCCGCCATCCATTTGATGATCGGTGGCCAGAGTCAGACCACCTGATTTTTCGTAGGCGGTCCAGGTCGCATGCTTCGAGGTGCCGGGCTCGGGCATGTAATCCCAGGATTCCACCAGCTTCGTTTCGGGATTGATGTAGAGGCGGTAATTATCCTTCGGCGTGAGTCCCACCTCGCCAAAGCTCAAGAGCAGCGTTTCCCGCTCCACGCCGTTCATTTCCTTTTTCCCTTCGTCGGTCAGATTGACGCCGTGATCCTTTAATTTCAATGGGGCCAGCAGCCAATAGGAGTCATTCACCCAGCGCGCGTAAGCCGCCTTATCGTCCTCGCTACTGGCAGGGTCGGCCAGGTTGACCGTGACCTCCTTACCTTTCCATTTCACCTGGTCAGTCTGAGCTGCCACGTCCCAATGGTGCTCCGCCGAGGCCACGGTTTTGCCGTCTTTTTCCACATTAAAAGTGAAGTCGATGCTTTTCACCTTCGACCAGTTTTCGCCTCCGCTTGTTTTCCAGACTGCGTCGGCCAGCTCCTTTGCTTTCGCGCTGTTTTCCTCCGCCGCGCCAGCGATAAACGGAATGAAAACCAAAGCCAAAGCGGCTGAAACGAGAACTTTCTTCATGCGCACAGCATTCCCACGTGGCGGCCGCATTGCAATTGTGGGAACTCGAAATATGCTTCGGCGCTTTCATGAAACGAACGCTTCAAATGCTTGCACTGATCTGCGGCCTTACCCTGCTCTGCGCAGGGATTGCCCGCGCCGGGGAAGCCGCCCCGGAACCAACCGTCCGCCCGGAGTTGGCCCTGAATGATTTCGAGCCGCCTCAATACGAGTTCTCGGTGGAAACAGCTTACCTGCTCGGGTTTATCGGCAATCCCAACAGCTACGAAATCGGCGCCCAATTTTTCACCGCCCGCATGCGCTGGGGCGTGAATCGCGACAACGACAGCTTTTTTCGCGGCTACAACCAAGTCTATCTGCTGGGCATGGTGGAACCCATTTTTCGCGGACCGGAGAATCGCTATTTCGGCATCTCAGCCGGCTTCCGCCACGTCTTCGTGCGGCCAGGCTGGCGGCTGCAACCGTATGCCTCGGGCGGCGTGGGACTTGGTTTCATCGATAGCACGGACGCTTTCCGGCAGGGCCAGGGTCAGGATTTCACCTTTAACATCCTGACGGCCGTGGGCGTCGATTATTTGGTTAACGACCATTGGAAACTGAACATCGGCGCGCTCTACCAGCATCTATCCAACGCCGGCCAAACGGATCCGAACCCGAGCCTCAATCTGATCGGACCTCAGGTCGGCGCGACTTTCTCGTTCTAGAGTCACAAGCGAATGGCGGCGCCTAACGAAAACGTGCTCGTCGTCAGGCGGGAGCATTTCGATCGCCTGGGCAGTTTCCACGGACTGAACTTCGAGCCGCAGCCATATCTCGAGGCCATGCTTGCGCGCGGAAATAATCATTTCCTCTCGCGCGCCACCGCCGAAACCGATCCGACGCACAAGCAAATCATTCCCTACGTTCTGCTCGCCTGCGGGGATCGCGTGCTCCATTACGTGAGAGGAAAAAAAGCCGGCGAACAACGCCTGGTCGCGAAAGGTTCCATCGGCATCGGCGGCCACATGAACGACGAAGACGAATCGCTCTTCGCCTGGGACGAGGCGGCCTACCGAGCGGGCGTGGAACGCGAGGTCAACGAAGAAGTCGAAATCTCGACTTCGTTTGAAGATCGCATCGTCGCCCTTCTGAATGATGACACCACGGAAGTCGGCCGCGTCCATCTAGGGGTCGTGCACGTCTTTCGGCTGGACGAACCGAACGTGCAAAAGCGCGAAGCCATGATCACCAATCTCGGGTTTCTCACCAAAAGCGAGCTGGAGGAGCGACGGGAGAATCTCGAGACCTGGTCGCAAATTTGCGTCGATCACCTCGACCAGCTTCTTGCCTAACGAACGCCAAACTCCCGCCAACCAAAGGGATTGGTCAGAGACTGGCCGCCTTTGTCCAGAGCAGCGGATCAAGTTCTGAACGAGCACGCGTAGCGAGCGCCTCGGACGCCCCGGCTTCCCGCAGGACGGCGAACATGGTCGAACCCGAACCAGACATGAGCGCGGCAAGGACCTCAGGTTGCTCGCGCAACCAAGTCTTCATGCGCGCGAGAAAAAGGTGCTTTTCAAAAACCGGGCGCTCCAAATCGTTCTCCAATTTTAAATCTCCGACCTTTTGCGGCCCGTATTCGATCCCCGAAAGCTCGCGGGACTCGCGCCACTGCTGATAAGCCCAGGGTGTCGGCACGCCGAAAGACGGCTTCAAAAGTAGGAGCGACAATCTCGGAAGTGCCTCCAGCGGTTCCACGACCTCACCTCGGCCTCGGCAAAGCGCGGGTCCTCGTGCCAGGAAAAACGGCACGTCCGACCCGAGGCGTGCCGCAATATTTGTCAGGCGAGCCATTTCCAGTGGATACCCATGCATCTCGTTCAAACCCAGCAGCGCACTCGCCGCGTCACTGCTCCCTCCACCGAGTCCGGCGCCATGCGGAATCTTTTTCTTCAGGTGGATCTGGAAAGCCGGCTCCGCCTTCGCTTCGTCAAAAAAGGCCTTGGCCGCGCCGACCACGAGATTCTCTTCCCCGGTCGGGAGACTCGGGTCGTCGCACGAAAACTTCAGACCCGATGCGTTGGGCTCGATCGTCAGCTCATCGCGCAGGGTAATCGGCGCCATGAGCGTCTCAATTTCATGAAAGCCGTCGTCGCGGCGACGGAGAATTCTGAAAAATAAATTGATCTTCGCCGGCGCGAAAAGCTGCATAGGTTCACGCAATCCTGTGTGGAACTGAATGAACTGGCAAGCCGCTGAACTTAAACCCAACGAGCGGATCATCGTCGCGCTCGATACGCCGACGGCAGACGCGGCACTCGGTCTGGTCTCCGCGCTCTCGCCGCAGGCCGGTTTTTTCAAGATCGGCCTCCAGCTTTACACGGCCGCGGGACCGGAAATTGTGCGCGCCGTGCGGGACGGTGGCGGCCGCGTCTTTCTCGATCTGAAGCTGCATGACATTCCCAACACCGTTGGCCGGGCAGTGGAGAGCGCGGGCGCATTGGAGGTAGAAATGTTAACCATTCACCTGTCCGGCGGGCGCGCGATGATTCGCGCCGCGGTCGATGCGGCTCGGCCGGAGATGCTCCTCTTGGGCGTCACGGTCCTGACCAGCTCCGACGAAAAAACCTTGCGCGAAACCGGCGTTGACTCCGCGGTGGACGAGCAGGTTCTGCGGCTCGCTCAGCTCGGTGTGGAAAGTGGGATTGGCGGAATCGTCGCCAGCCCGCTGGAGATCGAGGCGCTCCGCCGCACACACGGTTCCCGATTGAAGATCGTGACCCCTGGAATCCGGCCGACGGGAGCGGCGACTAACGACCAAAAGCGAGCGCTAACTCCCGCCGAGGCACTCGAAAAGGGCGCCGATTTTCTCGTCATCGGGAGACCAATCACGGCAGCGGCCGATCCGCGCAGGGCGTTGGAACAAATCCTCTCGGATGTTGTTTAAACGGCTG
>JBPCLK010000027.1:0-11546 GCA_051003355.1 Chthoniobacterales bacterium | reverse complement strand
GGTTGTGGCTCTTGTTTAATAGCTGCGGAAACGGGTGGCTCGCATCAACGGCGAGCGGCGTGAGCATCGGGAAGACTTCCTTCTGAAAATAATGCCGGGCCCAGGCGGCGCGTTTGGCGTTCAGCTCGCTGACATGGTGAAGGAAGATGTGGTTCTGGCGAAGGAGCGGATCGATCTCGTCTTTCCAGAGCGCATATTGCTGCGCCACGAGGTCGTGCGTGACCCGCTCGATCGCCTCAAAAGTCTCCGTCGGACTCATCCCGTCGGGCCCGACATCGCTCGTTTCGCTGGCGATCTGTTGCTTGATACCGGCCACGCGGATCTCGAAAAATTCGTCGAGATTCGAGCTCACGATCCCGAGAAATTTGACCCGTTCGAGCAGCGGCTGTTCGGGATCCTGCGCTTCTTCAAAGACGCGGCGGTTAAATTCGAGCCAGCTCATCTCGCGGTTAATGAAATTGCGCGGCGCGGAGAAGTCGGGCTTGTCCGGCGGTGGCTGAGGTGCGGGCATGGGCACGACATTGTCCGGCGGCGCGACGGTGTTCAGATTCGCATTTGTCGGCATAAAACAGGGAAGGGGCGCGGGGGCGACGCGGCTTTCAACTAACGCTCCGTCCCGCTCGCGTGCAAATCGCGCTATGCGCCTGGCACAGGGGTCGCTACACTTCCGCCCATGTCAAACACGCGAGGGAAAGGCAAGTTTGGTCTGCCGGAATTGGAAATCATGGAGTGGGTTGCCATTGCTTTGGCAATCCTGGGTTTAATCGCAGTGTTCTGCATTTTTTTCATCCGCCGTCACGTGCTCGAATACCACGTGGAGCACACCTACGGGGTGAGCGATCCGGCCTTTTTTGGTTCCGCACTGGCTTTGACCAATCCGTTGCCTGTGGGAGGAAACAAGATCGATCTGCTGCAGGATGGCGACACCCATTTCCCGGCCATGCTGGCCGCCATTCGCGGAGCAAAAAAGACGATCAACTTCCAGGCTTATATTCTGCACTCCGACAAGGTGGGCTGGGAATTTCGCGATGCTCTGATCGAACGCGCCAAAGCGGGCGTGGAAGTGCGCGTCCTGCTCGATGGCATCGGTTCCGGTTGGGGACTGGATAATTCCGACGTCGATAAGCTGAAAGAAGCCGGCTGTAAATTCGCCTATTACCACCCGCTCCGTTCCTGGCGGCTGGATCGCACTAATCGCCGATCGCATCGGCGCAACCTTGTCATCGATGGCCGGGTTGGTTTTACCGGTGGTGTTGGCTTTGCCAAACAATGGTCCGGGCACGCGCAAGACCCGGACCATTGGCACGATGTGCAGGTGCGAGTAGAAGGCCCGCTGGTGAGCCTGCTCCAGAACGCTTTTGAGGAGCATTGGATCAAGACTTTCGGCGAGACCCTGAGCGGACCCGATCAATTTCCCAAGCTGGCGCCGGTGGGTAACATCCAGGCGCAGGTCATCGCGTCGCATTCCTTCGCCATGGCGCCCATGCCTTTGACCGAGGCGATATCGTTCGCCGCTGCTGAGAAACGCATCTGGATCACCAACGCCTATTGCACACCGAGCGACGACCAGGTCGGGTTGCTCGTCAAAGCGGTCAAGCGCGGAGTCGACGTGCGCTTCGTGGTGCCGGGTGCGCATAATGATCAGCCGCTAACCAAGTCGGCCGGCCGCGCGGCCTACGGCAATCTGCTGAAGGGCGGAGTGAAGATTTTCGAATACGAGCCAACCATGATTCACACCAAAGGGATGGTGATCGACGGGATGTTCTCGCTTATCGGTTCGTCGAACTTCGATCCGCGTTCTTCCCAAATTAACGAAGAACTCGATCTGGCCGTTTATGACCGGGAATTTGCCCAGCGTATGGAAGCGATGTTTGAGAGCGACGTGAAAAAATCGAAGGAATACACGTTGCAGCAATTTAACGACCGCTCGCTCTGGGAACGGGTGACCGAAGAAGTCATGCTGCCGTTTCGGTCGCAGCTATAGTCCGTTTTCAGGCAGCGTTTTTGGAAAACGCATCTGCGCCTTGCAGAGTGCCCAGGCAATACGTGCGCAGCACCTTTAGATCCGGCGACAGCACCACCAGATCGGCGGCCCGGCCGACCTCCAGCATGCCCTTGTTCGTCCAGCCCATGGCGCGAGCGGGCGTTTCGGTGGCCATGCGAATCGCCTCATGCACCGGCACGCCTACCTCCTGGATCATTCGCTGGACGAGATCGATCATGCGCGAGGCACTCCCGGCCAGGGCCGAGCCGTCCGCCAGCCAGCAGGCGCCGTCGCGCACCACGCAGTCGCTTCCGCCGAGTGTGAACCGGCTGTCGTTAGGCAAACCGGCGCCGGCGGTCGCATCGGTGACCAGGCAGATTCCCTCCGCGCGTTTGGCCCGGTAAAGCAGGCGCATGAGAGTTTTCCCGACGTGGTGACCATCGGCGATCAGCTCGCAGAAAATTTTGGGTTCGCTTAAGGCAAACTCAAGCAGGCCAGGCACGCGCTTGCCGTCGCGACGGCGCAGAGACGACATGCAGTTGAAAGTGTGCGTGACCTGGTTCATCCCGCAGGAAAATCCGGCTTCGGCGTCTTCTTCCCAGGCATCACTGTGGCCGCCGCTCCCTGCGATCCCATTCATCCGCAAGCTGGCGATCAGCTCGGCTGCTCCCGGTAATTCCGGCGCCAGCGTCACGCGCTGGGGCCCGGGGCTGATGGCGAGGAGTTGCTCAACGAATTCCGGTTTGGGTTCCAGAATGAACTCGGCGCGTTGGGCACCATGTTTCGCAGGCGAGATGAAGGGACCTTCCACGTGCGCCCCGGCTACCTGCGAGAGCTGGGCCCGCGCGCCGTTAATTTGTCGCACGACATGGGTAATCTCCTCCAGCGGCGCGGTCACCGTCGTGAGGAGAAGCGAAGTCGTGCCGCCGCCCAGATGAAAATCGCAAATCGCGCGGAACGCTTCCGGCGTGCCCTCCATCGCGTCATGTCCGGCGCCGCCATGCACATGGAGATCGATAAACCCGGGCGCGAGGAAATTTCCCTCCAGATCAAATACTTCGTCCTCTGGCTGCGGCGCTTCGGTCCCGATGACCGCGATCTTCCCGTCGGTCATGCGTAGGGAAAGGTCTTCGGCAATCCGGTCTGGGAAAATCAGGCGGCCGTTGGTCAGGAGCATGGAGTAACATTGCGTTTCCCGAGGGGGCAGTCCATCATCCTCCTGCCATGCATCCGGAGTTCGATGTCGCGATCGTGGGCGGCGCTTTTTCCGGCGCGGCCACTGCGCTTCTCTTGAAGAGGCGACGACCCGAGACGCGAATTCTGATTATCGAAAAGGCGACGGTTTTCGATCGCAAGGTGGGCGAGTCAACCACCGAGGTGAGCAGTTGCTTCCTGACCAAGGTGCTGGGGCTGACCAGTTATCTCGGGCACGAGCAACTGAGCAAGCAGGGTTTGCGGCTTTGGTTTGCCGATCGGCCCGATCAGCCTTTCGACGAATGCGTCGAGATTGGAGCGCGCTATCAGGCGCGGCTCCCGACCTTCCAGGTCGATCGCGCGAAGCTCGATGCGCATCTGCTGGAGCTGGCCGCGCAGGCTGGTTGCGAAGTGTGGAAACCAGCCAAGGTTTCACGCTGCGATCTCCACGGCGTCGAAGGCCAATCGTTAGGCGTGAGTATCGACGGCGAAGAACGCGAGGTGCGTTGTCGCTGGGTGGTGGATGCGAGCGGACGCGCGGCCTTCCTCGCTCGCAAGCTGGGACATTTTCGCCAGAACACCGAGCACCCAATCAATGCGGTCTGGGCGCGCTTTACCGGGTTAAAGGATTGGGACAGCTACGAGTGGCGGGAGAAATTTCCGGATTACGCCGCGGCTTCGCGGACGGGCCGGGCCTGGGCTACCAACCACCTCATGGGACAGGGTTGGTGGTGCTGGATCATTCCACTGAAGGGCGGCGACTTTAGCGCCGGCCTGGTTTATGACAGCCGCCTGTTCACTTTGCCCGAAGGCGCCAACCTCGGCGCGCGTCTGCACCAGCACATCCTCGCGCATCCGGTTGGCCGGGAGATTTTCCGGGACGCGAAAGTAGTCGAGCACGATGCGCGCGCCTACTCGGCGCTCCCTTACTACAGCGCGCAGGTTTGCGGCGACGGTTGGGCCATCGCGGGCGACGCGGCCAGTTTTATCGATCCTCTTTACAGCCCGGGCCTCGATCTTTGTTCCTACACGACCTCCGTGGTGACCGACCTGGTGGCTCGTGCGCTCGACGGCGAAGATATTCAGGAGCGGCAGCGTTATTACAACGAACAATTCGTGATCACATATCGCTTATGGTTCGAAACGCTCTACCAGGATAAATACTTCTACATGGGCGAGGCCGATCTTATGTCGGCGGCGCTGCTCCTCGATGTCGGGACTTATTTCATCGGGCTCGTTAGGCCGGTTTACGCCAATCCGGAGCGCGCCTTTCAAGAACTGCCTTTTGAGGGAACGGCGGGCCGGCTTTTTGGCGGGATGATGAAGTTCTATAATCAGCGGCTCAGCGCGATCGCGAAGAATCGGATCGCGCACGGCGTTTGCGCCACGCACAACTCCGGCTGGCGTGAGCTTTACGATGGCTTCGTGCCGGACGTGCGCCTGCACAAACTGATCCGGAAAGGACTCTTCCGCTGGTGGAAGGCGGAGTTGGGGAATCTCCGCTACCTCTTCGCACGGCGGAAAAAGGTTTCCTATTCCGCCGTGCCGAGTTCCGCGGCGGTCGAAGTCTGATGGCCGGGCCTTGGTGGCGCCGTTTCGACGTTCGGGGGGTCGTCTGGCGGCATTATCTCGATTTTGGCCTCACGAACGTGCCGTTCTATCTGCGGCCAGTCATGATCTTTTTCTGGACCATCTTTTTCTTCTTTCTCGCGGCCCCAGCTCGTCGCGCCATTTTGGCCAATCTGCGGGTGATTCTGCCGGGCTCGAGCTTTGTCATCAACCAGGCGCGCGCCTGGCTCACCCTTTATAATTTCGCGTGGACGATTTCCGACGCGGCTGATCACAAGCTGGCGAAAACTGAGTTCGCTTACGAAGTCGAGGGAGGGGAATTCCTCGACGAACTGGCCGCGACGCAAGGCGCGATCCTGCTCACCGCGCACATGGGCAACTACGATCTGGGCGCCGCGGTTTTCGCGAAACGTTTTCACCGTGAAATCCGGATGGTGCGCGCGCCGGAGGCTGATCGAAGGACGGCGCAGCATCTTGATGCCTCCCTCGAGCGAGCGGGCGCTGGCGCGGTCAAGGTGGCTTACAATACTTCGAGCATGGCGCTGCCCTTCGAACTGCTCAACGCGATCCAGCGCGGCGAAATTGTTTCCATCCAGGGCGACCGGGCGGTGGCCAACGTCTCGCAACGGAGCGCGCGCCTCTTCGGCGAAGATGTTCACCTGCCGGATGGGCCATTCATGCTTGCCTATGTCGCGCAGGTGCCGATCTATCCGGTCTTCATCGTGCGGACCTCCTTTCACCGCTACAAGATCATCGCCCGCCAGCCGATTCATTGCCGGCGCGAGCGCGGTCGCGACACCGCCATCGCGGACTCCTTCAATGCCTGGAGCCGCACTCTCGAACAAGTGATCGGCGGCTACTGGTCGCAATGGTTTTCGTTAGTCCCGATCTTCCCGGTGAGATGAAAGAAACACGGGAACTCGGTTACGCGTTCGCGTTGCCCCGCTTAATCGCACGCCTGGATGGCCGATCGGTATGTCGGGCCGAGTTCAGCCGTTGGGAAGCTTATGGTCTGGGCATCCTGGTCTTCGGGATCAGCTGCGTTTTTGTGGAGCGCCTCCTTTGGGTATTCGTTAGGCCAATTCCCTGGCGCCTTCTTCTTCTCAGCCTTCTCCCGTTCGCGATGTGGTTCGTTTTCCTGCTTCTCTATTATGTGAACGCCCTCGTCATTGGAGGCTTGCGTCGTCTGGGACTTTACCGCGCGACGACTAACAATCCGTTTCAGCACCTCGTGATCATGACGCTGACCACCGCGTTGGCGCTTTGGTTCCTGCGGGAGGAGGCGAGCTGGGTGCGGTGTTTAGGAATGTTCTGGCTCACGTTGCTCGCTTTGAATCTTCTCGCCCTCGCGATCCTGAAATTTCGGCATGAAACCTAATTTCAGCCGGCGCCTGATTCTCGGTTTCGCCTTGCTGGCTGCGTTCTTTTTCCTCGCCGCCCTTGCTTTCCATCCGCTGGTCGCGCTCGGCGTTCTCTTCTGTTCCCACCTGTTGCTCCTTTATCCGACCATGGTCGCAAACTGCCAATGGTGGGGTCCGGTTCTGACGCATTTCGAAACAGCCAGTCGTGAAGTCTGGTTGACCATCGATGACGGTCCCGATCCAGTGCACACGCCGCGCCTCTTGGAAATCCTGGATCGCTTCGAAGCGCGGGCGACCTTTTTTGTCATCGGTCGCAAGGCCGCCCAGTTTCCGGCCTTAATGGCCGCTATCCGCGCGGCCGGTCACGAGGTCGCGAATCACACAGCAACCCATCGGAGCGGGACTTTTTGGTGTTATCTCCCGGCGCGTATCGCGACCGAAATCGACGGAGGCGAAATGCCAACCCGCTATTTTCGGGCGCCCGCTGGATTGAAGAACTCCTTCGTGCATCCCGCGCTGGCCCGCCGCCAGATGCACCTGGTCGGTTGGACCGTTCGCGGTCTCGATACGGTCATCCGCGATTCGACCGCGGTGGCGGCGCGTGTCATGCGCGACGTGAAGCCGGGCGCCATCGTTCTTTTGCACGAGGGACACCGAACCGCGACCAACCCGGATTTTCATCCGCGCTGCCTCGAGGAGACGCTTACCGCTCTGGCGGAGGCGAAGTTTCGCTGTGTGTTGCCGTCGCCGGAGCAGTTGCGGCCCCGTGCCTTCGGAAAATAAAAAGGTGATTGTTAAACGGCGTCCCACCCCAGAGCGGCCGGACGTTGCGCGAGAATTCCGTTTCGGGAAATGCTGCGAAGATCCGTTCCCGAGGTGGAAAGTGAAGCGGCGCCGACAGATTCCAGGTGATCATCTGCGCAAAACATTCCGCCAGGTTAGTCATCCAGAAGCGAGCGTTCCTGTCTCGCGGGCAATCGCGAATCGCCAGCAGGCCGCCGGGTGCGACCTGCCTGGCCAGTCGGTCGAGCAGGTTTGTCTGGTCGGTGGGCGCGAGGTAATGCAAAAGGTCGAAGAGCACGATCGTTCCGGTCAGGGAGAACGACTCGCACACGTCCCGCTCGATGAAGGTGAGATCTCGATAATTGTTGGTGGCGACCGTAAGTGCCCGTTCTATTTTTCGCCCGTCCCGGTCGAGCCCGGTGATCGGCAACAGAAAATTTCGCTCTCGCAGATAGAAACTCAGGAGCCCGACGCCGCAGCCGACATCCAGGATCGGTTGATCCGACTCTCGAAGTAAGTCGAAGGCGGCTGGGAAGATGGGATCGCTCCGCAGCTTGCGGCCGACGTAACTCTGCAGCCAACGCTCCTGGAAAAGTGCCGTCACACGGGTGCAGGCAGACTCATGCTCCGGACTGGCCGCTCCAATTTTCGTTGCGTGGTTCCGCGGCGCTGACAAAATGACTGTTCCCATGGCCGACCTTTTTTCCGAATACAAGGTCGACGACTACTTCGACGAGATGTTTTCCGCTTCCGGTGCGGCGCGTCCTCATTACCACAGGTTGCTTGCCAGCTTCAAGGAAATGGGAGCGGCCGACTTCGAGCGCAAGCGCGACCTGGCCGCGGCCAGTTTTCTCACCCAAGGCGTCACCTTCACGGTCTATAACGACGATCAGGGGACTGAGCGGATTTTCCCTTTTGACCTCATCCCGCGGATCATGCCGGCGAACGAATGGGAGAAAGTCGAGCGCGGTCTCGTCCAGCGAATCACCGCGCTCAATCTCTTTCTGCACGACATCTACCATGGGCAAAACATCCTGCGCGACGGCGTGATCCCGAAAGAGATTGTCTGGCAGGCGGAACATTTCCGTCCGGAGTTCATGAACTTCGATGTGCCGCGCAACATCTACATTCATATCTGTGGCACGGACTTGATCCGCGATCGCGACGGCAACTATCTCGTCCTGGAGGACAACGCCCGCTGTCCGTCCGGAGTTTCCTATGTGCTGGAAAACCGGCAGGCTATGAAGCGCATTTTTCCACATCTGTTTGGCGAATATCGCGTCCGGCCTGTGGAAGACTACGCGCAGGAGTTACTCAATGTTCTCCGCTACATTGCGCCTCGCGACGTGCCGGAGCCGACTGTTGTCCTCCTGACCCCGGGCGTGTATAACTCGGCCTATTACGAGCATTCCTTTCTCGCTCGCTCGATGGGGATTGAGATTGTCGAAGGCCGCGACCTTGTGGTGCAGAATGGCTGCATTTTCATGCGCACGACCAAGGGCCTGAAGAAAGTTGACGTCATCTATCGGCGAATTAACGACGACTTTCTCGATCCACGCGTCTTTCGCAAAGACTCAGGACTGGGTGTCGCCGGCCTGGTGGACGCCTACCGTTGCGGTTGCGTAAGTCTGGCTAACTCGATCGGCACCGGCGTGGCGGACGATAAGGTGGTCTATCACTTTGTTCCCAAGATGATTCGCTACTATCTCGGCGAAGACGCCATCTTGGAAACCGTCCCAACCTTCCTGGCTTCTCAGCCTAATGATTTGAAACACATCTTGGAGTACCTTCCGGAACTGGTCGTTAAATCCGCCAACGAGAGCGGCGGTTACGGAATGTTAATTGGTTCCCAGGCCAGCGCAGCGGAGTTAGAGGATTTCGCGACGCGAATCCGGCATGACCCTCGTAACTACATTGCACAACCGATCGTCTCGCTCTCGCGCTCACCCAGCTTCTGCGATCACTCAGTCGAAGGTCGCCATGTCGATCTAAGACCATACATCCTCTCAGGTGAGAAGGTGACCATTATCCCTGGAGGCCTAACGAGGGTCGCTTTGCGCAAGGGATCGCTGGTGGTGAATTCCTCGCAGGGTGGTGGCAGTAAAGACACCTGGGTGGTCGATGACGAAGAGACCGGAGAGAACCCTTAGATGCTAAGTCGCGTCGCCGATTCTCTTTATTGGATGAGCCGCTACATCGAGCGCGCGGAGAACGATGCGCGTATTCTCGATGTGAACCTGCAGTTGCTCCTCGATCTGGGAGGCGAGGCGGATGCCATGCAGCATTGGGCGCCAGTCATCGCTTCCCTCGAGGAGACTGATCTTTTTGATTCTCTCTATGAGGCGGCCGACGAACAATCAGTCACTGAATTTCTGAGTCTGCAACGAGAGAATCCCAACTCGATCATTTCCTGCCTGACCAGGGCGCGAGAGAATGCTCGCACCACGCGTGAACAGATTTCCAGCGAGATGTGGGAGCAGATCAACGGCCTTTACCTGTTTGTGCGGAGCAAAGCCGCCGAAGAACTGCTGATCACCAGTCCGCACGAGTTTTTCAAACGAGTCATCAACGATTCGCACCTCTTCCAAGGGGTGACGAGTGCGACCATGACTCAGGGTGAAGGTTGGGACTTCATCCGCATCGGGACTCTCCTGGAACGAGCCGATTGCACCTCACGCATTCTGGACGTCAAATATCATATCCTTCTTCCGTCGGGCGAAAACGTGGGCGGCAATGTCGATACCATCCAGTGGATGGCAGTCCTAAAGTCATGCAGTGCTCTTGAGGCTTACTGTAAGCTCTATGTCAGCCAGGTCGCGCCTTGGAAGGTGGCCGAGTTTCTGATCACCCATGGCGAGTTTCCTCGCTCGATTCGTTACTGTATCGACTCGTTAGACCACGCCTTACATCGGATATCTGGCGTCGATGAAAGCCGGTATGGCAACGAGGCCGAGCGGCTCTCGGGTCGGATGCGGTCAGACCTGGATTACGCTACGATCGGTGAGATCTTCGAATTCGGTTTGCACGAGTATCTGGAAAAGATTCAGAAGCGGCTGGTGGAGGTGAATAGTGCGATGTATGCGACCTATTGCGCCAGTCTGGACACCGCCTAGGCCTCTCGACAGCCCGCTACAGCTTGCGCGAATCGTAAGCCCAATGCAAAAGCGCCTGGCGTTGGCGCGGCCGACAGGTTAGGTTGCCGCGGCCACAATGCTTCTTTAGCTGTCCAATGTGGCGTCGAACGGCACGCCATCGTTTGATTTGTCGCTCGTCGTCGGTACAACGTCGACCAAGGAAGTAGCGGCAATACCATTGAAACCATCCGCGCGGATCTTCCTCGTAGATCCAGCCCTTTTGTCGCCAAACGGAGAGCGGCTGGGAGGCGTTAACTCCAAAGCAGTTAAGTGTCGGGTCATGTTTCTTTGGACAGAGCTTGGCTCGGGCGAACCAGTCTTTGGGAAACTCGGGCTGACAGTCAGTCATATACTTCCCTCCGAAAACGCCCAGCCGGAGCATCTGTTTGGGAGTCAGTTCTGGCTTAAAGTCGCGTGCGAAGTCTTTCCCGACAGGTTTAGTGAGCAGATACTCATATCCCTTTTGCATTTGGTCACTAACTTTAACTTTCCTGTGTTTCATCGTTGAGACTCACGAACAGCCCTGAGGGGCCTATTGCGGGCCGGCTTCCTCAATCCGAATGAGTTTGGGTCCGACGCGTTGCCCAACATATTTAATCGATTTGAAGAGCATGAAATAGAAGGCCAAAACGGCCGAAAGCGATACGAGCGCGGTCGCCCAGTGCAAGGTGCGCATTCGTGCCAGGGTCGGCGCAAATGCGATCACACCAAAAAGACTCAGGAGCACGATGACTGCATCGAAACTGGCCCTTTGCCAGTAGCCGCCCCCGAGATGCAACCACATTCCAAACTCGTCGAAGGTGAGCGCCATCCCAAAACCGTAGAGCAGCGCGCAGAGCTTGCGCAGTTTATCGCTCGGTCGCGCCGTGAAGACGAGGACGCCACTCACCGCGGAAAGTAGGAAGATTCCATAATTAAGATGGTGGACGTGCGTTCCGCCAAGATGGAGGAAGAAGTCCGGGATCCGCCGTGTCATGATGAGGATGACGAGGACGCGGGCGGCGATGAAGGTGAGTAGGAAGGTGGTGAAGGTGATTCGTGCCAGCCGGCGCGGGTGAATCAATGGGGGCGAGACGTTCTCGACAATGGCGGGCATACGGTTATCGGGCGGGTTTCTCCAACGGACTCAGCTCAGAAGAAGGAGTCGGCGAAGGGCTCGGCGGGGGCGACGCCCCAAAGGGAGTAGGTGCTGGCTGAGCGTCCAGCCGTGTTCTTATTTCCTTGGCCAGCCGGAGCACTTGTTTCTGGTCGGATCCGTTCTTTGTCGCCTTCATGAAAGCCTCCGTTTCGCGCTCTAGCGCCGCGCTGGTTTGCTGACAATAGACCTCGATTTTCTTCTGTAACTCAGCAATCGCTTCGCTTTCTGTGCCGGCCCGTGACTCTGGAAATCCGGCGGCCGGCACGACGCCTAACTGCCGGGCGTAAAGCTCATTTAAATCGAAAAGCGCCTGCGAGGAGGGCAGGAAGCTTTTCATCTCATGAAAGCTCGGGTCGCGATAAATCTCGCCGCGGGCGAGGCAG
>JBPCLK010000026.1:0-23802 GCA_051003355.1 Chthoniobacterales bacterium | reverse complement strand
ATGAACGGCAAAATGTGGGAGCACCCGGCGACGAAGGAAAACGTGGCGACGTTGGGCTCCCGTGGCGTGGAATTCATCGGACCGGAGGCCGGTCTCCTCGCGTGTGGCTACGAGGGTCTCGGGCGTTTGTGGAAAGTCGACGAGATCGCCTCCCGCGCGGAGTTCCTGCTCGCGAGTCAGGATAATCTGATCGCGTGAAGTTCGTCGTCACGGCCGGTCCGACGCGCGAGCCGCTCGATCCCGTGCGGTATCTGAGCAATCGTTCTTCCGGTAAAATGGGCTACGCGCTGGCCGCTGCCGCGCTGGAGGAAAAGCACGAGGTGATTTTGATTTCCGGCCCGGTCGCACTCGCGGCGCCGATCGGCTCGGACTTGATTCCGGTGATGACAGGAGAGGAGATGTTCGCCGCTGCCGCGCACCACTTCGCGGCTTGCGATGTCTTCATCATGTGCGCGGCGGTCTGTGATTATCAAGCGGTCGTGTATGCCGCACAGAAATTGCCGAAGCAACGCGGCCGCTTTGCCCTCGAACTCGAACCTGCGCGCGACGTGCTCGCCAGCCTAACGAGTCTGCCGCACGACTGTCTGGTCGTCGGTTTCGCGGCCGAAACCCAGGAGCTGGTCGAGAATGCACGACGCAAACTGACGGCGAAGAATTGCGATCTGATCGTGGCGAACGACGTCGGTCGAACAGATGTGGGAATGGATGTGGACGAGAATGAGCTCCTCATTTTCGACCGAGACGGCGGATTGAAAAAATTAACGCGCGCAAAAAAAACCGAGCTGGCGCGCACATTGCTTAAAATAATTATCGTCATGCGCGAAAATTGTTTGACAAAAAAAACATGACGATTAGTGACACCATGAAAGCGAAGTTATTCACAAACTGTTCACAGACCGCTTCTGCGGATTGAAAGGGGGGATTCCCTATGCCAGCAAAGAAGAAAAAGGCTGCCGCCAAGAAAAAGGCACCCGCCAAGAAAAAGATGGCGACTAAGAAAAAAGCACCGGCTAAGAAAAAGAAATAAGGCCGCTATCCACAGAAGGGCGGTGACAGAACCGTTCTTCCTTCATGTTAACTTCAACCCGGGAGGAGGATTTATTCTTCTCCCGGTTTTTTTTGTGCAAAAAACTTCGCGGCCGGCGCGTGGAAGCGTTTAGTCTGAGCGAGTGACAGCTCACCTAGAAGTCGCTCAGGAAGCGGCCCGCGCGGCAGGCGAATTACTGCGTTCGCACTTTCAGAAGCCTCTCACGGTCAACGCGACCACGGCGCATGACATCAAGCTCGAAGTTGATGTGCTCACGCAGGATCTGATCACCAAAATCCTGCTCAAACGTTTCCCCGAGCACGCGCTCTACGGCGAAGAAGGCATCGTGGGCGACCAGACGAGTACTCACCAATGGGTGGTCGATCCGCTCGATGGGACGGTGAACTTTTTCTACGGCATCCCGCACTTCTGCGTCTCCATCGCACTCCGTTTGCACGGCGCGGTAATTGTGGGAGTCGTTTACGATCCGATTCGCGAAGAGCTCTGGAGTGTCGAGAAAGGAGAGGCGCCGCTCTTAAACGGAGATCCTTTTCAGGTCAGTCCGCGCGCCACGCTCGCGGAAGCCGTGGTCTCCATCGGGCTGGCTAAGACGAGCGCCACGATTAACGCCGGCCTCCCCTTGCTCGAACAAATGGTGCACCGGGTGCGCAAATGCCGAATGTTAGGCAGTGCTGCGCTCGACATGGCCTACGTGGCCTGCGGGCGGCTCGACGCCTACATCGAACAGGGCATCAGCCTCTGGGACATCGCCGCCGGTTGTCTGCTCGTGGAAGCGGCCGGCGGCCGGGTGGAACTGGAGCCACGCACAGATATGCCGGATAAATTTCGCATCATCGCCTCGAACGGCCGGCTCGACCTCCGTTCGGCCTAACGACATGTCTCGCTCCGGAATTGGTTATGACGCGCATCGTTTTGGGGAAGGCCGGAGACTCATCCTCGGCGGCGTGGAGATTCCGCATGAGCGCGGGCTGGAAGGGCATTCCGACGCCGATGTTCTTAGCCACGCCATCGCCGATGCGTTGTTAGGCGCGATCGGCGAACGCGACATCGGTCACCATTTTCCCAATACAGACGAATCCATCCGCGGGATCAGCAGTCTCGAAATTCTGCGCAAGGTCGGAGAGATTTTGGCGACCAAGAAGTGGCGGGTGACAAACCTCGACGCCACTTTGATCGCGGAAGCGCCCAAGATCGGACCGCACTTGGAAGTGATGCGCGGGAAAATCGCGGAGGCCCTCGCTCTCGAGGTCAGCCAGGTCGGACTCAAGGCCACCACGAACGAAGGCATGGGCGCCATCGGACGCGGCGAGGGAATGGCCGCCATGGCGGTGGCAAATATCGAGCAGACAGAGGAGCAGTCGCGCGCAACGTAAGCAGATGCCGGTTCGTTTCTTCAATACCTACTCTCGCGCCGTCGAGGAGTTCCGTCCGCTCGATCCCGCTGGCCGGATGGTGAAGATGTATACCTGCGGACCGACTGTTTACAGTCACGCCCACATCGGAAATTTCCGCGCCTATATCTTCGAGGACTTGCTCCAGCGGCATCTGGAATCACGCGGATACGTGATCGAGCGCGTCATGAATCTGACCGATGTCGATGACAAGACGATCCGCGGGAGCCGCACTGCAAAACTTCCGCTGCAGGACTTCACCGCCCCGTTCAAGGAAGCCTTTTTCGAGGACGTCGACACGTTGCAGATCAAGCGGGCCAACTCCTATCCGGCCGCGACGGAGGAACGTTTTGTCCAGGCGATGATTGCGATGATCGAGAAATTGATCGCCCGCGAACTGGCTTACCAAGCGGAGGACAAGTCGGTTTATTTTCGGATCAACCGTTTCCCCGAGTACGGACATCTTTCGCATTTCGATCTCGCCGAGTTGCGGTCAACCGGGCGGGTGAAAAGCGACGAGTACGACAAGGAGCACGTCGGCGATTTCGCGCTCTGGAAAGCGTGGGACGAAGAGGATGGCGACGTCTGGTGGGAAAGTCCGTGGGGCCGCGGCCGCCCGGGCTGGCACATCGAGTGCAGCGCCATGGCCACCACTTTGCTTGGCGAGCAGATCGATATCCATTGCGGGGGAGTCGACAACATTTTCCCCCATCACGAAGCCGAGATCGCGCAGTCCGAGGGATGCAGCGGACGGCAATTCGTGCGCTACTGGCTGCACTGCGCGCATCTGCTCGTGGAAGGCCAGAAGATGTCGAAGTCGTTAGGCAATTTCCATACTCTGCGCGAGGTGATCGCGAGAGGTTACAGCGGACGCGAGGTTCGTTATGCGCTGCTCCGCGTCCATTACCGCGCACCGCTTAACTTTACCTGGGAAGGCATGGAGGAAGCGCGCCAGGCGCTGGCCCGGATTGACGAATGGCTGCGCCGTCTGCGCGACCTCGCGACGGAGTCTTCCGCTGGCGCGGAGATCGAATACGGAAAATTCGGCGAGGCTCTGGATGACGATCTCAATATTTCCGCCGCGCTCGGGCAGCTCTTCGAACAGGTCCGCGAAAGCAATCGCGAGTTGGACGCCGGCATGGATCCGGCGCGAGGACGCGCCTGGCTGGACTGGTGGGAAAAGACTAATGCCGTTCTGGCGCTGGAAAGCGAGCAGGAGAAGCCGGCCGACGAGGTTGCGGGTCTGGCGGAGGAGCGGGTGCAGGCGCGACTTGCCAAGAACTGGCAAAAAAGTGATGAATTGCGCGATGCGATCCAGAATCTGGGCTGGGATGTTCGGGACACCAAGGAAGGACAAGTGCTGACCCGCCGTGCCGGTGCCTGACCATGCGATTTCTTCCCTAACGATGTTTAGCGCCGCCGAATTTTTCGAACTCGAACACACTGCGCACTCGAAACTTTTCGAGCCGGACAAATACGTCTGGGATGCGCTCAAGCAGATCCCGAGTTACCTGAAGTTCCGCCTCAAGCCCGGCGTCTTTGGCGAGTTGATCGGCAAGCCCTATGTGAGCGGCTCGGTTTTTATCGGCGCGAATACAATCGTCGAACAGGGCGCGATGCTCAAAGGGCCCGCCTGGATCGGGGAAAACTGCCACATCCGCAGCGGCTGCTATGTGCGCGAAAACGTGATCGTGGGCAATGGCGTAGTCATGGGGAACTCCTGCGAATTCAAGAACTGCATCATTTTCGATGAGGCGCAGATTCCGCATTTCAGCTACGTCGGCGACTCGATTCTCGGCTACAAGGCCCACCTCGGTGCCGGAGTCATTCTCTCGAACGTGAAGCTCGATCACGCCGAAATATCTGTCTTGGCCACCGATGGAATGATCGGGACCGGTCTGCGAAAGTTTGGCGCGATCATTGGTGACCGCTCGGAGATCGGCTGTAACGCGGTGCTCAATCCAGGCTCGGTCGTGGGACGCGACTGCATCATTTACCCGGGCACGAACTTCCGCGGTGTCCTCCCGGCCAACAGCATCGTCAAGGTGCGGCAAACGACGCAGGTGCTCAGTCGGCGTCAACCTAACGACCGCTGAGACGCCAGCGCACGGGCGGACGGGCAGGGATTCGAACCCCGGTTGCCTTGCGGCAACCACACTTTCCAGGCGTGCGCATTAGACCACTCTGCCACCCATCCATTTCGACCCGTGCTCGCAATCGTAATCTTGCTCGTTCGTTAGGCAACGTCGATTATGAAGACGATCACGAGTTTAAAGCTGCAGGCGGCGAAACAGTTCGTCGAGCGGCAGTTGAATGCCAACGTAAAATTCGCCGAAGTCGGCGTAGGCCGCGCTCACCTCATCGAAGCGCATCTCGTAAACGATCGCCTTGATCTGGAATGTATCGTGCGCAAAAAGCGTCACGCCCCACTCAGCATCGTCCAATCCGGTCGAGCCGGTGATGAGTTGTTTCACCTTGCCGGCGTATTGACGGCCGACGCGCGCGTGACCGCCCATGAGGGTGCGGCGTTCTTCGTAGGGCAACGAATACCAGTTGTGCTGCTCGCCGCGCCGCTTGGTCATGTTATAAAAACAAACGATCGGCCAGTCGGGCAGTGTCGGATAAACGCGATCCTGCCGATATTTCTTCATGCGTTCGCGAAAATCCTGCATCCCGGCGTCGAACTCGGGGGTGCCCGGTTTCAGCTTTTGTTCGGTGGACAGAGTTTCGCCATACTGCTCTTCGGTGGTGACGTATTCACTCTCCTCGGTGAGCGACAGGTAACTGTAAACTGGCACCAGCACGTCTGGGCCTAACGAAAGTGTGAGCTGCTTCTCGATTCGGTTAGCGACGTGCAAATCCGGTGTGATGAGCATGAAGCCGAGGTCGGCTTTGGGCGTGACCTGGCTGAGCGTCAGGAGCTGCGTGGATTCGAGCGCGCGCGTTTCCTGCACGATCGTGGAGAGCGCGATCTTAGCCGCGCGTTGCTCGTCAGACGTGAGCAATTGCCACTGACCGTATTCGATTCGGTAATAAAGGTGAAGGCAATGCCAACCATCCTGGGGGACAAGCGGCGCGGACGTGGAATCCATCCTCCGAGTTTCCCCGTGCGAGGCGACGGGGTCAAGCAAAGTGCCGGTGTCAGCCAGCGCGGTCAGACCTCGACCTTTGTCGCGCTGGGGAGGTGAGGGAGACAATATTCTTCGCCGTCGCGCGAAACGCGGAATTCCAGGTTCGCATTGGTTAATTCCGTTGCGCCGCAGGTCGCGCAATGATGCAGGGCTTCGTCCTCGGGCCGCGCGTCCTCCTCAAATCGTTTCCGGCGACCCGTGACCTGTTGACGGTTGCGCACATTGCGCACCAGATCCGGTCCGAAGAAGATCAAATAATTGGCGAAGGCCACAATCAACGCGATCCGATAAGAATTTGGACTCGAGGCAAATCCAAAAAGGAGCAGGCCGGCCGAGATCCAGGCCAGCCATTTCACTTTCACCGGCAGCACAAAAAAGAGGTAGATAACTTCATCCGGATAAAAGGTCGCGTAGGCGAAAAAGAGCGACGAAGCCAGCATGGTGTTGGAGAACTGCGCGCCGAAGAGGAAAGCGGCGATGGTCGTGCCGATCATCCCGACGAGAAAATAAAGCGTCAGCCGAAAAGCCCCCCAGGCCTGCTCGAGCCGGTCGCCGATGAAGAGCAGGAACCAAAGCGCGACCAGTAACCAGAGCGGCTGCATGAGCGAGCCAGGTGCGCCCATGGAACGAGGAATAAAGATGTAGGTGATCAGCCGCCAGACTTCGCCATCTCGGATGCGCGCCGGACTGAGCGCGATGAGCGAAATGAAATCGGGGTTAATAAACGTGAGCAGATAGACCAGCGCGGTCAGCGCCACGACGATGCGAATGAGGCCGGGAATGGCAATCCAGCCGCAGCGACGTTCGAGTGAATCGAGGAAAGTCATGTTCAGGTCACCGTAGAGTCGCGCTTGCGGCAGTTCAACAATCCCGCCCGTGGCGCCGAACGTTTGACACGTTTGCGCCAACATCTAGGCTGGCCGAAGTGACTGAGAGCACGCCAAAAACGACCCCACTTTACGACGAACACGTGAAGCTGGGCGGCAAGATGGTCCCGTTCGGCGGATGGCTCATGCCGGTGCAGTACAGCAGCATCAGGGAAGAACATCTGGCCGTCCGCAACGACGTCGGTGTCTTCGATATTTCCCACATGGGCGAGCTGGTCGCGAGCGGCCCGCGAGCCGGCGAGTGGCTCGACACGATGCTGACAAACTGCATCGCAAAGCTCGATGTCGGCACAGGTCAGTACACGTTTTTGCTCAACGATGACGCGGGCATTATCGACGACTTGATCGTCTATCGAATCGAAGAAGAGAAATTTCTCCTGGTGGTGAATGCCTCGCGGATCACCGACGACTTCCAGTGGTTGCAGGCGCATCTGGGTGAAGGTGTGGAGCTGGAGGATCAGAGCGACAACTATGCCGGGCTCGCCATCCAGGGACCGAAAGTAGGCCAGCTCTTCAAAGCCGTTTTCGGAGAAAGCAAAGAACTGCCGGCGCGAAATCAGATCGCGCGCATTGACTTGGAGAGCACCCAAGTCTGGGTCGCGCGAACTGGCTACACGGGGGAAGACGGGATCGAGGTGTTCTTTACCGCAGCCGATGCCCCGCGAGTGTGGAACGAAGTCCTGGTCAAGGGAAATTCGTTAGGCATTCGACCCTGCGGTCTGGGCGCGCGCGATACCTTGCGCCTCGAAATGTGCTATCCGCTCAATGGCTCCGACCTTTCGCCCGCGCACAACCCGCTCGAAGCGGGGCTGGGCTTCTTTGTCGACCTGACGAAGCCACGCTTTAGCGGGCGTGAGAAGCTGCTTCGAGACAAAGAAACTGGCCTCTCCCGTCGGCTCGTCCCGTTCAAGATGACCGGAAAAGGTCCGCCGCCCCGGCCGCATTATCGCGTTCTCCGCGACGGCGTGGAAATAGGCGAGTTAACCAGTGGCACCCTTTCACCAAGCTTGAACTACGGGATTGGGATGGCTTACCTGAAGACGCCGGCACCGAAGCCGGGCGAAGAAATCGAAATTGAGATTCGCGGCCAGAAGTTTCCGGCTGTGATCGAAAAGAAACCGCTCTACAAAAAACCATGAATGTTCCAGACGACCTTATCTACACTGAATCGCACGAATGGGTCCGCCGAGAAGGCGAGAAGATTCGCGTGGGGATTACCGATCACGCCCAGGAGGAACTGACCGACGTGGTTTATGTCGAGTTGCCCAAGAAAGACGCCACCTACGAGGCGAAGGGAACCATCGCGGTGGTTGAATCTGTCAAGGCGGCCAGCGACATCTATGCCCCGGCCAAAGGCACGGTTCTGGAAGTGAACAACGCGCTCGATTCCGATCCGGCCTTGATCAATACAGATCCGTATGGAGAAGGCTGGATCTACGTCATGCAGGTAGAGGATGACGAGCACTTGAAGTCTCTTAAGGATGCGGCCGCCTACCGTTCCAGCCTCGGCTAACGACTTCAGGAGCGCGGTCGCAACTGACCGCTAATATTTAGCAACGGCCCGGCAGCGGACCGTCAATCCGTTGGCTAGGATGGTGGAATGAAATGTATTCCACTGGGAGTGATCGCTGCCGTCGGGTCGCTCGGAAGCTTGGCCGCACCCATGGCTTGCGCCGACGAGCAGTTCTTTGGTTTCGCGCGAGGCTCGGAGACGCTGCCGCAAGGCCATGCGGAGATTTACCAGTCTAGCACCCTGCGCACAGGGAAAGACGGAGGGACTTACTACGGTTCCGACTATGAGACCGAAGTGGAATACGGTTTCACCGATCGGTTCCAAGCCAGTCTCTCGCTGCTGAACCATTATTTCTACAACAAGGATGTCGATGACCTACCGGACAGAAGCAGCTATCGCTTTGGCGGGGTCGAGGCTTCGGGAAAATATCGATTTCTTAGCCCTTTCAAGGATTGGCTTGGCCTGGCTTTGCGTCTTGAAGGTGGCTATCTCCTCAACGACGAGGTAGGAGGTCTGAAGCAGCACGAACGGTATCTCAAGCCGGAGATCGACTTTCAGAAGGACTTTCTCGACGACACCCTGGCTACTGTCTTTAGCCTTGGGGTGGAATGGGCGTGGGGAAAGCAGCCGGCGGAAGAATACCCGCGCGAATTCTCCTTCGAATCAGCCGGCGGGATCACTTACCGGTTTGCTCCTAACTGGTATGCTGGACTGGAAGCGCATTTCCGCGCCGAGTATCCGCTCTTCGACCTTGGCTTTTTCGAACATAGCTCGGTGTACGCCGGGCCTTCGCTGCACTATGCGCAAAAACGCTGGTGGGCCACCCTGACCTGGAACTACCAAGTCTATGGCAAAGGGATCGACGAGCCCGACACCGGCCAGACCTTCGCCGAAGAGTCCCGGAACGCCTGGCGCCTGAAAGTGGGTTTTAACTTCTAGCTTGATGAAACCGCAATTCCTTTTCATCGCTGCACCTCTCTCGGCGGCTTTGGTCAGTCCGGCATTCGCGATGACCTATCTTAATGTCGTACAGGCACAACAGGCAATCTTCCCGGGAAAGAAGTGTGTGGTGGTAGCCCTTCATCTCACGGAAGCACAACGCAAAACGATCGAGCAGCAGAGCGGTGTCCGGCTCACTGGCCGTGCTCCCCAGGTTTGGCGCGTGAACGGGCATGACTGGTTTGTGGTCGACGAGGTTATTGGTAAACACGAATTTATTACCTATGCCGTAGGCCTAACGAAAGAAGGAGCAGTCCGTGGAGTCGAAATCATGGATTACCGGGAAAGTTATGGAGGGCAGGTGCGCGATCCAAAGTGGCGAGCTCAGTTCTTTGGGAAGACCAAGGCCGCGCCGCTCGAGCTGGACCGGGATATCAAGAACATCAGCGGCGCCACGCTTTCCTCGCGCCACATTAGCGACGGCGTCCGACGCGTCCTCGCTCTCCACAATGTCTCTCTGCGTTAAGGCGCGGCGGGCGCGGCCTTTGCTCGGCACGTTGGTCGAGATCACGGCGGTGGCGGCTGACGAAGCCGTGCTGCGCCGCGCGCTGGCCGTGGCTTTTATCGCGGTCGCGGAGGTGCAGCGGCTGATGAGCCGTTATGATCCGGGAAGCGAGGTCAGTTGCCTCAATCGGAACGCGAGTAGCTCTAGCATTTCCGTGCATCGCTGGACTTGTTCGGTCTTGCGGATGGCCAACCGGTTTTCCGAGGAAAGCGGCGGTGCTTTCGATATCACGCTGGGAGCGGGCGGCAGCTGGCGTGACCTGGTCATAGATAAACAGGATCGTGTTCGTTTCCGTCGACCGATCACCATCAATTTAGGCGGCATTGCCAAGGGTTTCGCAGTCGATCGCGCGGTGGAAGCGATGAAGAAGGCGGGTGCGGTTGCGGGAGTGGTGAACGCGGGCGGTGATTTGCGAGTCTTTGGGGAAAAATCGGAGGCGATTCTGATTCGTCATCCTCTCAATCCGGGTGGCCGAGCCGGCAGAGTTCTTTTGCGCGAGCGTTCATTGGCGACTTCGGCCCACTATTTTACTCCTGAACTCTTTGATGGCCGCTCGGGCGCTCCGATTCTCGATGAGGTCAGCGTGACGGTGGGTGCGGACGATTGTGCCACCGCGGACGCCTTGACCAAGATTGCTCTGGCCTTGCGCGAAGGGGCGAGGTCTGTGCTCGAGCGGCACCACGCGGACGCCTTTTTGCTCGAGAGAAATTGTCCGGCTCAATGGCTGACTTCATGAGATGCGTCGCAACTCGATCCAGCTTAGCCGCCGTCACGAGTGGGTGGTCTATGGCGTGAGTGCGCTGGTGTTTGCCACCGGATCGGTCTGGGCGTGGTTGCATTATTTTGGCATGACACCGGGGGAATTTGGAGAGGTCAGTCCGGCGGAAACCTGGATTTTAAAGGCGCACGGCGGCGCGGCCATGGCGATGCTGATTATGCTCGGCACGCTATTCCCAATGCACGTGAAATTCGCGTGGCGCGCGCGCCGCAATCTCCGCACCGGTCTCTCTCTGTGCGCGCTTCTCTTCCTGCTCATTATGACAGGTTACGGTCTTTACTACGCGGGCGGAGAACATCTGCGAGCCTGGACCAGCTCTGTGCACCTGTGGATCGGACTACTCTTTGTCCCGGTTATCGCTTTGCATGCGATCTGCGGTAAGCGGAGTCGGGCGATCAGAAATCTAGATTCGACTCGTTAGGCCTACTGAAGATTTCTCGCCACCTTCCAGCAGCGCATTATTTTCTGCTCGTCGAACGGCCTGGTTTTGCGATAAGGGAAAGAATGCGAAAGTTCGCTAGGGCGCTTCTTTGTTTTGGCGTCGCGTCGCTCGCGCCGGCGGCGGTCATCAATGTCGAGTTCAAGTTTGCGCCTTTCACCGGTGACCCGGCCAAGGAGCAGGAAGTCACCGCGGTCCCGGGCAAGGCGCGGGTCTTTATCAACAATGTGCCTTTCGCCGATCAGCAGCTGACCGCGGAGAAAATCCCGGTCTCCGACGAGCACGAGGTCGCGCCGGCCGTATGGGCGCCGATGAACTCCGCCGGTCCCATCGTGCGCAAGGGAAAGAACAAGATCCGGATAGAGTTCACCCCGGACGATCCAAAGCAGATCTACCGCGCCCAATTTCGCTGGGCCGAAGTGACCGACGCGGTCACCGAGGAAGCCGCGCCGGATGCCGCGCCGGCGCCGGCTCTTCCCAGAGAACAGGCGGATGATCGCAAAGCAGTAGAAGGAAAGGTGGTTTTCGAGCGGGAATTTACGAGTGACTTCGCGCTCGATCTCCCCTGGCATCACTACCCGGTGGTTAGCTCGCTGACCGAGGAGGATAAGCAAAAGATCGTCGCACTTCTCAAGACGCGGGCGGACTGGTTCAAGCCAGATTTCGGCGAGCTCTACAAGGCGTTAGAGGAAAACGAATCGCTCAAGGTGGAAGACGTGCGGCGGGCGCAATGTCTGGAAGCAGTTTACAAAGCCGGCGTGCGGGTGGCTGCGCCGCAAGTGGGCGACCTCGATTTCACCACCACCAGTGGCCCAGAGGTGGTGGTGACGAAGAAGGAGGGTTCGCTCTTCGGCCTGGATGAAAAGACCTTTGCGCAAATCAAAGACGATGAGACGCAGATGTGCGCGGGGCTGGCGCTCTCCATGGTGTATCCGGGCAAGATGATGGCGGTGCGCAAGCCGGATGGAGCCTGGGAAATCGTTTATTGAACGGGCGGTGCGCAGTGGTTTCAGCTCACGTTCGTTAGGCGAAAAGGACTGCTTAAGTCGTTACTCGATTCTCTGAAACGGCCCGCGTAGTCCAAGGAGAGATTGACGCACCCCGATGCGACTGTTTATTCCCCTCCGTGCCGACCGACATCCGACTCTTCAGCCGTGAATGGTGTTCCTGGTGCATCGATGCCAAGGAATATTTAACCGAACGCGGTTACCAATTCACCGAGATCGATGTCGGTCGCGACCGGGCCGCTTACGAGGAGATGAAGGAACTGAGCGACCAGACCTACGTGCCGACTCTGGTGGCCGGGGATGAGGTGCTCGCGAATTTCGATACAGACCAACTCGAGAAATTCCTGCGCGAGCACGGCATCGTCCCGTAGATGTTATTTGGGCTTTTCATCACTCTGGGCGTCGCGGTTCTCAGCGTCGCCCTGCGCAGCTATCAATCCTCCATCTCGCAGAAGGTCGGCGCGTTTGGAATTCTGACGGCGTCGTTCCTCGCCATCTATTACATCACTGGTAATTGGATCCTGGGCGTCATCAGCGCCCTGAGCTGGCTCCTGCTGCCTTGGCTGGAAATTCTGACCCGTATCCGCAGCCTGCGGTTGCCGCGCGAAAAGGCTCTGCGCCCGAAAAATCCTCCTTCCGAGGAAGTCTTCCCGACCCTGGATGAAATCACTGGACAGATTGAGAGCGAAGGCTTCACGCACGTCGATGATGCCGGATGGGACTGGGAAGATTACCGGCAGTTTTTTCGTCTTTTCTACAAAGAGGAAGACCGTGCCCAGGCCATCATTTGTCTGAACGAACAGAACGATCTTTCCTTCTATTATTTGCGCATTTCCTCGCGCACCAGCGACGGCACGATCTGGACGACCTGGAATTATCCGCTCTCCTACGGTTTGAAGCTCACCCCGCAATTCCGGATCAACCGGCAGCGACCCGATCAATCGTTCTGGCAGCTTTACCACAGTCACAAGGCGTTCCTGCGCGATCACGCGGTCGAGCCTGACCGCATCGAGCCGCTCGACGGCGATCGCATTCAGGAGGAAATCGAAAACGATCTACGCGACCAGATCGCGCACAACATCAAAGCTGGCGTCCTGACGCAAACGACGGGCGGCGAGATCAAATATTCGTGGCGCGGGATGATCTATTTGTGGTGTCAGTTCCTGCTCGACCTGGTCCGTCTGTAGCGGCGGCGGAAATTCCTAAATCCGAATGTCGAATCCCGAGATCCTCGATTCCTCGTCCAGCAAGTTACCGCCGCGTTTTTCCACCGAGGTGCAGGTGATGTTTTTCGACACTGATTGCGGCGGCGTTGTCCATAATATCGCTTACCTGCGTTTTATCGAGACGGCGCGGACACTGCTAGCCGAAGAGCTGGGGATGAAGCTGGTCGAGATGGCGGACACGCAGCGCTATCCGGTTGTCGTCCGCACCGAGATCGACTACCGGCGCGCCGCTAAGCTGGGAGATCGATTGCGCATTGACGGCTGGCTCGATCGCCTGGAACGCGTCCGTTTCTGGTGCGGTTTCCAGATTCGCCGGATCAGCGACGAAGTCCTCATCGCGGAGAGCCGCCAGATGCTGGCGCTCGTCCAGATGCCTGACGCGAAATTACTTCGCTTGCCTGAGGACTGGGAGCGCTACCGCCTGCCGGAGGGAAGCGCGGCCCAAGGCTGAAAAAATCCGGCGACAGATTTTTACGCTGGACCGCTTAGCCTAACGACCAATGCCTTCCGGGAATCCTGCGTTCACTCTCGATGAGGTTTTCCTCACCCCGCACGCGCTGGAGCCGCCGCCGGTCCGCCGCGCGCTTTTCATCTTCCTAATCTCGCTCGCGGCACTCCTGCACATCGCAACGATCGGCTGGGGGGCTCTCTACAATGAGACCGACGGCCAGTATGCCGGGGCGGCGCGCGAGATGCTCGCCTCGCATGACTGGCTCGAGCCGACGAATAACGGCATCCTGCGTCCGCAAAAGCCGCCGCTTCTCTATTGGGCGATCGCGCTTTCCCTGAAAACGTTTGGCGTTAACACCGCCGCAGCTCGTCTCCCCGGAGCGCTCGCCATCTGTGCGGCAGTCGGTCTTACTTTTCTCATCGGCGACCGGCTGGGCGGGCCGGGCCGTGGCTTCATCGCTGGGCTGATCCATCTTTGTTGTTGCGGAAGTTTTATCTTTGGCCGGATCATCATGCCCGAGCCACTCTTCAGCGCGTTCATCGCTGGCGCGCTCTACTGCGCGCTTCGCGGCTTTGAGCGGCGTCCGTCGCGGCGCGCCTGGTTCCGCGGCTTTTGGATTTGCGCGGCGCTTGCCTGCATGACCAAGAGTCTGCACGGGCTCATTTATCCGGCCGCGATTCTCGGTCTTCTGGCCTGTTTTTATCGTGACGCCCGCCTCCGTTTTCGTGGTCTCCTGCACTGGGACGGCATCCTGATTTTTCTTCTCATCACCGCGCCCTGGCACATCTGGCTGGAATGGAAGCACCCAGGTTTTATCCAGCAATTCACGTCGCGCGAATGGCTGGTCCACCTGGCGGGGGAAGCCGATGCCGGTCATACCTACGATAATGTTCCGCGGCGCGTCTTTCTTGGTCTGCATCTCGCCTGGTGGTTTCCCTGGTCTCTCGCCATCGTGCCGGGGATGTTTCTGGCCTGGCGGCGTGTCTTCCGCCCGCGCGAAATCGAATTTGTCGACGCGCTGCCGCTTTGCTGGATGGCGATCGTGTTCGTTCCGCTCTTCATCATCGGCCAGCGGCAGGATTATTATTCGATGAGCATGTGGGGCGGCTTCGCGATTTTTGCCGCGACCGCTTTTGATCGCATGCCGCGGTGGACGCGTCTCGGCGGGACGGCCGGCATTTTCGTGCTTGGGCTCGTGGCTGGGTTGGTCGCATGGCGGCTGCCCGAGCTGGTCCACAGCGCGAATGATCACTGGGGGACGACAGCCGACCGCTCCACGGCCTGGCGCACCCTGACCAGTATACCTGACTCTACCTGGCTCAGTTTCCGTCCCATGTTTGGCGCGGTCGGGCTCGCCCTCACGCTTTTCTCCGGCATCGCGCTCTGGCTGATCTGGCGGCAGCGACCTCGACTCGCCCTGACTGCGCTGGCGGCGGCGATGGTTCCGATTGGTTTTAGCATGCTCGATGGCGTGGCGCGGATGGCGCCTTATTTTTCGCTGGCGGACGCGGCTGGTTTCATCCAGGCCCGCATCGCGCCTAACGACAAGGTGATCTACGAAGGACCGATGCACGTCGGCAGCAGCCTGCTCTTTTATCTCGATCGGAAATTTTACCTGGTGAACGAAGATCCTGCTTCAGAACCGGGCGCGGCCCTGGGGCCGAAACAGGATATCTTCCTCGATGAAGAAACGGTCCGGCAAGCTTGGTCCGCAGCCGATCGCCTTTTCCTTCTCACGGAGCGAAGCCGGCTGCCTCATTGGCGCCAGGTTCTGGCCGAGGGCAGCGTTCCCGTGGAGGAGCTGACCACTTGCGGAACGACCGTTTTGCTGAGCAATCATCGTTAGGCTAATGCCCGTCGGCCGGCGGGAGCAGCCCGCGCACTCCGGGCTCGAGGAGGCGGCCCCAGGTAGCGCTGTAGGGGTGCACCTTCGTCACCCGTTTCCCGTCGTGGACCAGCGGACGCTGCTCATTGCCCCACTCGAAAATCGAGCCCTCCAGGTCCTGCACGTTGGAGTAGCCAGCTTTTTGCAAACGTCGCGCTACCTCGCCGGAACGATAGCCGATCGAACAATAGGTCACGATCGGCGTGTCCTTGGGAAGACCCTCCGCCGCAGTCTTGGCGTCGGCTTTTGGATCCACCTGTCGCGCTCCAGCCAGATGGCTCACGTTCCACTCCGCCGGGGTGCGCACATCGAGCAGGACCGGCTGCGCCCGATTCTTATCCGCCAGCCAATCGGCCAGTTGCTGCGTCGTAATCCAATGCACTTCGCTAAACTTGGCGCGCAACGAGCGTTTCAGGAGAAACCAGTCGACGCCGCGGCAGGAGACCAGACCGAGGCTGAAGAAGAAAACAGCGGTTACCCCGAACACCAGACCCCACTTGCGGCCGCCGGAGGCGTGTCGACGGGTTATTCGGTTATCCATTTGAAAAAGGCGTGAGGCCAGTTACCTTGCCCGCTCATTTTCGGAGCACAACCCGGAGCAAATTTTATGTCGCAGCATCGCAGTCTTAAAGGCGCCAGCACTATCGCAGCCAAGCGCAACGTCCTGAAACGGTTTGAACGGGTCGAACTGCTCAAGAAGCGTGGCCAGTGGAAAGAGACGAGCAAAGTCATCGGCCTGCCGAAGACGAAGCCGGATCTTTAGAAAGTTGAGCAGTTGAGAGGTTGAGCGGATTTGCCGTCGGCCACCAAGTCCTCTCGACCACTCAGCCTTTCATCCCCTCAACCTTCTTGTGCGCCTCAATCGTTTCCTCGCCGCGGCCGGTCTCGGTTCGCGGCGGCACTGTGATGAGTTGATCGCGGAAGGTCGCGTCACCATCAACGGCCAACCCTGCAACAATTTCGCCACGCAGGTTGAGCCGAGCGATCATGTCAAGGTCGGGAATCGGTTGGTGCGACCGGCCGAGACGCTCACCATCGTTCTGCACAAGCCGGCGGGTTTCGTTTCTACTCGGCGCGATCCTAACGCGACCGATACGATCTACGACCTTTTGCCGGAGAAGTTTTCCCGGCTCTTCAACGTCGGGCGGCTCGATGCCCAGACTGAAGGCCTTTTGCTCCTGACCAGCGACGGCGATCTGGCCCAGCACCTGACTCATCCGCGTTACAAGGTGGAGAAGGAATACGAGGTCACGGTCGACCGACGCTGGGATCCTGAGCTCACGCAGAAACTGCTCGACGGCGTTTTTCTCGATGGCAAACGCGCGCGGTTGGCTCGCCTCCAACCGACTGGTCCGACCCGGCTGCGCGTGGTCTTGCAACAGGGCCTGAATCGGCAGATTCGCCGGATGTTCTACGAAGTCGGCTACGAAGTGAAACGTCTGGTCCGCACTCGCATCGGGCCACTGACTCTCGGTGAAATCCCGCGCGGACACTGGCGCCCACTCACGAAGAGCGAGCTGGCCGCCTTGCAACCGGCGGAGCGCGCGGGGCAACGCCGCGCCCGTTCGTAGCTCTCCCTCACTACGATTCTTCCTCGCGCAGGATGGCGAGCGGCGGCGTGCTCCCGAGTCCGTAGCTCGTGAGCAGACCCACCGCGACCGTGAGCGCAGTGACCATGAGCGCTGCCAGGAAAAGCGGCCAAATGACGGGCGTGTAAGCGAGTTTGAAAACAAAAACCGCCAGCGCCCAGCTCGCGATCAATGCCAGCACGATGCCGGTCGCGCTCGCGAGCAACCCCAGAAATAGATATTCAGCACAGAGAATCTTCCAGATCTGGAGACGCGACGCGCCTAACGTTCGCAGGAGGACACTCTCCTTGAGACGCTGGTAGCGTCCGCTCCAGATGGTGCTGCCCAGCACGATGAGCCCGGTGCCCACGGTGAAGAGCGACATGATCCGAATGACTAGCGCTACTTTCACGAGAATCGCGTCGACTGTCTGGATGACCGAGGTGAGATCCAGCGCGGAGACGTTAGGGAACTTCGCCACGACCGCGTTTTGCAGTTTAGCGGAGGCCGCAGGGTCAGGCACGCGACTGACGAGGACGTTAAAGGTCGGCGCATTTTCCAGAACGCCGGTTGGAAAGACGACGAAAAAGTTTGTCTGGAAACGCTTCCAATCGACCTCACGCAGATTGGCCACGCGTGCTTTGATTTCCACACCCTGCACATCGAAGACGAGCGAATCGCCCACGGTCAGGCCGAGATCTTTCGCGATATCCTGTTCCATCGAAATCGGCACCACGTCGCCGGCGTGGTAATCGACATGGCTGACCCACTTTCCTGCGGTAATCTTTTCCGTCTCGCTGGGTTGGGCGCGGTAGGTCGAGCGATACTCGCGCTCGAGCTCCCATTCCGGCGCTTTCCGGTTTGGGTCTTTGAGGATATCGGTCGACTTGCGTCCTTTCACCTCCACCAGCCGCATGGTCACGATGGGAGCCTGTTGAATGACCGGCAGCTTCTCTTGCCTAACGAGGCTGGCCACCGCGCTGGTCTGATCCGGCTGGATGTCGAAGAGAAAAATGTTCGGCTGATTATTTGCATCGATCGAACGGAATTGGGTGAGCAGGACGTCGCGAGTCAGGTAGATGGTGAGCAGCAGAAAGGTTCCCAGGCCTAATGAGAGCGTGAGAAGCAGGGTGCGATTGTTAGGGCGGTAAAGATTGGCCAGCCCCTGCCGCGCGGTAAAACTCCAGCGTCGCGGCAGAAGTTTGCGCACCAGATAGATGAGCAGTTTGGCCATGCCCGCAAGAATTGCGATGGCCGCGCCCAGACCGCCGGCCACCCAGAGGCCGTCGGTCCACGCATCCGCCTGCCAGATGGCGAAACCCGTGAGGCTGGCAGCGATGATCAAATATACCAGCCAGGTCGCGAGATCGCGCCCAGGCGCGACGGATTCATCGCTCGAGGCGCGCAGGGTGAGCAGCGGTGAGACTCTACGAAAACGCAAAAGCGGAGGCAGAGCGAAAAGAAGGCAGACGGCCAGACCGACCGCCATCCCGCCGAGCACTGGCGGCCACGCGATAGCCGTGGGCAGTTCAAACGGAATGTAACTCTTCAAGAGGCCGGGCAGGATGCGATGCACGGCCAGGCCGATCCCGGCTCCTGCGAGTGCGCCGACCAACCCCATGGCCATCGCCTGGAGAAGGTAGACCGCGACCGTTGTGCGACCAGCGGCGCCGAGACAGCGCAGGACCGCTGCGATCCGCACTTTTTGCTGCAGATGCGCCTGGATCGCGCTCGCGACTCCGACTGCGCCGAGGAGGAGCGAGATGAATCCGACCAGGCTGAGGAATCGGTAAAGATTGTCGAGTGACTCGCCGAGGTCCTTTTTCCGCTTGGCGACCGTGTCGTATTCGAGGCCGGCTTTCTCGATGAGCGGCGCGAGTTTCGCCACCTCGGCCATCACGTCTGTGTGGGGTGCGAATTTCACAAAGTTGAGATAGCGGGCGAGGCTGCCCGGCTTGAGCAGGTTTGTTTTGGCCAGGTCTTGCAACGGAATATAAACGCGGGGTGCGAAGCTGGCGGCGGGCGAGGCTTCCCCTGGCATTTTAGCTAAAGCGCCCGCGATGGTGAAGGTCGCTTCGCCAATTTTGATGGCGTCGCCGCGCTGGGCTCGGAATTGAAAGAGCAGGCTTTCCTCGGGCACGGCCTGACCGCCGTTCCGGAAACTTTGGGCCGCGGTCGCCGGCGCAGTTTCCATCGTACCGTAGAAAGGAAAGTTGCCGCCCAACGCCCGCACATAAACGAGGCGAGTGCCGCCACCTTTGGGAAACAGCGCCATGGTGCGGAAGCGGACTTCGCGCGCCTGCGTCTCGCCTAACTCTCGCAGCATTTGCTCCTGCTCCGGAGTAAATGGTCGCGAGCTCTCCACCACCAGGTCCGCGCCTAACAATGAACGCGCCTGGTCGTCGATGGCTTGGGAGAGACTGGCCCGAAAGAGCCCGATGGCGATGAGAGCGGCGACGCCTAACGAAATCGAAATAGAAAAAAGCAGAAGCCGACGCCGGCTGGAGCGGCTGTCGCGCCAGGCCATGCGACTGATAAATCCGAAACCGCTAGTCATCGATCTTCTCGCCACTGCGCAGGCGAATGGTGCGCTGGGTCAGGCTGGCGACGTCGGAGTCGTGGGTGACCAGGACGAGGGCGGTGCCCGCGTTGCGGTTCAACTCCAGCATGATCTCGATCACCTTCTGGCTGGTCTCGGTATCGAGGTTGCCGGTCGGTTCATCGGCGAAAAGGATCTTTGGCCGGTTGATAAACGCACGCGCCAGCGCGACGCGCTGTTGTTCGCCACCGGAAAGCTGGGCCGGATAATGGTCGCTGCGCTCTCCGAGCCCGACGCGTTGCAGAAGTTCGAGCGCATGGTCGCGCGCGGTGCGATCGCCTCGCAGCTCCATCGGCACGGTGACGTTTTCAAGCGCGGTTAAGGTCGGGATGAGCTGGAAGTTCTGAAACACAAAACCAACGTGCTCGTTCCGCACCCGGGCGCGTTCGTCCTCGCTGATCCCGGCGAGCGCGATGCCGTTGAGCAACACCGAACCCGAGGTGGGCTGATCGAGGCCGGCGGCCAGCCCGAGAAGAGTCGTCTTGCCGCTGCCGGACGGCCCGAGAATGGAGCAGGTCGCTCCCTGCTCGAGCGCGAAGGAGACGTTGCGCAGAACGGTCAGCTGGCCGGCTCCGGTGGCGTAGCTTTTCGTGAGATCGCGGACGTCGAGAATTGGGAATGAGTTCATTGACGGTGCGGAAGGGCGCGTCTTGCTTACGCGATGGTGATCCGACGCGCATGAGGAAATTGGTGCGCCCTTGTTTTGTCGCCGCCTTGGTCGCTCTCTTGCTGGCGACGCCCGTCTTCGGCAAGACGATTCTTTTTCTCGGAGATAGCCTGACGGCGGGACTCGGGGTCGAGCAAGCGCAGGCTTACCCGGCGCTGATTCAGGAGAAGATCCAAGAGAAAAATCTTCCTTTCGAGGTGATCAATGCCGGCCTGAGCGGTGACACGACCGCAGGCGGACTGGCGAGGCTCGACTGGGTTTTGCAGAAGAAGATCGATGTCCTTTTCCTCGCCCTCGGCGCGAACGACGGTCTGCGGGGATTGCCCGTCATGGAGATGAAAAAGAATCTCCAGGCCATCGTCGACCGGGTAAAGGCGAAGAATCCGGAGGTCAAAATCGTGATCGCCGGTATGCGCATGCCGCCCAATCTCGGAAGCGACTACGCCGCTTCGTTTCAGCAGGTCTATAGCGACATTGCGCGGGACAACCATGCGACACTGGTCCCGTTCCTGCTCGAAGGCGTGGGAGGCCACATCGATTTGAATCAACCGGATCATATTCACCCCACTGCGGCAGGACACAAAGTCGTGGCCAACATGGTGTGGCTCGTGCTCGAGCCTCTCCTCACGAAGGACTGAGCAGGATGCAGCTTAACGGGTGTCACGCTTTGGTGACCGGCGCTTCGGCGGGAATCGGTCGCGAACTGGCCCGGCAACTGGCCGGCCGCGCGGCGTCGCTTGTCCTGGTCGCGCGTCGCAGTGAACGGCTTGAAGAACTGGCCACGGAATTGCGTGCGCGCCATCCGCAGCTTGGCGTTGAAATCCGGACGGCTGATTTGTCGCGGCATGAATCCGTAGATGAATTGCTGGCCTGGCTGTCGGAGCGAAAGCCGCCCGTCGATTTGCTGGTTAACAACGCCGGCCTGGGCGACATCGGCGCATTCGCGACCTCCGATCCGGAGAAACTCGATCGCATGATGCTGGTCAACATGGTCGCTCTGACCAGACTCACTCGGGGTTTGCTTCCGGCGATGATCGCGCAGCGGCGCGGTGGTATTTTGAATGTCAGTTCGTCGGCCAGTTTCCTGCCCATTCCAAATTTCGCGGTTTACGCCGCGACCAAGGCTTACGTGACCAGCTTCTCCGATGCCTTGCGCAGCGAACTGCGCGGAAAAGGCGTGAGCGTGACCGCGCTTTGTCCGGGACCAGTGCGCACCGAGTTCACGGAGGTCGCGCGTCGCACGCCGGATGGCGTCATGCCTGCACCCGAGAGCGCGCACGTTCCGGTGGAGGACGTAGCCAGAGCAGGGTTGCATGGGCTGATGCGAAACCGTCCGATCATTATCCCGGGCGGGATGATGAAGTTCGGGATGACTGTCGTTAGGCTAATGCCGCGTTCGCTGCTGCGATGGGCGGGCCGTTTTAATCGCAAACCCGCTTAGAGCCAGGGCTCAACGCGAGTCTGTATCGCCTGCCCCGACGTTCGAACCCGGATGGCCTGGGCTAATTAGCGTACTTAACCGAGCAGCCGTAGGCCTTCGTTTGCGCGCTGGAAACTGGTTTACCGGCCATCGCTTCGTTCAAAGCCGCTTTCACATAGTTGGTCGAGCTTTTGATGTCGTCCGCGCTGGCCGAAGCCTTGCTGTCGATCGCTCCTTCGTAAATCACCTCTCCTTCGGGATTGATGATGAACATGTGCGGCGTGTTGGTGGCGTGATATTCGTGCCCGACTTTGCCATCCGGATCCAGGAGGAGCGCGGTCGAACCCATTTTCCATTCGGTCATCTGCTTTTTTGCCTGCTCGGCGGTGAGGTGGCCTTGCTCACCGGGCGCAGAAGAATCGATCGTCAGCCAGCTCACACCTTTGCCGGTGAACTCTTTCTGGAGCGCCTGCATGTTGTCGCTCTTATAGTGCTTCTGCACGAACGGACAGCCAGGATTGAACCACTCGAGGACGATGTAATTGCCTTGGTAGTCGGCTAACGCGTGAGCTTTGCCGTCGGCCCCAGACAGCGTGAAAAACGGCGCGAAATCGCCGACCTTGGGAGCATCGGCGGCGAAGAGCGCGCTGGTCGAGAAGGCAGCGAGAATCAGGGTCAGTAGTTTTGTTTTCATAAAATCAGGGAGCGGCCGCGACTTTCGGCGCGGTGGATTGGAGATGATCCAGGACCAGAGCCTGGGTGAGCAGTTCCGGCAGAATAACGGGCTGGTTCGGATTGGAGGCCGGATAGAGCACGTAGAGTGGGACGCCCACGCGCCCGAATTGTTTCAAAGTTTTCGTGATGACCGGGTCGGCGTTGGTCCAGTCGGCTTTCATTTTGACCACGCCATAGCGCTGGAAAGCGCTTTTGACGGCGGCCGTTTCGAGGACGGCGGCTTCGTTGAATTTGCAGGTGATGCACCAGGCCGCCGTGAAGTCGACGAAGACGGTGCGCCCGGCCGCCAGCTCGGTCTTGACTTTCTCCGGGCTAAAGGGAATCCAGTCACCGTTCGTTAGGCTGGAGGCCGCGGTCTTGCTGGCGCGGAATTTCTCACCGATAAAGTACCAGCCGCTGCCGAGCACGAGCAGGAGCATGAGGGCGAAGACAAGCGAGCGTTGGGCGCGGGAAGCGGTGGGGAGCGAAAATGAACCCTGCATCCAGCAGGCCACACTGAGCGCGAGCAGAAACGAGCTCACCCAGATGGCCGCATCCACACCTCGCGCGACGCCGATGACCCAGAGGAGGAAGAGCAAGGTCGCGAGCAGGAGGAAGCCCATGAACTGTTTCACGCGCACCATCCAGGGGCCCGGTTTGGGGACGAAACGGAGCCATGCAGGCTGAGCACTGAGAAGCAGATATGGCGCGCTCATGCCCGCCGCGATGGCGATAAACATGAGCAGGATGATGAGGGCGGACTGGGCGAAGGCAAAACCCAGAGCCGTGCCGAGGTACGGCGCGGTGCAGGGTGTGGCGAGGGCCGTGGCAAAAACGCCCTGGAAAAATGAGCCCGCGTAGCCTTCTCGCGCTGACCAGCCGACCAGACCCGTCGTGGCCGAGGTTGGCAGGTTGATTTCAAAAACGCCGAAGAGATTAAGCGCGAAAACGAGGACGACCGCACTCATCGCGACGACGAAATACGGGTTAGTGAATTGAAAAGCCCAGGTGATCTCGTGCCCGGCGGATTTGAGCGCGACCATGAGCGCGGCGAGCCCGAGAAACCACGCAAAAATCCCCGCAGAAAAAGCGAGTCCGTTGCCGAAAATGCGCGCGCGACTGTCGCCGGCGTGTTGAATGAAGCCGAAGATCTTGAGCGAGATCACCGGGAGGACGCAGGGCATGAGATTAAGAATGAATCCGCCAAGGAAACCGAAGAGGAGCAGCTTGAGTAGTCCATCGGGCTCCGGCCGGGCCGTCGCATCTTTCCCGACGCTCTCGGGACTGGTGGCTGGAGCGATTTTGCCTAACGAGAAAGCGTGATCGCCCGCGACGACCAAACCATCGAGCGACTGCGCGCTTGCCTCCACGGTGTCGAAAGGGATCACGAAAACCGCGGAGCCGTCGCTTCCTTTCTCCCGGCGCGGATGCCCGAGGATCGCCCCGCTCGGGGGCAGCGGGAAGAAATCGAGGGCTGGATCCCGCGCCAGACTTTTGTCCTTGATCGTTAGGTGAAACTCTTTGGCTTGGCGCAGCCACTGCAGCGCGTCCTGTGCGCTCGCGGGCAGGGCACG
>JBPCLK010000025.1:0-12728 GCA_051003355.1 Chthoniobacterales bacterium | reverse complement strand
CTTTGAGCACGTTATAACCTTGTTTGAAAGGTCCGCCGGAAATGGCGCAGGCGCCCATCGAGATGACGTATTTCGGATCGGGCATCTGGTTGTAGAGCCTGACGATTTGCGGCGCCATCTTCTTAGTCACCGTCCCGGCGACGATCATGAGATCGGCCTGGCGCGGCGAAGGGCGGAAGACTTCACCACCGAAGCGCGCCAGGTCGTAGCGCGAGGCCGCGGTGGCGATCATCTCGATCGCGCAACAAGCGAGGCCAAACTGCAGCGGCCAGATCGAATTCTTGCGGCCCCAGTTGTAGAGCTCCTGCATCGAGGTCATCCAGATGCCCTGTTTCTGCAGCTCGTTCTTGAGCCCTTCGTCGATCGGTGCCGTCATTACTTCGCCCAATTTAGACAACCTTTGCTCCAGGCCCAAACGAGCCCTTCCAGCAAAAGGAACAGGAAGACCAAAATCGCGACGAAAGCGCCGAACGGCAAGCAGGTGAAGGCGACCGCGAAGGGAATGAGGAAGATCGATTCCACGTCGAAGATGAGGAAAATGATCGCGTAGAGATAGAACTGCGATTGGAACTGGATCTGGGCGTTGCCTAACGACTCCACGCCGCATTCATAGGTGGCATTCTTGGCCAGGCCTGGCTTCGGCGGCTGGAAAAAGCGTCGCCACATCCAGGCCAGGAAGAGCGGCACGATCGGGAAAACCAGCGCCACCCCGACGAAGATAACGAGAAAAAAATAGGGCGAAGGCGTCATGCTGGAATCGCACATCGACCCGCGGACGACACGGCGCGGAATGAATTAGCAACGCCAGAAAACGAGAAGAAGACGCTTAGTCCGGTTCCTTTTCCTGCTTCCGGTCGTTCCTGATTCATCTCTGCTCTTCCTAGACGACGCCTTGATCGAGCATGGCATTTGCGACCTTGAGGAAGCCGGCAATGTTCGCGCCGTTCACGTAGTTGCCTGGCGTGCCAAAACGCTCAGCCGTCGCGCGGCAGGTTTTGTGAATCGCTTTCATGATGCCTTGCAAACGCGCATCCACTTCCTCTCGCGTCCACGAAATGCGCATGCTGTTTTGCGCCATCTCCAGGCCCGAAGTGGCGACTCCGCCCGCGTTCGCCGCCTTGCCCGGGCCGAAGAGAATGCCGGCATCGAGGAACTGCCGAACACCGCCGATCATCGTCGGCATATTGGCGCCTTCCGAAACCACATAGACGCCATTGCGAAGCAGGTTCTCAGCGTCTTTGGCGCTGATTTCATTTTGAGTCGCGCTCGGGAACGCGCACTGCGCCGGATGATCCCAGAGCGGATTATGATCGAGGTTGCCATCATCGGCGGCGTAAACGGCGCTCTTAAACCTGTCCACGTATTCTGCGATGCGACCTCGGCGCACATTTTTCAGGTCCATCACGAAAGCCAGTTTTTCGCGGGTGATGCCTTCTTCGTCGTAAATGTAGCCGGTGGAATCGGACAACGTGACTGGCTTTGCGCCCAGCTCGATCAATTTCTCGACCGTGTATTGGGCGACGTTGCCGCTGCCCGAGACGAGACAAGTTTTGCCGGCCAGATTCTCATCGCGGGTGCTCAACATCTCGGCGGCGAAATAAACCGAGCCATAGCCGGTGGCCTCAGGCCGGATGAGCGAACCGCCCCAGCCAATGCCTTTGCCGGTCAGGACGCCCGTAAACTCATTCCGCAGCTTCTTATACATGCCGAACATGTAACCGATCTCGCGCGACCCCACCCCGATGTCGCCTGCAGGGACGTCGCGATACGGCCCGATATGGCGCGACAACTCCGACATGAAAGATTGGCAAAAATGCATCACTTCGTTGTCACTCTTCCCTTTCGGATCGAAGTCGGAGCCGCCCTTGCCGCCGCCCATCGGCAAGGTCGTTAGGCTGTTCTTGAAGACCTGCTCGAAAGCGAGAAATTTTAGGATTCCGAGATTGACCGAAGGATGGAAGCGAAGCCCGCCTTTGTAAGGTCCGATCGCGCTGTTCATCTCGACCCGGAAACCGCGATTGACGTGAATGATATTCTCATCGTCCTGCCACGGCACACGGAACATGATCACGCGTTCTGGCTCGATGATGCGCTCGAGGATTTTGCCTTCGCGATATTCCGGATGGCGATCGAGGACGAGGACGAGCGATTCGGCGACCTCCTCGACTGCCTGGTAAAATTCTACTTCGCCCGGGTTTTTCCGTTTTACCCGCGCCATCAATTCCAAAACGTCGTCTCTCATAGATTCTGTCTTCCGCCTAACCAACGGCGCTGAATTTAGGAATAACCCCTCTCCGCGGTGAACGAAACAAAATTCCTCCAGCCGCGCGCGGATGGGAGTCAGCAGTCGCTCCGATATTCCTGTCTTGCCTAAGAAAGCAGACCTCGCTTTCCTACCACGCAACGTGCGCGGCTTCCTCGATCAGATCTTTGTCACCTCCAAGCAGCAGATCCTCGGCTTCTTCACGGGTGCGCCGGAATGGGTCGGCCAGGTGGTTTCGAGTCTGCTCAGTATCGTGGCCTTGCTGGCCGTTTTCCTTTCGCTCTTCGCCATGATGTCGCTTTTCGAGAGAAAGATTCTCGCCCGTATCCAAAACCGGCTGGGGCCAAATCGTGTCGGGCCCTTCGGTCTGCTCCAGCCGGCCGCGGATGGAATCAAAATGCTGATCAAGGAAGACATCGTGCCGTTGCGCGCGGACAAGGTGGTCCATTTTCTCGCGCCGATCCTGATGGCGGCGACGGCGATTCTCGCGCTCGGCGTCATCCCCTATGGTCGCAACATGACGCCGTTCGCGATCGATGGCGGAATTCTTTTTTTCTTCGCCATCGGCTCGACCACGGAGCTGAGCGTTTTTATGGCCGGCTGGGGGAGCAACAACAAGTTCTCCATGCTCGGCGCGATGCGTGCGATCGCGCAGATGATCAGCTACGAGCTTCCGCTCGTCATTACAGTGCTGCCGGTCGTGATGGTGGTCGGCTCGCTTTCGCCGGATGCGATTGTGGCCGCACAAGGCGGCTACTCGTTAGGTATTGTCCCGCATTGGTTTGTCTTCACGCCCTGGGGCGCGGTGGCCTTTCTTTTGTTTTTCGTTTCTGGCTTGGTCGAATCCAACCGCACGCCGTTCGACGTCCCGGAAGGGGAATCGGAAATCGTGGCTGGCCACATGACGGAATATTCCGGCTTCAAATACGCCACTTTTTTCCTCGCGGAATACTTCGGCATGTTCGCGATCAGTGGCTTGGCGGTGACGCTTTTTCTCGGCGGCTGGCAGGCGCCGCTCGGCTTCCTCGAGTTCATCCCGTCCTATCTTTGGTTCTTTGCCAAACTGGGCGTGCTCCTCTTCGTCTTCATCTGGGTGCGCGGAACGTTGCCACGCACGCGGGTCGATCAGGTGATGAATTTCGCCTGGAAATTCATGCTCCCGATGGCCTTCAGTTGCGTCATTGCGGCAGCAGTCTGGCATTATGCGGGCCGGAGCTTCGCGGGCTGGCTCTGTTCGTTAGGCGTGGTCGCACTCGTCTATTTCGTCCTTTCCCGTTTCCTCGAGACGGGGAAGAAATTCGCTCCGCGCACTTATCGTTACGCCGAATGAATAGCGCCGCCTTTCTCATCATCGCAATCCTGACCCTGGCGGCGGCCCTGGCCGCGGCGACGCTGCCGAAGCTGGTTCATGCCGCGCTTTGCTTTGCTTTTTCCTTTGTCGGTGTGGCGGCCTTCTACTTTTTGTTAGGCGCAGAGTTTGTCGGGCTCGTCCAGGTCTTCGTCTATGTCGGAGCGGTCGCGGTCTTGATCGTCTTCACCATCCTGCTGACACGCCGCGATTCGGAGCTTGATCGCACCTTCAACTGGCCGGGCGTGGTCATCGCCGCGGCAGTCTTCGCCGGTTTGGTTTGGGCGATTCTCAAGACGCCGGGCTTCTCCGCCGCCGCGCCACCGGTGGCTGCGCTTTCCGTCAGGAAGATCGGCCAGGCACTCATGACCAGCTACGTCTGGCCGCTCCAGTGCATCGGCGTTCTTCTCACAGCCGCCTTAATCGGCGCCCTTGTGCTCGTCATGGAGGAGAGACGATGAGCGGGTATTCGCGGGTAGGGTGGGCATCCTGCCCGGAAGATCCCGGGGCTAAACAATGACGCCGACCCTCCAACTTTTCCTGATCGTTTCGGCGGCGCTCTTCTGCATCGGCCTGCTCGCGGCGCTCAGCCGGCGGCACGCGATCTTCATTCTTATCGGGATCGAGATGATGCTGGCCGCCGCCGGCTTGAATTTCATTGCCTTTTGGCGTTTCGGTCCGCAACCCGCGCCGCCGACCGGCGTGATGGTGACGATCTTCGCCATCGCCATTGCTGCGGCCGAGGCCGCTGTCGGGCTCGCGCTCGTCATCGCGGTCTACCGCCATTACCGCACGACCAACGTCGACGAAATCGATCAACTCAAGGGATGAGCGACTGGATCGGCAATTATCTTTGGTTGATCCCGGTGGTGCCGCTGCTGGCCTCGCTTCTGATCGTTAGCCTAACGAAAGGACGAAACATGGCTGGCGCTGGCCTGGCCATAGCCGGGCAGATCATGAGTCTGGTTCTTTCGCTGGCGGCTTTTGGATCGACGCTGGGTGTCCCGGGCTACCGCGTTTTTCACAATTTCACCTGGTTCACTTTCGGCGCCCAGACCCTCCGGCTCGGCTTCGTCCTTGATCCACTGACCGCCGTGATGCTGGTCATGATCACGTTCGTTAGTCTGTGGATCTTCGTTTTTAGCGTCGGCTACATGGCGACGGACAGGAATTTCACCCGCTTCTTTGCTTATCTGTCGTTTTTTAGCGCCGCGATGCTGGGCGTGGTCATCGCGAACAGCCTCCTCCTGCTCTTCATTTGCTGGGAGTTAGTCGGGCTCGCGTCCTATTTGCTGATCGGTTTTCGGCTTCACAAACCGAGCGCGGCCGCCGCGGCCAAAAAGGCGTTCATGACCACGCGCATCGGCGACATCGGATTCTTCCTCGGCATGCTCTGGCTCTACGGTCGGAGCGGAACCCTTCTCTTTTACGATGGCGGAAACGGCGCGCTGGAAAACGCCGGACTCCTGGCGTTGGGCGCAAGCGCGACCTCGATTGCGCTACTCATCTTTTGCGGCGCGGTCGGGAAGTCGGGCCAATTCCCACTCCACGTCTGGTTACCGGACGCGATGGAAGGTCCGACGCCAGTCAGCGCGCTGATCCACGCCGCGACCATGGTGGCGGCGGGCGTTTTTCTGGTCGCGCGGGTCTATCCTATCTTTTCGTTAGGTTCGGTTCATGGCGTGACCACTTCGCTCACGGTCGTGGTCTGGATCGGCGTAATGACCGCGCTCATTTCCGCCCTGATCGCGCTCGCCCAGGCCGATATCAAACGCATCCTGGCTTACTCGACCGTCTCTCAGCTTGGCCTGATGATGGTGTCATTAGGCGTGGGCGGCGTCGCGGCGGGGATCATGCATCTGCTCGCCAACGGTTTCTTCAAGGCGCTGCTCTTCCTGGGCTCCGGCTCGGTGATTCACGGCTGTCACGAGGAACAGGACATTCGCAGGATGGGCGGATTGCGTGGCTTGATGCCGGTGACGTTTCTGACCTACGCCATCGGCATGCTGGCGCTGAGCGGAGTGCCGCTCGTCTTCTCCGGGGCCTGGACGAAAGAAGAGATCCTGCACGCCACCTCGCTTTGGGCGCCCTCGCGGGTGCCGCATTATTTGATGCTGCTCGGCGTGGTCCTGACCGCGCTCTACATGACGCGACAGATGATTTACGTCTTCTTCGGGTCGCGCCGGGAGGCAGCGGCGCACGCGCACGAGAGTTCGTCGATCATGACGCTGCCGCTGATTATACTCGCGACCTGCGCGATTGTTCTCAGCGTGGTCCTCACGCCGGCGTGGCCGTGGTTGCATGAGTATTTGTTAGGCGAAAGCGCGGCGCTCGACTTTGCCCGTCTGATCCAGCCGGGTCTCTTGGTGGCGTTGATTTTGGTCGCGGGCGGCATTGGACTCGGCGCATTTATTTATCGCGGAGTTGGCGGAGCAATCGACCCGCTCGAACGCGCCTTCCCGCAGCTTTACCGATTTCTCGAGAACCGGATGTGGCTCGATGAGTTCTACGACCGGACGGTGCTGGCGGCTGCCCGGTTCGCGTCGCGGATTTCCGATTTTCTCGATCGCTATTTCTGGGACGGTCTCGTTCGGCTCGGCGGTGGACTCGGCCAGCTTCTTGGCAGCCTAACGAAAGGCTTTGACGAACGCGCGATCAACTCCGGGCCGAAGGACGCTGCCGGTGGCGCCCGCGGTCTCGGTCGTTTGCTGGCAGCACGTCATTCCGGGCAGGTCCAGACGTATCTCGGCGCGATTGCGGTCGGCCTGCTGGCGCTGCTCCTTTTCTACGCATGGCTCATCTGATCGCGGGACTGATTTACCTCCCGATTCTGGGAGCGCTCTTCGTGAGCGTGGCGCCGCGTGGCTATGCTCGCGGCGTGGCGCTGGGCAGCAATCTGCTCACGGCGATTTTCGCCGTGATGCTCTGGCGGTATTTTGATCCGTCCGCGACGGGATTGCAGATGGTCGCGCGCCACGAATGGATTCCGGCGATTGGCGCCGAACTCCATTTCGGGCTCGATGGTTTGAGTCTGCTCTTGGTGCTGCTGACTTCGCTCGTCTTCCCGTTTGCGCTCCTGGCGCAGCGGGTGGAGCGCGGGTTCTGCGTGCTCATGCTCATCATGCAGGCGGCGCTTTACGGCACCTTCACCGCGCAGAATTTCATTCTCTGGTTTCTCTTCTACGAGATGAGCCTGATCCCGGGCTTTCTCCTCATCAAAGTCTGGGGTGGACCAAAGCGCGATCGAGCCGCGACGAAGTTTTTCCTCTATACGTTTCTCGGCAGCGTCACCATGCTGCTTTCGTTTCTCGGCATCTATCTTGTTAAGGGGACTTTCGATTTCGCCGAGCTCGCGGCAATGGGCAAAGTCGGCTTGCTGCAGGGAAATGTACGCTGGCTGGCCTTTGCCGGAATCTTCCTTGGTCTGGCAGTCAAGGTGCCGCTCTTTCCTTTCCACACCTGGTTGCCCGATGCCTACGAAGCAGCGCCGATCGGGACCTCGATGGTCCTGACCGGCGCGCTTTCCAAAATGGGCGTTTACGGTTTTATCCGGCTGCTGCTGCCGTTATTCCCTAACGAGATCAAAATTCTCGGACCTTGGTTGCTCGGGCTGGCCGTCTGCTCGATCATCTTCTCCTCACTCGCGGCCTGGGCCCAGACCGACTTGAAACGGATGGTGGCTTATCTTTCGATCAACCATCTCGGCTACTGCATGCTCGGGCTTTTCGCGGTGAGCGCGTCGGCGGTTGTCCCGGCGGCGGAAGGGCAGGCTGCTTTAAGCGGTGTTTTCCTGCAAATTTTCAACCACGGTCTCACGGCGGCCGCGCTCTTTTATTTCGTGGGGTTGCTCGAGCAACGGCGCGGCGCGCGCGGGCTGAGTGACTTTGGGGGATTGATGCAAAAGACGCCGCTCCTTTGCGGTTGGATGAGCGTGGCCATGTTTTCGTCGTTAGGCTTGCCGGGGTTGAATGGATTCGTCGGCGAGTTTCTCATCTTCAAGGGTTCCTTTGCTCTGGTGGCTGGTTACACAGCGGTGGCCGCGCTCGGGTTGCTTTTTACTGCGATCGTTTTCTTGCGCGCGATGCAGGCGCTCTTTAGCGGGCCGCTCCCGGAGAGTTGCGCTGCCTTGCCCGACCTGCGCTCGGGCGAGAAGTGGCTCGTTATCCCGGTCGCGCTCCTCATGTTCGCGATCGGTCTCTACCCGCAATTCGTCCTCCGCATTTTTAACTCCACCGTCACGCAGATGGCGCATTTGTTAGGCTGAGGTACGGGGAATGAAGAACGTGGCAATTTCAGCTGCTCGCATCGCGGATTCGATTCACATCATTCGCGGGCAAAAGGTGATGTTGGACTTCGATCTCGCATCCTTATACGGGGTGGCGACGAAGGTGTTGAACCAGGCCGTGAAACGGAATCGCGACCGGTTTCCGGAAGATTTCATGTTTCGACTGAGCGCCGAAGAGGTTGACTTTCTAAGATCACAAGTGGTGCCCGGTCCTCCGCAAGCAAATCGGGTGCAGAAACTTAACCGGTCACAAGTTGTGACCGGTGCGCTTAAACACCGGGAGAGGCGAAGTCGACCCTACGCCTTTACGGAACAGGGTGTGGCCATGCTTTCGAGCGTCCTTCGCAGCGTAAGTGCGGTGCAGGTCAATATCGCAATCATGCGTGCCTTCGTGCAGTTGCGGTCGGCTTTGGAATCCAATCGCGCTCTCGCGCGCAAATTCTCTGAACTCGAGGAACGTGTGGGACAGCACGACGAGGACATTGCTGCGATCATCGAGGGGATTCGACAGTTACTCGAACCACCGGCCAAGTCGCCGCGCGAGATTGGATTTCACGTCAAGGAGACGCCGCCTCGTGATGGTGCGCGGAAACGGCGATGATTTCCTGGACGATTTATCTCACTTTCGCCGGGGCGTTGCTGGTCTTGCTCCTCCCGCGGATCTTCGCGCGCTGGATCGCGCTCGGCATCGCGGCGGGAGGCTTCGTGATCAGCGCGTTGGCGTTCTTCGCGAGGACGACGGATTTCGCACACTTTACTACCATCATTCGCGTGCCTTGGGTGCCGGCGCTCGGCATGCACTACCACCTCGCAGTGGATGGCATTAGCCTGACGTTGACGTTGGTGACGGGTTTGACCGCGGTCTGCGCCGTGCTGTTTTCCTGGAAAATCGAGGAGAGAGCGAACGAGTTTTTCTTCTGGCTGCTCCTGGTCGTGGCGGGTTCTTACGGCGTTTTCTTGAGCGCGGATTTGTTTCTCCTCTTCGTTTTCTACGAGCTGGTCATCATTCCGAAATACTTCCTCATCGCGATCTGGGGTTCGACGAACAAGGAATACGGCGCGATGAAACTGACGCTCTATTCTTTCTTTGGCGGCGGGTTGGTTTTCATCGGCATCCTGGCCGCTTATACCACGGCGGGGACGCTGGATTTGCAGGAGCTCTCGCGCTTCCAATTCCCAGAACAGCTGCAAACCTGGGCATTCCCGGTGCTCTTCCTTGGCTTCGCCGTCCTCGCGGGTATCTGGCCCCTCCACACTTGGGCACCGACCGGCCACGTGGCGGCGCCGACCGCGGGCTCGATGCTGCTGGCCGGCATCGTCATGAAGCTCGGCGCCTACGGCGCGCTTCGAGTAGCGTTGAATCTCTTTCCGTTAGGCTTTGCGAGCTGGAGTCACTGGCTCGCGGTCCTCGGTGTGATCGGGATCGTTTACGCAGCGACGGTCGCGCTGCGGCAGAACGATCTCAAGTTCGTCATCGGCTACTCCAGCGTGAGCCACATGGGTTTCATCCTGCTCGGACTGGCAGCAGGCAATGTCCTCGGTGTTTCCGGCGCGGTCCTGCAAATGTTCTCGCACGGCGTGATCGGCGCGCTCCTCTTCGCGCTCGCCGGCTCGGTTTATTATCGAACGCACACGCGCAACTTGAACGACCTCGCCATCCTCGGGCTCAGTCGCAAGATGCCGTTCTTCGCCTTCGCTTTCGTGATTGCTTCCGCAGCCTCGATGGGAATTCCCGGGTTCAGTGGGTTCGCCGCGGAAATCACGATCCTGCTTGGGGTGTGGAAAGCTTTCCCTCTGGCGGTCTGGATCACCGGCCTCGGCATGGTGTTGGTGGCGGCGTTTACCTTGCGCGCCTTGAAGAAGTCCTTCTTCGCCGAGGAACGGGCGGCCGACCTTCGGAGCGTGCCGATCTCGCCTACCGAAGGCGTCACTTGGGCAGAAAAACTCGGCACCTGCCTGCTCATTTTCGCCACCCTCGCGGTCGGACTTTATCCCAAGTTGCTGCTCGATCGGATCATGCCGGCGGTCGAAACAATGCGGTTTTTGCGGCCATGAGTTATCTCGATCTTCTTCGCCTGGTTGCACCGGAAGCGATTGTCGTCCTGACCGCGTTGATCGTGCTCACGGTTGGACTAGTGACAGGACGTCGAAGTGCCGGGGCGACCGTATCGGTCGCAGGCAATGCGATGGCGGACAACACGTTCGCCACTCCCTCTTCCGGTCTGACTTCATTCGTGGCCGCGCTGGGTTTGGCGGTTGCCGCCGTCGCGGTATTGCGGTTGCCAGACCACGCGGTCTTTGGCGCGGGCATGCTCGTCGTTTCGCCGCTCAATTCCCTCTTCAAGGTCATCTGCCTCGTGCTCGCGTTTGTCACGGTGCTCCTGGCACACGGAGAGCGTTCCTTGCCTAACAAGGGCGAGTATCTTGCGATGATCCTGCTTGCCACGCTGGGGCTTCTGCTTCTCGTTGGAAGCGAAGAACTGCTTATGATTTTCATCGGTCTCGAGCTGACCGGTCTCTCCCTTTACGTCCTGACCGCTTTCGATAAATCGCATCAGCAATCGGCCGAAGCGGGGCTGAAGTATTTTCTCTTCGGCAGCATGGCGAGCGCCTTCGCGCTTTTCGGGTTGAGTCTCATCTACGGGCTGGCCGGGACGACCGCGCTCTTGGGAATCGGCCAACGGTTCGCCGGACCAGCGCTGCCGCCTCTCCTCTTCGTCGGGATCGTGATGACGCTGATTGGCTTCGCCTTCAAGATCGCGGCAGCACCCCTCCATCTCTGGGCACCCGATGCCTACCAGGCCGCGCCGGCTTCCACCGCTGCGCTGATTGCTTCCGGGTCGAAGGTCGCGTCCTTCGTCGTGCTCGGGAAAGTGCTCCTGATCGCCTTGCCTAACGTGCACGGTGCCGCAGCGTGGCACGCGATGCTTCCGGGCTGGGCGCCGGTGCTCGCGGTGTTTGCGGCGCTGTCCATTGTAGTCGGGAACTTCGTTGCGCTGGTGCAAAACAATGTGCGCAGGTTACTCGCTTACTCCGCCGTGGCGCATGCTGGCTACACCTTGCTCGGACTGCTCGCGCGTGGACGGGAAGGCTTCGCCGCGACGCTTTTCTACACCACGATCTACGCGTTCACCTTGCTCGGCGCCTTCGGGGTGGTTGCGCTCGTTAGGCGCGAAACCGGTGGGGATGATTTGACCGAGTTCGCTGGGTTGCGCGGCCGTTCGCCGTTGCTGGCCGGTTGCATGGCGATCTTTATTCTTTCCCTCGCTGGCCTGCCTCCTTTGGCGGGATTCTTCGGGAAGTTCTACCTCTTCAGCGCCGCCTTTCACACCCCGGGCGTTGCGCATGGCCTTCTCTGGCTCGTCGCCCTCGCCCTCTTCGGCAGTCTCGTTTCGCTCTATTATTACCTGATCGTGCTCAAGGCGATCTTCGTCGATGAGGCCAACACGACCGGTTCCGTTTTCTCGTCGGATTTCCTGCCGCGCCTCGCCCTCGTCTTATTAGCCGGAGTAGTCTTATTGCTTGGTCTCCGGCCGGACTTGCTTCTGGCACGCATCCTCGCGTCACTTTCCTAGGGCCGAGCGGGATAAGCTTGACCCGGATTTGTCCGGCGAAAACAATCGCGTCATGAAGACCCTGAAAATTGCAGTGGTGACAATCGCGACCGGGTTTCTCTCGGCCTGCATGGTGCCTCCGGTTTGGGCGGAGGATCAAAAGGTAACAACCGGCGCTCCCGACATGAACGATCCGGCCATGATGGCCAAGATGATGGAGTTGGCCAAACTAAACGAGAACCACAAACTCCTGGGAGAGTTGGCTGGTAACTGGAGTTACACCGTGAAGATGTGGATGGATCCCTCGGCTGCGCCGATGGAATCGAAAGGCACCGCCGTGCGCAAACCGATTATGGATGGTCGCTACTACGTGGCCGACATGAGCGGCAAGATGGAGATGCCTGGGCCAGATGGTAAACCGGCAGACATGACCTTTCTCGGGAAGTCAATTGAGGGTTATGACAATGCCAAACAGAAGTTTGTCTCAGCCTGGATCGATAACATGGGCACCGGTATCATGATGTCGGAAGGGACCTATGACGCGGCGACCAAGACTTTCACCTACGAAGGCCACGTGGAGATGATGCCCGGAATGAAGACGAAGGTCCGCGAAACGGTAAAGGTTACGGACAAGGATCATCATCTATTCGAGTGGTATGAGAACCGCGACGGGAAATACGTAAAGACGATGGAGATCGCCTACACGCGCGATCAATAAGACGCTAAGTGCGTAGTCTTCCGTTTTTCGCATGACTATTTCCGGGCGAAGTTTGCCAGATCGTTAGGGACCGGCGCGGCTGCCACGGGGGCGCGGCCGGTCCTGACTCTTGCGAAGACGTCGGCGCTCGTTCGCGCGAGACCGGGCTCAGACGGCGTGCGCCTGAGCTCCAACGAGAATCCCTGCGGCCCAGACCCCGGCGATGATCGACTGCGTAAGAGCCAGTCTTGGGACAGCATCAACATCTGGCGCTGGTCGCGGCGAGGCCAACCTGGCCGATCCAGCGCAAGTACGAGATGGTTTGCGCTGACTAACGAAGCTAAGACTTTGATGACGGTTCACTTTGAGAAAATGGGCTGTCCTTCAAGACCGTCGCAGGCCAATTCATCATGGTGGCTATGAAGCGCCCGGTCGTTCCGCTGTTTCAGGCGTGGAAAGATCGAAAAGTGGAAATAGGTCGATTGTTTCCGTCGAATCATTCACGAGCCACGATCGGCAAAAAGGGGAGATGGCTTCCTTTCTTCCAGCTTTGACAGCATTCCCCTACCCCGTTCGGGTCT
>JBPCLK010000024.1:0-35320 GCA_051003355.1 Chthoniobacterales bacterium | reverse complement strand
ATCACGCACCGTGTGGCGACGGAAATGTTCGGTTAGTTCCGCGATCTCCACATCCGTGAGGCCGCTGTAGGCCTTCCCGATCGTGAGGAGCTTTCCGTTTTCCTCGTCGCGCACCGCAAAGGTGTAATCGCTCAGGACATGGTTGCGTTTGCCGTGCCCCAGCTCCGCGGCCACCACGACGACGTCGAGCGTGGCCAGTTCCTTCTTCAATTTGAACCACGAGAGCCCGCGGCGGCCGGGAGTGTAATAGCTCTCGGGATCTTTGATCATGAGCCCTTCGTTCAAGCGACGGCGCGCCATTTGAAAACCTGCTTCGATCTCCTCGGCAGAGTGCGCCGGCCACACTTCCGCGATTTGAAAGTGCAGCGGCAGGGTGACTTCACGTAAAAGTTTCCGACGTTCGCGCAGAGGCGCGCGGAGGAGTGAACGTCCGTTCAGCCAAAGAAGATCGAAGGCCACGTAGATGACCGGCACATCCGCTGAAGGCGCGGCAAACAGATCCGCGCTCTCGCTCTTGCGGCCGAGACGTTTTTGCAAATCGAAGAACGTGAGCTTTTTCCCATGCTCGAAGGCCATGATTTCTCCGTCGAGAATGACCTCGTCGGTCAATTTCCCCGCGCGCTCTGCGATTTCGTCAAATTGGCCAGTGATCCGGCGAAGGTCGCGAGAGAAAAGTTCGACGCGCGAATGACCGCGATGAAGCTGCGCCCGAATTCCGTCGAATTTGTCTTCCACCAGCACGAGCGATTCATCGGGTGACTCTTTGGCAAAGCGCGCCCAGACGGCTTCTGCGGTCGGCTCGGGACTGGCCAGCATACATTTGATTGGACGAAAGAGTGTGAGCTCCGCTCGATCGAGTTCGTGTCGCGCCGCCAGCAAAGCAGTCTGACCGATATCGCCTAACAACATGTGGGCTTCCTTTAATTCATCGAGCGGCACGTCGAACGCGCGCGCGATCGCTTCTTCAACCAGGCCCTCGCGAAGCCCGATGCGCAGGTCGCCGGTCAAAATTTTGACTACGTATTGCGCCTCGAGCGGGGAGAGTTTTTGCAGCCGGTTTTGCAGTAACTCGGTCTTGGCCACCGGCCCGCGCGCCTGATGCAGGCCCTCAAAAAGCTGGCCGGCTTCGCCTAACGAAAATGGTTCCGGCGACGTTCGGCCTGCCAGCGCTTCCAAGGCGGCCTTGCTCGCGTCGCCATGGCTGCTCGCGATTTGCCGCAATTCTGCGTTGCCCAGCCGGCTGGCCCCGAGCAGGGCGCGGTAGATCACAGCCCACCCGGTTTGCAAGGTGCGCTGATCGGTTTGCGCGAACGGTTTCCCAGTCAAAAAAATGGAGGCGTGGCGCAACGACTCGGGTGCGAGCGCGCGAAGATAGTCAGCCAGCAGCCGCACTTTCTCGAGCTTGGCCGGGGTGGCCGCGATCTTTTCGCCCAGCTGGGCAAAGGTGTGAAACTCGGAGGTTTCGTTAGGCGTATTAGTCATCGAGGTCGCGCGGGAGTTCGCGGGACGGCGAATGGTGGGCAGGGTCAATTCCATCTGATTCGTGGCGCTCAGCGCCCAGGCCTCGACTCCACGATCGCGCAGGTCCCGGGCGAATTCTGCCGCGAAACCGTGCAAAGTCAGAACGCGTTTCGGTTGCACCAATTCGACGTAACGCAGGAGATCGTCGTAATCGGCGTGATCGGAAAGCGGGAAGGCCGCGTCGACTTGATAACGATAAATGGCGTTGGGCTCGACCGCCCAACCGCTGATCATGGCCACGCGCTTGTTCGTAAGGCGCTGAATCATGCGGGAGCGATTCGCGCTCGGAGGGCAAATCAGGACTTTCCCCGCAACCTTCTCGGCGTCGTAGCGTTCATACCGGCAAAAGGCCTGGCCGAATTGCTCGTAAATCTTCGTCATCCGGTAGACCGAGCCGTGCAACATGGGTTGCAGATCCGCCTCGGCCAGCGAACAAAGAATCTCCTGCGCTTTACCTAACGAATAGCCGAGCAGCACCGGCGTGGCGCCTTCCTCGAGTGCTTCGCGGCAAAAGGCGACGATTTGTTGCACGACCAATTCGGTGGCCGGCAAACGATACCGCGGCAGACCATAGGTCGTCTCCATAATGAGGGTATCGGCCTGTCTCCATTCCGTCGCCTCGGCGGAGCGGCCCGAGCGCAGTTTGAAGTCGCCGGTGTAGAGAAGGCTCCCTGCGCCGGTCTCCAGATAGCACTGGGCGGAACCAAAAATATGGCCGGCTGGCAGCAACGTGAGGTCGAGGCCGTGAACGTTGGTCGGTTGACCAAACGCAAGCACATGCTCGTGGCGCTCACCGGGGAGCCGCGCCTGCATCAGCCGGGAAGTACGTTCTGAGACCACGATCTCATCGTGCAGCGCGATGTGGTCGCTATGGGCGTGCGAGACAAAAGCGAACGGTTTCGCGTCCCAGGGATCGAGCCAGATTTTCTCCGCCGGCAGGTAAACGCCGCGCTCGTAATGCACCGAAATCACACCGGAAAATTAGCCATGGGGCGACGATGTGCGAACGAGGCGGGATTGGTCTCTGGGCTGGAGGCACTAACAATTGACACCGCCGCGCTCCTCTCGTTTGATGCACGCGTCGTGAGAATCCTGCTGGCCATCATTACCCTTATTCTCGCAGGGTGCGCGACTCCGCCCAAACCGTTCCAGGTCGAGAAGCTGCAAAGGATGCCGATCGCTCTAGATCCCGCTTTTGAAATTCGCAAGGTCGGCCAGTATTACCTCGATGCGACCGCCAAGCCGTTGACCGGCCAGATCGATGCGTCGGTCAGTTTCGAACGCGGCTACCGGATGTATGGCGCGATCACGGCCCTCGATCAACGCCAGCGCTTCGGAAACTATTACACCTTCTTCTGGGTCGCTCGCCGCCCTGCCGACGTGCGGATTCGATTGGAATACCGCCAGGAGAAATTGCACGCTTTCGTGCAGGCCCGCGAAGTTCCCTACCCAAACGCCCGCGGCCATTACAAAACCGAGTTTGCCATTATTGGCGACGAATATTTCGACGATGGGCGCGTCATCGCCTGGCGTGCCACGCTCGTGGTCGACGGCCGGGTGGTGGCGAAGAGACAATCCTACCTCTGGGAATAAGCTCGGTTGTCGCGCACTTCACTTCGCACCATGAATATCAACTCGTTAGGCAAATACTCCTGCCGCTCGGCCGACAACGCCACGTTTCTTCATTTTCTGCTCTTCCTCTTAAAGCGAGAGATGAGCAGCGGACGCATTGACACCGCCCGGCTAAATTTTATCTTTAGTTAGTCGTGCAGTCCTCGATTCAAGTAGGCGTCAACGGTTCCATCGTATGGATTCAGGTGGCGGGCCGAGGCAGCTTCCTCAATAGCGGTGGCTTGAAGGAGTTTGCCCGCGAAATGGTGAAGAGGGGTTATCGCGAGTTCGTCTTCGACCTGGAGGAGTGTGTGATGATGGACTCGACCTTCATGGGAACGATGGCGGGCATGGCGCTGCGCTTGAAGGAAATGGGACAGGGCCGCGTGCGCGTGATTCATGCCGGCGAACGAAGCCGGGATTTGCTTTCCGGGCTCGGGCTGGATCAGATCTTCGACATCCAGGAAAACGGCGCCGCGGCTCCCAAGTGCGATGCCTTGGAGCAAAACGACAGCGAAACCTCGGACCGATCGACCGAGGCTAAACGCGCCCAGGCAGGCACCATGATCGAGGCGCACGAGGCGCTCTGTCAGGCTGCGCCCGATAATCGGACCCGGTTCAAGGACGTCCTCGACTACCTGAAGCAAGATCTCGAGAGCCCAGCGAAGTAAACCAGCTTCGGCTCCATGCGCTTTTTTCTCTTTGGGCTGCTCATTGCCACGCTCGTCGGCTGGCTCCTGACTTATCAGCGCCAACGCTGGCGCATTCGCCAGTTGGAGCGTTCGAACGAAGAAATCCAGGTCGAAGAGAATCTCGTTTTTGATTTCCTCCACGGGCTCGGCGAAGCCTTCCGCGACGTCATTCGCCCTCACGATCTCCATCGTCTCATTGTGGAGAGCTCCGCGCGTATCCTGGATGCGCACGGCGGCGCGCTTTATCTGGTCGACCGGACCGGCAATCGCCTGAAGCCAGCTTTCCTTTCCAACGGCTGCCCGCCGCTGGTTGAAGTGCCAGAGAGCATTCTCCAGCAAGCGGCGACCAGCCCGGTGGCGCTCGATAGCTATCTTCGCTCGCATTCCATCGAGGCTGGCGAAGGCCTCCTCGGAAGCGTTTGGAAAACCGGCGAAGCTCTCTTGTTGGATGGATCAGCGGACACGCCCGACCTGACCAAACTACGTCAATCGTCCCTCGGAACCGCGTCCCTTATGGTAACCCCGCTGCTTTACGGCCGACAAAACATGGGAGTCCTCGCGGTCGCCAACGGCCCGAAGAGTGGAGACTTTTCCCAGAGCGAATTTGTGGTTTTTAAGTCCATCTCCGAGCAGTCCGCTTTTGCGCTCTACAACGCCATTGTCTACTCGGAAGCGAATGAAAAGAAGCGACTCGATCACGACCTGCAAATCGCCCGAGACATCCAGCGCATCCTCTTGCCCTCCAAGCCGCCGGCCATCGATGGCTTCGACCTCGCTGGCATCAACATCCCGGCCCGGCAGGTCAGCGGCGACTATTTCGACTACATCAAGGTCGACGACGACCGGCTCGGGGTGGTCATCGCAGACGTCTCGGGGAAAGGCGTGCCCGCGTCGCTCATCATGGCCATTTGCCGGAGCGTTCTGCGGGCGGAAGCGCACCTCGGCCAATCGCCGGCCGAGGTCTTGCAGAAGGTTAATCGCCAGCTCTACCCCGACATCAAGGAAGACATGTTTATCAGCATGGCCTACCTCATTCTCGACCATAAGAAGAATCAGCTCACCCTCTCGCGTGGCGGCCACGATGCTCCCCTTCTCTATCGTGCCGCCAGCGGTGAAGTGGAGGTCTTGAAGCCTCCCGGCATGGCGCTGGGCATTGACAGCGGAGACGTGTTCGATAGGATAACCGGCGACCTTTCCGTGTCCTTGGAACGCGATGATTGCCTCGTCCTTTACACCGACGGCGTGACCGAAATGCTCGACGCAAACGGCGATGAGTTTGGGCCGGACCGGATGAAGCAATCGATCCGCGCGAGCGCGAACGAGGGAGCACAGGGAATCATCGCTCGCTTGACCGACGACGTCCGAAATTTCGCCGCTGGCCATCCACAAAACGACGACATCACTCTAATTGTAGTGCGAAAGACATGAAAAATTCCAAATCCGACCGCCACCCAATTCCGGTCCAGGAAGAGGACCAGCCTAACGAAACTGCCGGCGTCACATTTGAGACGGAAGGCGTGGACGGCCAGGATGATCCCACGGCCAATTTGCAGGCTGACCTTGATCGCTTTCGCGACCTGGCCCTGCGGAGCCAGGCGGATTTCGATAACTACAAAAAGCGCGCGACGCGTGAGAAAGAAGACGCCATCAAATACGCCAACAGCGCGCTCCTCGAACGCCTCATCGCGATTGTCGATAACTTCGATCTCGGGTTATCCGCGGCGAAGAGCGAGGGAGAAAAATCGCCGATCTATTCCGGGATGCACATGGTCTTTAAGCAGTTGACCGATTTTCTGGCCGACAACGGCCTCCAACCGATCGACGCCGAAGGCCAACCGTTCGATCCTAATCTGCACGAGGCTATCGCCCGCGAAGCAAGCGAGACAGCGCCCGAGGGCGTGGTCGTCCGCCAGATGCGGCGCGGTTATCGGTTGAAGGATCGGCTTCTGCGCCCGTCCAGCGTCGTGGTCTCGAGCGGGAAAAAAAGTGAATAATAACGGCGGGCGAGTGCTGGGATCGAGACGGCGCGTGAGCCGCTGAAACATCCCCGCTACCATTCTGTCGAGCCCTTTTCCAAGATGGCCATTAAGCGCGATTATTACGAAATTCTGAGCGTCGAGCGCAACGCGGCCGGCGACGAAATCAAGCGCTCTTACCGCAAGTTGGCGGTGAAATTTCACCCCGATAAAAACCCGGATGACCCCGGCGCGGAAGAGAAATTCAAGGAGCTCGGTGAAGCCTACGACGTCCTCATGGACGAACAAAAGCGCGCCGCCTACGATCGCTACGGGCACGCTGCTTTTGCCCAGGGGGGCCGCGGGGACGGCGGGTTTCACGATCCTTTCGATATCTTCCGGGAGGTCTTTAGCGGAGCCTCGGGCGGTGGGGGCGGCGGCGGCGGAATCTTCGAGACTTTCTTCGGTGGACAAACTACTCAGGCCGATGGCAGCCAGCGCGGGAGCGATTTGCGTTACGACATGCAGATTACCCTCGAAGAAGCGGCCTTTGGCGTGGAAAAGGAAATCGAAGTCCGCAAGCTCGATATCTGCCACAAATGCCAGGGCAATGGCGCCGCGCCCGGCTCGCACGCTGTCACTTGCCCGACCTGCCGCGGGCGTGGTCAGGTCGTTAGTTCACGCGGATTTTTCCAGGTCTCGCAAACTTGTCCCCGCTGCCGGGGCCTCGGCGAAGTGATCGAAAAACCGTGCGACGTCTGCGAGGGCGAGGGGCGTGTCGAAAAAACGTCGCGGATAAAGATCAAAGTCCCGCCAGGGATAGCACATGGTTCCCGGCTGCGGTCCACGCACAATGGCGAAGCCGGAATTCGCGGCGGCGCGCAGGGCGACCTTTACATCGTGGTGCACATCAAGGAGCACCCGATCTTCCAGCGCGAAGACGACAACCTTTATTGCGAAGTGCCGATCTCCTTCACCACTGCGGCCTTGGGCGGCGAAGTCCCGGTGCCGACCTTGGAAGGGAAAGCGAGCCTGAAAGTTCCCGCCGGCACGCAAGGTGGCCAGAGTTTCCGTCTGCGTGAGAAAGGCATCGTGCATGTCGATGGTCGCGATCGAGGCGATCTCTTCGCGCGCCTCCTCGTGGAGGTGCCGACGCACCTGAACACCGAGCAGCGAGAGAAGCTGGAGGAATTCGCCAGCCTGTGCGGAGAAGACAACACCCCGCTGCACAAGAGCTTCTTCGAGCGGGCTAAAGAGTTCTTTCGGTAATTGCAGATCGGGCGCCCCGCCGGCCGCGATGTTGCAACTGGGCAAGCGGCAATGACCCACAACAAACAATGCACCGCTTCTATCTTTCGCCTAACGACTGGTCGACCTCGACGCTGATCGGCTCCGAAGCACATCACGCTCGTAGTGTTTTGCGGCTCAAAGAAGGCGCGCGAGTCGTCCTTTTCGATGGCGAGGGACGCGAGGCGACCGCGGAGATCAGCAGCCTGGATTCCAACGCGGTCCAGCTGCGTGTTCTTCAATCGACCGATACTCCGCCACTCCGTGCTGGTATCGTCCTGGCTCAGGCAATTCCCAAGGGTAAAAACATGGATCTCATTGTGCAAAAAGCGGTCGAGATCGGTGCCGCCGAGATTTTTCCCCTGCTTTCCGCTCGGACCGTGGTGCAGCTCGATTCCGAAAGCGCCGCCCAGAAACAGGCCAAGTGGCAGACCGTCGCGCTCGAAGCGGCCAAGCAATGCGGACAAAATTGGCTACCTCGCGTTCACGCCCCGCGTTCGCCGGAAGAGTTCTTTGGCGAACTTCCGACGGGATATGACCTGCGGCTGATCGGTTCACTTCAACCCGGAGCCCAGCATTTGAAAACGATTTTGGCAGACTACCGGGAAGCGCATGACGGTGAGCGACCAGCACGTGTCCTCATGGTGATCGGTCCGGAAGGAGATTTCACGCCCGCCGAAATTGCTCTCGCTCGTTCCCACGGCTGCGCTCCTCTCACCTTGGGGCCAATTATTCTTCGCGTGGAAACCGCGGCCATTTATTGCCTGAGCATTCTCTCCTACGAGCTGCTCAGCGAAAGTTAGGCACTCTCTGGCCCAACAAAAATTGGGAATCCGTTGGGCGCGGTTCGCGCAGGAAACGCTTTCCGCAAATTTCGAAAAGGCTAGTCGACCTACCGACGAGCCTTTTTGCGGCTCTTGACGGACTTCGCTGCCCGCGCAGGGAGCGATGCCGCCTTCGTCGTCGGCTTAGTCCTGGTCGCGGATTTCCGGGGAGTTGTCCGGCTCGCTTTCGATGGCTGGGTCGATTTCAGAGCCCGCTTGGCGGCTGGCACCGCGGAACGAACTGTCTTGACCGCTTTGGTCGCTCCACGGGCCGCGACCGTTGCCCCCCGGGCAACCTGTTTGGCGGCGCGTTTGGTTTCCGCCACGGGCAGGACGGATTGCCCTTTCGCGGCCCGTTTACCGAGGACAGCACCAATGACGCCGCCCACTACCGCACCGATCGGGCCAGCCACAGCTCCGACTACCGCTCCGGTTGCAGCGCCCGCAGTTGATTTGGAGATCGGTGGAATATCGATATTTTCCTGCGCCGAAGCGGACTTGATGGATTTGGACCTCGGTTTTGCCATGGGTAATTGCTGGTTGTGATGCGGCGATCGAGTCGGGAAATCTCGCCTGTTCAGATTTTGAATCGGCGCTCACCGGATGCTCGGTCGCTTGTTTGGCAAACAAAAAGCGCCTCGATTTCCGAGGCGCTTTCGGTTGAAATTCTGTTGCTGGTTTAGCGTCCGCGACTGCCACCGCCATCTCGTCGTCCGCCGCCGCCACCACCGCCGTAGCCGCCGCCGCCACCGCCATAGCCGCCGCCTCCGCCGCCACAGCCGCCGCCTCCGCCGCCACAGCCGCCGCCGCCGCGACCTCCACCGCCGCCGCCGCCACCCGGACGGGCCTCACGTGGGCGCGCTTCATTCACAGTCAGCGGCCGACCTTCCACGGTCTTGCCGTTGAATTCGGTGACTGCCTTCTGCGCATCGGCTTCATTACCCATGGTAACGAATGCAAAACCGCGGGATCTACCGGTGAATTTATCCTGCATGAGGGTGACCTCATTCACTACGCCAGCTTGCGCGAAGAGATCCTGAAGGTCAGTTTCGGTCGTATTGAAGGAAAGATTCCCTACGTATAGTTTGGTGCCCATCTGAGTCTTTTTTGTAATCGAAACGCTGCTCGGTCCACTGTTCCCGCTAATCGGATTTCAAATCGCCACTGAATCAACTCACCTGACAATTCACCAACGTCCGGGGCCGCTATTTCTGGCGGCTATGTAAGGTTGATCCATGGGCAACGCAAGCGGAATAAACTTGCCGCCGACGAGGTGCGAAAAACGGCCGGAGCTGGGTGCCCGCGCCAACGAGAGTCGGCCGGAAAAGTCGTTTGGTTCGCGAGGGATCAAAGCACGGTGCGAAGGGCGAAGTGGAAGCTAGAAATTCCGGGACAAATCGTTGGATTGGCGGAGGGCGCGACGCTCCGCCTGCGAAGTCGGCGTGGGTGGCGAAAAGCGAAGCAATGTCTCCTTTTCCCACGACCATGGTTCCGTTGTAGGCTCCTGCCATGATCGCAACCCTCGACTCCACGTCTACGGCTTCCCCGGCCCGGGTGGCTGTGGTGGCCACGGGAATCATCAGTCCGCTGGGTGTCGGTTTAGACGAAACGCTGGGCGCTTTGCGCGAAGGGCGAGACTGCGTTTCCCCGATCACAGGTTTCTCGGTTGCACAATGTCGCTGCTCCACAGCCGGGCAGGTAGACGATACCTGGCTAGTCGGACTTTTGCCCAACGACCGCAAAGCGGGACGTCTCCACCGCGCTTCCCGCATGATGATCGGCGCCCTCGCAGAAGTGCTGCGGCAGGCTCCCGGGTTTCGCCCTCAACTTACGGTGGTCGGCACCACGAGCGGCGGGATGAGTTTCGGTGAAAAATATTATCGTTCCCTGGAACAACCGGGCGCCCGAGCGGAAGCCACGCCGGGTTGGATCGCAAATTACCCGCCGCAGAAGCCGGCGGTCGATGCCCTCGAAGCCTTCGGAATCACATCCCCGTGCCAGGTTATCGCTAATGCCTGCGCCTCTGGGAGTAATGCCATCGGGCACGCTTTTGAGTGCATCCGAGCCGGTCGCTACGACCGAGTTCTGACAGGCGGCTACGACGCGATCTCCGAGCTGGTTTTCGTGGGGTTCGACTCGCTCCAGGCGGCCACACCAGAAAAATGTCGTCCGTTCGACGCGGCGCGTTCTGGATTGGTCCTGGGCGAAGGCGCAGCGCTTCTCGCCTTGGAAAACTTCGCGCAGGCCGAAGCGCGCGGAGCGGAGATTCTAGCCGAGATCACCGGCTACGGCATCTCGACGGACAACCATCACCTCACGCAGCCCCATCCTTCCGGAATCGGTCCGCGCCAGGCCATGCAACGCGCACTGCAAAGCGCCGGGCTCGAGCCGGCGGCGATCGATTATGTGAATGCCCATGGCACCGCTACGCCCTTCAACGACGCCGCCGAAGGACGCGCCATCGCAGAACTCCTCGGCCGCGTTCCCGTCAGCTCGACCAAGGGCATGATGGGACATTCGTTAGGCGGAGCCGGCGCCATCGAGGCGGTCTTCACCATCCTGGCGCTGCGGCACGGATTCCTGCCGGCCAACCTCAATTTCCGTGTTTCCGATGCGGATCTCGATCTCGATGTCGTGGCGAATAAGATTCGTCCCGCGACGCCCTCGGTTGCGCTCTCGAATTCATTTGGCTTTGGCGGCACAAATGCCTCGATCGTGATCCAGAAACAGGCGGCATGAGTTTGTGCCTGGCCGGCCTGGGATGGGTCACGCCGCTGGGGAGCGGGCTGGAAGAGGTCTGGGAAAAACTCCTCGCAGGAGACAAGGCGGTGGCGACGCCCGTGGAAAAATCGTTAGGCGAAGGCCCGTTCTATTCCGTTTTCCCCGTCCCACCGGAAACGATTGCGGAGGCTGCCAGGCAGCCGCGTTTGCGACGGTCGAGCGCCATTTCCCGTTATGCCGTCGTCGCTGGGCTGAACGCTCTGCGAGATGCAGGAGTCGAATTGGATGAGGAAAGCGCGTCCCGCACCGCGCTCATTTTTGCGATTTCCAATGGCGGCGTCATTTACACGAAGCGCTTCTTTCACGAGATCGTGAAGGAAGGAGCCGGCGCGGCGAGTCCCCTGCTTTTCCCCGAGACCGTTTTTAATGCGCCGGCCAGTCATCTGGCCGCAATCCTGGGTTTGTCGGGCGCCAGTTACACGCTGGTAGGCGATGCCGCAGTCGGGAGTCGCGCTTTGCAAATGGCCGCGGATTTGATGGCAAACCCGGAACTCGATCGCTGTCTGGTGGTGGGCGCGGAGGAAGCCGATTGGCTGCTCTGCGACGCTTACCACAAGTGGCGACTCCTGCGGGCTGCACCGCCGGTCGAGCCTTTCGCGCGCCATCCGCGAGGCATGATCCTAAGTGAGGGCGCCGGCGCGGTGCTGGTCACGCGCGAAGGAAATATCGGGCTCGAAAAAGTGCACGCGGGCTGCAACTTTTTTCGTCAAAGCGAACTCGTTAGGCGCTTGGAAGAGATTTGCCGTGAGTTACCCGGCCCGGCGGATGTGCTGGTCGCAAGTGCCAACGGAACTTTCATCGACGCTGCGGAAAGGGCGGCTGTGAGCAAATTTTTTCCTGACGCTTCTGTCTATACAGCCAAGCCGGCCTTAGGCGAAGGCGTGGCGGCCGGTACCCTTTGGCAAGTCATCTGCGCGGCCCAGGCTTTAAAAGAGCAACAGCTGCCACCTGTTCTGCAGGCGCCGGCCAACGCCGGCCTCACGACTTCTCGCGCGCCTGAAAATGACTCGTGGCAACGCGCCATCGTCACGACCTGTGGACTGAATCAGCAAGTGGCTGCGCTCGCGCTCCATCGACGCTAAACAGCTCATCTGCCAATGCGAGAATTCCTCCAAGTTGCCACGATGAAACCTCGTATCACAAAATGCGCGGTTCCCTTTTCACTTTGCAACCGCTTCTCCGAGCCGTTACTTTCGGCGTCCGCGATGCGTAAGCCGGTCTTATTGCTCCTTTTCCTTCTCTCTGCTGTCATCGCATCGGCCGATGATTTGCAGGGTCCGGGGGCGCTCCCCATCGAGATCAACTCCACGGGCCAAACGACCTTCGAAAACGGTCTCGCCACCGCGCGCGATGACGTGGCAATCCATTTCGGCGATACCGATATCTATACTGACTTCGCCCAGTATGACACGAAGAAGCATACGATCTTCCTGAAGGGCAACGTGCGCATTTATCGCGGCATCTCGCTCTACCTGGGAGAGCAGGCCACTTACGATCTCGATACTAAGGCGATCAATGCCGACAACATGCGCTCCGGCACTTATCCCTACCTAATCTCCGGGAAGACAGTCACCAGCGCCTCGGATGACCAGTACACGATCAAGAATGGCAGCTTCACGACCCATGATTCGGAGCACCCCGACTTTCACATTAATGCGCAGAGCGTCCGGATTTATGAAAACGATCGGGCCATTCTCAAGAACACCACCTTATACATCGGCAAAGTTCCGATCTTTTGGTGGCCTTACCTTTACCAGTCGCTCGATCGCTCCTTCAGCTACTCGATCGCTCCGGCTTTTCTCACTTCCTGGGGACCATCCTTGCTCGGCCAGATCACCTTCCCGATCGGGGAACAAATCACCAGCACGGTCAAATTCGATTATCGCACCCGGCGGGGCGAAGCGGTGGGCTTCGATACGGAGTATCGCTACGGGAAAGACAAGGAAAGCCTGGCCAAGTTCCGCTCTTATTTCCTGCAGGACCAGAATCCCGATTTGAATCGGACTTCGCTCCCGCGCAACGGCACCCCCACCAGCCGCTACCTCCTCTCTCTCCAGGATCGGACCAAGATCAACGACGGCCTGGAGGCGACCGTCGATGTCACCAAGTTGAGCGACGCCTTCATCCTGCAGGACTTTTTCCCCAATGAATTTCGCATTAACCCGGAGCCGGATAACGTCGTTGCCCTAACGAAGACTACTTCCTGGTATACCTTGACGGCCTATGGCCGCTTCGCCTTTAACACCTTCTTTGAGACGACCGAGCGATTGCCCGAAATCGCGCTCGATATCAAGCGGAATGCCATTTTCGGCGGACCCATCTACTACGAAGGCGAAACCAGCGTGGGTGAGCTGCAGCGGAACTTTCCCGCCTTCTCGGTCTTTCAGGATTTCGGCGCCCTGAGGATCGATTCGTTTCACCAACTCACCTATCCGAACACCTATTTTGGATTCCTTGCCATCGTGCCGCGCGTCGGCTTCAGAGAGACATATTATAGCCGGACGGAAGATCTGCAGAACTCGACGTTCCTCCGTGACCCGGCGGCGCCTGAATTCCCGCTGCCGAACCCATCTGTAAATCCATTCCTCGGACCACCGCTCGACTACGGGGGCGCGGTCTGGCGTTCCATCTTTAATGCCGGCGTGGAAGGCTCCTTCAAAATCTCGCGGGAATGGAACGGCGTGCAAAGTCGTTTTCTCGGTCTCGATGGCCTGCGCCACATCATCCAACCTTACGCTAATCTCTCCTACGTTTCGTCGCCGAACGTTGATCCCGCCACCATCCTGCAATTTGATCGCATCCAGCCCTCAACCAAGCTGAACCCGATCGATTTCCCCCAGTACACCTCGATCGATGCCATCGATAACTGGTCTATCGCACGAGTAGGCGTGCGCAATCGCTTCCAGACCCGGCGCGACGATCTCACCATCAGCTGGCTGCAACTGGAAACCTTCGTCGACGTGAATTTCGATAACCCGTTCGACAAAACGCCCTACTCGAATGTCTTCAACAAATTGAGTTTCACCCCTGTTCCTTGGGCGACTCTCGTCATCGAGTCGCAGTTGCCGCTGCTCGACAAAGGCTTCACCGAGGTCAACACCAGCATCAATTTCAAACCGACCGCCAACACTCAGATCACCTTTGGCCATCGCTACCTGAAGGATAATCCCTACTTTCTCGACAGCAGTCTCTTCACCTTCGGAGCCTATTACCGAATCGATGACAACTGGGGCGTCGGGATTTTCGAGCAGTACGAAGCCAACACCAACATCGTGGAACAGCAGCGCATCGCAATTTACCGCGACCTGACCAGCTGGGTGGCTTCGTTAGGCGGGATTATTCAAAATAACGGAGGCGTAAAGCAATACGGCGTGCTTCTTACTTTCACGCTCAAGGCCTTTCCCAAGTTCGGGCTCGACCTGAACTTCGACCCTGCCGGGACGGGGCAGGACACCACGCAGTGAGCCGTAACCTGAAAGTCTGAAACGCTGAAGCTCTAAGCCTCCATGGATATCTCAATCATTGGTTCCGGTTATGTCGGCCTGGTCACAGGGGCATGTTTCGCCGACGTCGGCCATAACGTCATCTGCGTGGATAACGACCCTCGCAAAGTCGAATCGCTACAGGCCGGTCGAGTGCCGATTTATGAACCGGGTCTTGAGGAGATCGTGCATCGCAACGTTTCCGCTCAACGACTTCGTTTCACGGACAGCATTAAAGATGGCGTTGATAACGCGCAGGTGGTTTTCATCGCCGTCCCGACGCCGCAGGATGCCGACGGCAGCGTCGATCTCAGCTTTATCGAAAAAGTCGCCCGTGAAATCGCAGGTGTGCTGACCGACTACCGGGTGATCGTCGACAAGAGCACCGTGCCGGTGAAGACCGGTGAGAAAGTGGCTGAATCGATCAAGCGCTATAACAAACATGGCGCCGAATTCGACGTCGTGAGCAATCCGGAGTTTCTGCGCGAAGGCTGTGCCGTGAGCGACCTGATGAAGCCCGATCGCATTGTCATCGGGGCCTCAAGCGAACGAGCAGTGGATCTGATGAAGAAGGTTTACGAGCCCTTCATGGCGCCCATCCTGGTGACAGACATTAACAGCGCCGAGCTCATTAAACACGCGGCCAATTCCTTCCTCGCGCTCAAGATTTCCTACATCAATGCCGTCTCCGCAATCTGCGAGGCGAGCGGCGCCGACGTCGAGAAAGTCGCGGACGGCATCGGCATGGACCGCCGCATCGGGCGGAATTTTCTGAACGCCGGCATTGGCTACGGAGGCTCATGTTTTCCCAAGGATATCGCCGCCTTCATCACAATCAGCGAGCAGCTCGGCGTGCCGTTTCACCTCCTCAAGGAAGTGCAGCGCATTAACGCCACGCAAAAGGAAAGATTTCTCAAAGCCATTCGAACCGCGCTCTGGGTGCTGCGGGACAAGAAGATCGCCGTCTGGGGTCTCACTTTCAAACCCGATACCGACGACATTCGTTCGTCCGTCGCCATCGAGCTCGTAGCCGACATGCTCAAGGAAGGAGCGCAGGTCACCGCCTACGATCCCAAGGGCATGGAAAAAGCCCGCGAGGTCAAATCCATCGCAGGCGCTCGCCTAACGAATAACGCGATGGAAGCGATCGAGGGAGCCGAAGCGCTCATCATCGCGACGGAATGGTCGGAGTTCGCGAACGTCGACCTCGCCGCGGTCCGGGAAAAAATGCAAACGCCCATGATTTTTGACGGGCGCAATCTCTACGATCCCGTGACCATGCGGAAACTCGGCTTCCATTACACCTCGATCGGTCGTCCGGAACGACAGCCAAGCCAGTAGCTCCTCAGCGGAGCCAAAGCTCGCGATTCGACATGCAAATATTGTCGCGGCCGCTGCTTCCTCTGCTACTGCACCGTCAGAGTAAGATCGTTCCCATCACCGCCTTCGTAGTTCGCCTTATAGGTATTACCTGATTGGATAATAGTCTGCCCGTCGGTCAAGTTGGCAAAAGTGCCGCTGATCGGGTTTGTGGCAGTATTGTCTATGATCCGGAAGACAGTTCCTTGAGGGAGCAGGCCACTTCCGATATCGGAGAAAACAAACTGCGCCGCCGGCTCGATGGTGACGCCAAACGCAGAAACTTCGTCTGCCATTTCTGTCGTGCTGTTCACCTGAGCTTGGTAAGTGCCATCCGAGCTAAATGAGAGCGCGCCCTGAATAGTAAGTAACCCGGGTCTGCGCTTCCCGCCGAGAAAGCCGGGTGAAAAGATAGCGCCGGTCCCGCTGCCTGTTCCGACCTTGACCGCACCGGCGATAACTCCTTTTCCGACCAACATACCGCCGTTTACCTGGACCGGACCGCTGCCAGTGACCGAGCCCTCGGTGTTACTCACGATGAGGATGCCGGATTCCACCGTAGTCCCGCCCGTGTAGAAGTTGGCGTTGCGTAGAAACAGTTTCCCACTTCCTACTTTCGCGAGTGAACCTCCGGTGCCTGTCGTCTGACCGCCGCTATCCGCAAGCACGCCGGAAAACTTCGTGCTCAAACCGTTGCTTCCCACGCTCAACTGGTTCGCGCCCAGAAAGACGTTGCCGGATCCTTCCAGAGATCCGATCACGACTTGCCCCCTCTTTGCCCCAACCCCGCTGATATCGAGACTGCCGTTACCGAAAACTTCGACGCGGCCCGTGGTGCCGCGAGCACTTCTCTCAAAAGAGATCAGTCCGCCCGCTCCCCCGCCTGACCCGCCCGCTGCGATCAAAGTCGCATCGCCGGCGTTCGAGCTCTCTTCAAAAAAGACCCGGCCGCCGCTAGTGCCGCTTAGGGTGCTCCCAAGGGCATTGAAGGTAGCCGCTCCCGCAGTGGAGTTACCCAGAAAGGTAACGACGCCACCGATGGTGGGATTCACCGCTCCTCCACTGATGGTGAAAGTACCGCGATCAGCGGTAGAATCTCCCGCGAAAAGTATTAATCCATCTCCAACGAACTGATTCTGACTCGGCTCAATGAAGTAGCTCGCCTGCCCGGCACCAGCTGAATCGAAGAAAACCATACCACCGGCTTGGGTATCGCTAACCTTGATCACGTACTGTATGTTTTCTCCAGCGGTCGCCCCATTCAGGAAGTCACAATCAAAGTTAGGGACGTTGAATTGCTGGGTTTTCCCCGAGTTATTGATGATTCCCGCGCCGGAGATCAAAAGAATGTTCGTATCGGCGAGCGAGATGGTGAAAGCGCTTGCATCCGGGGTAAACACGATGCCATCCAAATTGGACGGTGCACCAGGGGTCGAAATATTGGTGATACTAGATTGCGCGAATGTCGCGGTGTCGGTGGCACTATTCGGGTAGGTGGCTGGGGTCCAATTCGCGTCCGTGCTCCATTCGCCAGAGGTCGGGTTCAGGTTCCACGTCGCACTACCAGCAAAAGCCGCCTGCGTCACGAAGAGCGCTAGAAAAAGAAGAACGATTCGCCGGTAAATCATGTAGAATCTTGATATTTTGGTTTCCGAAAAGCAAGGAAATTCTCCAAAGACATCGTTGCCGCGACGGCCCAGAAATGCCATGCAACTCGTATTTTGCTTTCGCCAAAGCTGCGCGAAATTCTTCCGTGATCGATCCCGACTTCCCGAGCCATAGGTGCGCCATTTCGCCGTGTACGGTCATCGGAATGCGGCCGTCCTCACCTGTGACGGACTCTTCGCGCCGCAACACACCGACAAGAAAGGCGCCGACACCGTTAAGGACATTAGCCCGGACCATCGCAAGCGCCTGCCTAACGAATAGCAGGAACGAAACGATTGAAGGAGCGAGGCTTTTATTTCCGCGACGGAATGGTCGGAGTTCGCCAACGCTGATCTGGCCGCGGACCGGGAAAAAATGCACACGCCCGCTCGGGGCAACCGCAGCGCCGAGGTCATCGCGCTACGACCGCGCCCGACTCCAGCCGCACGCTCGCCCTCGTCGCGCTCACCCGCTGGCGCGAAGGCACCGAATTCGCCGACCAGATCGTGGCCGATCTTTTTGGCCGCAGCACGCTCGGCACCTCCGATCGCGGTTTCGCGCTCGAGCTTTTCTACGGTACGCTGCGCAATCTCACCTTGCTCGATTTTTGGATCGGGCGACTGCGGCCTGATCGCGTTGCCCCGGCCGCACGGGACCTCCTCCGGCTCGGGCTCTACCAGGTCCTGATCCTCGAAACGGCCGCGCACGCCGCCGTTTTTGAAACAGTTGAGCTGGCTGGCTCGCGAGCCCGGGGATTGATCAATGCGATCCTCCGTCGCGCGCTGCGGGAAAAAGATGCCCTAACGACGGCCGCCGACGTCCAACCGCTCGCCCTCCGCTTTTCGCTCCCGCCATTTTTAATCGAGAAATGGTCGCATCAGTTTGCGGCGGAGGATTTGCGCGAGCTCTGTCGTTGGAACAACCGACCAGCAACGAACTACGCGCGAATCAACGCACTTAAGATCAGCGTGCCCCAATTCCTGGCGCAATACCCCGCGAGCGCGCTTGTTCCTGGCTGGACGAATTTTGTGACCATCCCAGAGCCGGGTCCAGCGCTCAAGAATGGCGACTGTTACATGCAAGACCCAAGCACCGCACTCGCCTGCGAACTGCTTTCTCCCGCTCCAGGCGAGATGGTGCTGGATGCCTGTGCTGCGCCGGGTGGCAAAGCCTCTTATCTGGCCGAGACGATGAGGAATGAGGGAACCCTCATCGCCACCGACCGTGACGAGAGACGGCTCCAACGAGCGCAAGATAACTTTGCCCGTCTTGGCGTCCTCCAGGCGCGCACCGTCCGTTGTGACTGGCGGAATGAAATCTCCATTCGCGAATCCAGGCTCGAACCCGGCTCCTTCGACAAAATCCTGGTCGACGCTCCTTGTAGCAACACCGGTGTCATGCGGCGCCGGGTCGATGTGCGCTGGCGACTGCAACCGGGGGATTTTCTGCGCATGCCAGACCAGCAACTGACGATCCTGCAGGCCATCGCGCCGTTCCTGCGTTCGGGAGGTTCGTTAGTCTACAGCACGTGCAGTCTCGAGCCGGAGGAGAATGAATCCCTCGTCACAGCCTTCCTCGAAACGCGGTCCGATTTCCAATGCGTGCAGACGGAACATTGCTACCCGTTCCGTGAGGAATTCGACGGCGCTTTCGCAGCGCGACTCGAGCGCTCGTAGCAGCGCTCGCCGGCAGAGGAGTTGGCATCGGGTTCTCTCGATGGAATGATAACTCCCTATGCAAGATGCTCGTTACGATAAGCTCGCCGCTCTTTTGGTTGATTACTCCACTGATCTCAAACGCGATGAGAAGGTGATGATCGAATGCTTCGATGCGCCGGATGAGATGACCATCGCTCTCATCCGCGCCGCCCGGAAAGCAAAGGCGATCCCGTTTGTGCAGTTGCAAAGCGCGCAGGTGAGCCGTGAGCTCGCGCTCGAGATTGATCCTCGCGCGCTCGATCTCGCCGCCGCGCATGAGCTGGCCCGGATGAAAAAGATGGACGCCTATATCGCCATCCGCGGCAGTCATAATATCAGCGAATTGGCCGACGTGCCGATCGATCGGCTCAAGCTGGTGGCGAAAAAAATGCGGCCAGTCCAGGACCAGCGGGTGCAGAAAACCAAATGGGTCGTGTTGCGCTGGCCGACGCCCTCGATGGCCCAGCTCGCCGGGATGAGCACGGAAGCCTTCGAGGATTTTTTCTTCAAAGTCTGCACCCTCGACTACCGCAAGCTACAGCCCGGCATGAAGGCCTTGAAGAAGCTCATGGAGAAAACCGACAAAGTGCAAATCAAGGGTCCCGGGACCGACCTGAACTTCAGCATCAAGGGAATCTCAGCCATCATCTGCGGTGGCGACCGCAATATTCCCGACGGCGAAGTCTTCAGCTGCCCGTTGAAGGATTCGGTGCAAGGTCACGTGTCTTTTAACGCCCCGAGCATTTACCAAAGTACGGCTTTCGATAACATCCGGCTTGATTTTCGGGATGGAAAAATCGTGGAGGCGACCAGCAACCAGACTAAGAAACTGAACGCCGTGCTCGATTCCGACGAAGGCGCGCGCTACATCGGGGAGTTTTCGTTAGGCTGCAATCCGTTCATCATGCATCCGATGCGCGATATTCTGTTCGACGAAAAAATCGCCGGCTCCTTCCACTTCACCCCCGGGCAGGCCTACCAGGAAGCGGACAACGGCAATCGCAGCCAGGTCCACTGGGACATGGTCAACATCCAGCGCAAGGACTATGGCGGCGGCGAGATTTATTTCGACGGGAAACTGATCCGCAAAGATGGCGAATTCCTGCCCAAGGAGCTGCTCTCTCTCAACTGGAAGAAGTTTAAGTAAGAAACCGCGCTGCCCCACGAAGGGCGCAGACCTCGCTTGCAGCCTAACGACAATCGACCCCCGTCGCTGCGAAAGCGGTTTTCCAGCTCGCCGCAACGAGTCGTGCTCTATGAGCGGCCCATGCCACCGGGTGCGACCTGAATCAGGTTCAGCTCCCGACCGCCGTCGGCGATCTGCACGTTCTCGATATCGAAAATAGGTGCGTTATCGATCGAGCTCGGGCCCGCACCCGGCAACTGCATCGAGACTTTCCTCGAAGTGGAGTTGAGGACGATGGTCGCGATCTCGAAGGCTGGTGTGAACTCGATCGCGGCAATCTGGAATTCCGCGGTCAGTTGCACCGAGGCCTGCTCCTGATGGGAAGGCGTGAGCTGCACCGGACCCGCACCCGCGCCGGCCACCAGCTCGAGACCCGAGATGGCGAAGGAGGGCGAAGTGATGACGGCCGGCTTCTGCTGGGCCGAAGGCATCAGGCGGACGGTGCCGATGCTGCCATTGGAGAGTTCGATCTTGGCGACCTCGAAAGTGACCTGCAAATTCATCGGCGGCTGCGGATCCTGCGACGGCGCGATGCGCATCGAGACGACTTTGGACATCGGCTTCAGTTGCAGACCACTCATCTTGAAAGTGGGCGTGAGCTGCATGGAGGCGATCTCGAGCGAGAAGGTAAGTTGCACCGCCGTATGCATTCCACCCGCAGGTTGTTGGACTGAGACGGTCGAAGCGGAAGGTCGGGTAACAGGAGCAGGAGTAATGGTGGTTTCAGGCATGGTATCGGACATAATGGGCTGTAGACGGATGGGTTCGGTGGTGATGATCTTAGGGGCAAAAGACGGAGTTTCAATGGAAGACTGTACGGGCTGACGGCCGGCAATCGAGGCGGCCACGGCATCCTCCGGTTCGATGAGAACCAGCTCCGATTCCGGCTCGGGCTGGGCTAATTCAGAGATAACGGGCTCGGCGGAGAATGCGGTGGTCAGATGAGGAATCGGCTGGCCCTGGCCGACCGGTTCATCCGCATAAATTTCGGAATCCTCGAAGATATCTTCAGGGTCGGGAGCGGTCTCGGCAGGCCGTTCGAATGCCGCCGCGAACGCTTCTTCTAATTCCTCGTCTGTTTCTTCCGACTGCTCTTCCGTTTCTCCCGCCGACACGATGGCCGGCTCCTCGATTGGCTCTTCGGCGGCGGCCACAAGTTCTTCTTCCGCAACGGCTGGCTCCTCGGAAATCACAGCGGGTTCGTCGACCGAGTGAGTTTCCTCCATCGCCGCGACGGCTGGTTCCGGTTCCTCCACTGGCGCAGTTTCTTCCGCCAGGGGGATGATCGACTCCTCGACAGACGGAGCCGGCTCTGCGGAAAGCACCGCGACTTCTTCGACAGGAATGGTCGCCTCGTGCGCCGCGACAGGCTCTTCGATCGGTGCCTCAGCTTCCTCAGGAGCTGGCGCGGCTTTTTCCGTTGGCGCAGCTTCTTCGGTGCTGGCCGCCAATAACTCTTCGGCAGGCGTGACCGATTCTTCGACCAGAGACTCCGATTCTTCCGGTACGGCGACAGCGGATGCCTCGGCGACTTCAGGCGTTGAAACAGCAGGCGGCGGGACGTTGGCGGGTGGAAGAGCTCGCGCAATTTCGAACGGCTTCTCGTCAACTGGCGTGGCGGCATAAACCGGCAGCGAGACTTCCTCCTGATCGCGCAGTGGGTGCGCCGGCGCTTCTTCCTCTTCTTCGGCGACTGGCTCTGCCGGTGCTGGCCCGGGCGGAACTGGCGTGGACGGACCGGCCACAGCGGGTTCCTTCTCGGGAGAGACAGTCTCGGATTCGTTAGGCGAAACTATAGGTGGCTCGTTCACGCCGGGGATGGATCCACGGGCCGTGATTGCGCCCGACGGCAACGCCGCGGTGCGTACGGCTGGCTCGCTGGCCTTCAGTTGCAGCGACACCTGCGGCGGACCGCTCGACAAAACGTTAGGCGAAATCCGGTGGCCGTCCTCCGCTGCGGAAGGGTCGCTTTCAAAAGCCGGCTCGGTCAACGGCTGAGAAGATTCGTTGGCTGGGACGGTCGCGACATTACGGCGGAATTGCTGCACCACGAGCCAGACCAGAAGCAAGATACCTGCCAGTAAAAGTCCCCCCACCAGCAGGCTCCGACGGCTAAAAGCGCCGTTCGATGTCTCGCCCGGAACTGGAGAAAGATCATTCGTCTCTGGAGCAGCAATCGCAGCTGCGCCGGGCCGCGCGGCGACGGTCGCGCGGGCGACTGCGGAAGGCGCCGCGCTTGGAGCGACGGCGGCCACAGCGGGCTTGGAAGCCGGAGACGAGACCGGCGCGGCCATCGCGCTGGGAGACACTGCCGCAACGGCACCGGCGGTTTCACTTGCGGGCGCCGGTGACGCAGTGGCCTCCGGCGAAGTCTCAGGAGAAGCGGCCGTTCCCGCCTGCCCTGTTCGCATGGCCGGCTGCACTTCGGTTCCTGGCGAAGCATCGGCCTGCGCGAGAGCCGCGGTCGCCGGGGTTGCGTCCTGGCCAGATTTCTTTAACCACCCGAGGTCGTAAAATGAATCAGCAAAAACGACGTTGAGAGCGGGCGAATAAATCTTCCGGGCCGAGGCGACCCAGTCATCCGCTTCGTCCCCTTTGTCGTGTTTATATTCCCAAGCCGCCTGCGCGTAATAAAGCGCAGGTGTGTCCCCGGTGAACTTGAACTGATCCATCATCTGCTTGGCCTCGGGGTCCTTTCCCTCGAGCAGCAGAGTCATAAAAATCTTGTATTTAATCAGTTGCGCCGCCTGATTTTTGTCGTCGCCCGGCGTGGCCGCGAAGAGCGCCTCGAAGCGGTCTCTCGCCTTGGCATATTCGCCTTTCTTGAAGGGAAGCTGCGCCAGGTTGTACTGCGCTTCGCGGAAGTTGGGATCGATCGCGATGGCCTTGTTCAAGGCGCCATCGGCTTCGTCCATTTTCCCCTGCTCCATCAAAATCTCGGCCCGCAGATTTAATGACGCAGGATCGTTAGGCGCACCGGCCTCCGCGAGGTCGAGCGACTTGAGCGCATCGACAAATTTCCGCTGCTGGAAAGCCCGCTCGGCCGTCTCGAAGTTTGCCTTGGCGTCAGATTTTAAACGATCGGCTCGCTCCGTGGTCGAAGTGATCTCAAGAGCTGCGCGTCCTTCCCCGGCCGGCTTTTCCATCCAGCCGATTTCGTAAAATGATTCCGCGTAAAGTTTGTTCAGCGGCTCGGAAAATTGCTTGGTGGCCGAATCCATCCATTCCTGGGCCTCCTTTTGATTCTTATTCTGCAGGGCAAGAGCCGCGTTTGAATAATAGAGCGCCGGGCTGTCCTTGTTGGCCTCGAATTTGTCCATGATCCAGTCGGCCGTCTTCGCCTTTCCCTGGAGCACAAACGTGAGCAGGATTTTGTATTGGATGAGTTGGTTCGTTTCCGGCTGGATCCCGCTGTTCTCTCGCCCCATCAGCTCGGTGAAGCGATTGCGAGCCTCACCCCAATCTTTTTTTAGAAACGGAATCTCGGCGAGATTGAAGCTCGCGTTCCAAAAGCGTGGCTCGACCTTGAGAGCTTTGCGCAAGGCCGTTTCTGCTTTGTCATACTTGCCCTGACGCATGTAGACGACGCCGCGGAGGTTGAGCGACTCCGCGAGTTCCGGCTGGCGGGCATCGATGGAATCCAAGGCCGTGATGGCTTCGCCGTAGCGCCCGCCGTTAAAGGCGCTAAAAGCCTTGTCATACATTGATTCGAGCTCAGACTTGGAAGGCTTAGCTCCGTAAGCCACGAAAAAACCCATGACTAGCAGGAGGAACATCGTCGTGAGACTTCGGATTTTCATGACAGAGGCCAGCAAACCGTCGCGAACCTGCAATGACAAGTCCTAATTCTGGGGTCGCACCGCTGGCGTAGCCACGGGAGAAGGCTGCGCGCTCGCGGTCGGTGCTGGCGAAGGAGAGGGCGTCTTATCCTTGTGCGATCTGAAGGGATAAGTGAAGAATCGCACCACCTTCCGGTTCATTTGCCGGCGTGCTTTGAGCCGGGCAGCCTGACGCTCCGCTTCCGTCAACGCCTTTGTTGGGCGAGCTTGGTTGGCCTCGACCTGCTCTTCAATCTTACGCGCGCGTTCCGCACTTTTCCGACCGGCTGAGGTCGTGCGCACGGCAGGCTTGGCCTCGGGGGAAGCCGCGTCCTTTTCGGGCTCCCGCGCTGGCTTCTTGGCAGAGTTCCGCTCGGTCGCTGTCTCGCGACTGGCTGTCCGTTGCTTTTCGTTAGGAGTTGGGCTCGGCTCTTCTTCCACTTTCGCAACCTTCGCGGCGCTCGCGCTTGGCGTGGCCGTCGGGGCCAGGGTCGCCACCGGGGTCGCAGTTGCCGCTACAACCGCCACGGTGGGTTTCGCTTCGCTTTTCGGACTCGGCTCTTTCTTCGTAATCTCCGCCGCGCTCGCAGTCGGTGCTGGCTGGGAGGCCATTCTCGCCACCGGGGTCGCGCTCGTGGCTGCTACCGCCGCCGGCGACTTCACCGCGGTTGCCTCGCTCTTCGGGCTTGGCTCTTTCTTCGCTACTCTCGCCACAGTCGGCGTTGGCTTGGGTGCCACGGTCGGCACAGGGGTCGCACTCGTCGCTACAACCTCCACCGTCGACTTCGCCGCAGTTGCTTCGATCTTCGGGCTGGGTTCCTTCATCGCTACTTTCGCCGCAGTCGGTGTTGGCTTCGGTGCCGCGCTCGGCATCGGTGTCGCAGTCGCCGCTACAACCGCCACCGTCGGCTTAGCCGCAGTTGCCTCACTCTTGGGGCTTGGCTCTTTCTTCGCTATTCTCGGCACAGTTGGCTTGGGTGCCGCGCTCGGCACAGGGCTCGCACTCGTCGCTACAACCGCTAATGTCGGTTTCGCCGCAGTTTCCTCACCCTTCGGGCTTGGCTCCTTTATCGCTACTTTCGCCGCAGTCGGCGTCGCCTTCGGTGCCACACTCGGCAAAGGGGTCGCAGTTACCGCTACAACCGCGACCGTCGACTTCGCCGCAGTTGCTTCGCTCTTCGGGCTGGGTTCTTTCTTCGCTACCTTCGCCGCAGTCGGCGTTGGCTTCGGTGCCGCGCTCGGCACCGGTGTCGCAGTCGCCGCTACAACCGCCACCGTCGGCTTCGCCGCGGTTGCTTCGCTCTTCGAACTCGGCTCTTTGGTCGCGACCTTCGCCACGCTCGCAGTTGGAACAGGCTGCGGCGCCGTGCTCGGCATCGGCGTCGCACTCGCCACTGCCACCGCTGTCGGCTTAGCGGCTTCCTTCCGCTGCTCAGAAGCGTGATTTTCGGCTGAATCCGTCTCATTCTCTTTGGTCACAGATCCTGGAGAGGCACTGGTCTGCGCTACCGCCAACGGGCTGGCCGCCGACTGCGCTTCGGAATGGCCGCTACTTAACCATCCCAAAGCAGCAAACGAGGAGGCGTAAGAACGGTTTAGTTCTTTCGAGAAAAGGTTGCCGGCGTTCGCCACCCAATTCTGACCCGCCTTGGGGTTCCCATGCTGAAAAGCCCAGGCCGCTTGCGCGTAGTAGAGGGCCGGACTGCTATCCATCATTTTGAACTCGTCCATGGCCTTTTGCGCCGCGCCGTCCCTCCCCTCGAGCAACAGGGTGAGAAAAATGTCATAGCGGATCAATCGCTGGATGTGCACCTGCTCTTTTCCTCCCGCCGAGGCGCCGAGAAGTGCTTCCAGGTCTTTCCGCGCGTCGCCGTACTCTTTTCGTGCCAAGGAGACGCGGGCGAGATTATAGCGAGCCGAGAGCAGTTGCGGATTTGCTTCCAATGCCTTGCCCAAAGCCGCCTCAGCTTCATCGGTCTTCCCTTGGGCGAGCAGAATTTCGCCTCTCAGATTGTCCGTCACGGCCTGCCCGGGCGCGGTGCTCTCAATTTCTTCGAGCAACTTCCATGCTTCATCGAGTGCTCCCTGGCGATAAGCGCGCTGCGCCCGGGCCAGATCATCCTGGGCCTGCGCGATCCGATCCGCCGGCGAAGCCAGTTCCAGCGCCACCGGCAGCTCGCCCTCCGGTTTCGGCAACCAGCCCACTTCGTAGAACGACTCTTTGAACAACTCGTTTAATTCCGGTGAAAACTCCTTCCCGGCGGTGACGATCCACGATTTTGCTTCCTTCTGATCTTTACGCTTCAAGGCCGCGGCGGCTTTGACGTAGTAAAGCGCCGGGCTCTGGGACGCGGATTGCAATTTTTCCAGGACCGGAGCGCCCCCCTTTTCCTTGCCTTCGAGCAAATAAGTGAGCCAAATTTTGAACTCCAGCAGATCGCCGGTTGCGCCCTGGATGCGTTCGTTAGGCTGAGCCAGCAATTCGGTCAAACGCCGACGCGCCTCCATCCAATCGCCGCTGAGAAATGAGACTTCCGCCAGGTTGTAACGCGCTTCCCAGAAATTCGGATCCAGCTCCCGTGCCTTGCGCAGAGAAGCCTCTGCTTTGCGGAAATCGCGCAACCGCATCAGGGCTACGCCTCGCAGATTGTGCACGGCGGCCACGTCTGGCTGGCGGGCGTCGATCTCGTTTAGTTTTTGCAGCGTCTCCTGGTAATGACCGGCGTTGAGTTCCCCCGCGGCCACGGCGTACATGGCTTCCACTTCTGACTTCGTCGGCGCCACCACGGTGGCGGCGAAGGCGCTCAGAGCCACCAACAAAATTATGGCGCCTTCCCTCATTCCATTCGCATCAAGTCTCTATCGTTCTCCTCTGACAAGATATAAGACTTTGAGCGACATGACCAACTGGGCAACCTGGCAGCCACGCGTCCGCGCCAATCTCTGTTTCATCGTGCGCGACAGAGAGATTCTCCTCATTCGTAAGAAACGCGGCTTCGGAGCCGGCAAGATTAACGGCCCGGGCGGCAAAGTGGATCCGGGCGAAACGCCTCTCGAGTCAGCCTTGCGCGAAACCTATGAAGAACTCGGCATCCAGCCGCTCGAAGCGGAGCAGCGAGGAGAGCTGTATTTTAAATTTCGCGATGGCTACAGCCTGCACTGCGCGGTTTTCCTCGCGCACCACTTCCACGGGGAACCGCGCGAGACCGACGAGGCGGTGCCGCTTTGGACTCCACTCGACCAGATTCCCTACGACGACATGTGGGCCGACGATCGGCATTGGCTTCCGCTTCTGCTCGGCGGCGCACACTTCAGAGGCTACTTCGAGTTCGACGGCGAGCGCCTGCTCCACCGCGAAATCATGGTCAAGGAAAATCAAGCCTACGTGGCATGGCCTAACGATTCAGATTCCCGATGATGCGCAGTCCTTCCAGAGTGAGATGCGGTCGCACAGCATCGATCTCGGGCAGCCGGGCCGCGATCAACTGCGCGTAACCGCCCGTCGCCACCACGCGCGCCTCGCGCTGGCCAAAAGCTTCCGCGCTGATCCTGGCCAGGATCTCCTTGACCAGGCCGCGATAACCGAAGATGGCTCCCGACATCATGGCCGCCTTGGTCGAGCGCCCGACGGCGCGCCGTGGCTCGGCCAGCGACAACTTCGGTAAAAGCGCTGTGCGATTGTAAAGGTAGCTCGTCATCGCTTCGAGACCCGGTGCGATGACACCGCCAATGTAGGAACCCGCGGCCGAAACGACATCGAAAGTCACCGCCGTTCCGAAATCCACCACCACCGCCGGCGTCCCATAAAGCGCCGCCACGGCCGCGGCGTTGGCCAGTCGATCCGCGCCGATCGATTTCGGCTGCGGATATTCTACGCCCACCCCGAGCACAGATCGGGCGCTGACAAAATGCGTGGGAATCCGACCCGCCGCCCGGCGCAGGAGCGCGTCCTTTTTCGGCACCACCGAGCAGACCACAACCAGCTCGACCGAGCGCCGGCGGAGAAACGCAGCGACCGCCGCCTGGCTCAAGCGGGCCGTCTCAATCCGCTCCGCGGCGCCTAACTTCGTCGACGTCGCAAAGGCTAGCTTGGTATAGGAATTACTGACATCGATCAGTAAATAGTCCGATTTTTTGTCAGGCGACTCCCGTGGCATAACGAGCGCAACAAACACCGCCCCTCGGACCCGCACAACTTCGCGAATGCACCGCCGCTAGAAACCCTGAAGTCTCTCGCGCCAGCGCCCTCGGGCTTGCTCCGCAGGAGTCGCGCGTATAGCCTTCGACCCGTGAGAAAAATGGTCAATCGCCCGCGCCGTCTACGTCGCACCGCGGCCGTGCGAAACCTGGTGCGCGAGACTAATCTCGACCCACACGATTTCATCCTCCCGCTCTTCGTTAACGAAAAAATCAGTGGCCGCCGCGCTATCAAGAGCATGCCGGGCGTGGAACAGCTTTCGCCCGGAGACGTCGCCGCGGAAGCCGCTCGCGCTCACGAAGCTGGCTTGCAGGCTGTGCTCCTTTTCGGGATTCCGAGAGAGAAGGACGAGACGGCCTCCGGGGCCTATGCCGAGCACGGAGTCGTGCAGGAAGCCGTCCGCGCGATCAAGCGCGAAGTTCCCGAACTGCTGGTCATGACGGATGTTTGTCTATGTGAATACATGAGCCACGGTCACTGCGGAGTGACTCGCATCGACGGCGATCATTTCCATGTCTTGAATGACGAAAGTGTCGAGCTGCTCGTGAAAACTTCCCTCTCCCACGCCGCTGCGGGCGCCGATCTCGTCGCCCCGAGCGATATGATGGACGGACGGATCGGAGCCATTCGCGAAGCGCTTGACTCAGCCGGCTACGATCAGACAGGCATCATGAGTTATGCGGCGAAATTTGCTTCTTCCTTTTACGGCCCGTTCCGCGAGGCGGCGGAGAGCCCACCTCAGTTTGGCGATCGCCGCAGTTATCAAATGGACCCGGCGAATGCAAACGAGGCCCTGCGCGAAGTCGCGCTCGATGTGGCGGAAGGGGCCGATATTATCCTGGTTAAACCGGCGTTGCCTTATCTCGACATTCTTTGGCGAGTCCATAAGCGCTTTGGCCTAACGACGGCTGTTTACCACGTCAGCGGTGAGTACGCGATGGTCAAGGCCGCCGCAGAGCGCGGCTGGCTCGATGAAAAAGCGGCCGTGCTCGAGATCATGACTGGCCTCAAGCGCGCCGGCGCCGACCTCATCGTCACCTATTGGGCGCGGGAGCTGGCCGAGTGGACTCATCATTAGATTGTGGGGCGGGCTCTCTGCCTGCCGAGTCAGGCCCCTCTCAGACGGTGACAAAATCTCGGCAGGCGACGCGCCCGCCCTGCAAGACCGGCGAAACCCGCGCCCATCTCGAGCTCAAGCGCCTCTCGCTTCTTTGGGCACAGGAAAACGATTATCCCATCGCGGCGTTCGAGGTGTCGCTCCCGCACTGCCGCTATCGCGCGGATGTTGCGGCCTATCGCCCGCAAAGAAATGGTGCCCTGGGTCATACGATCGTCTTCGAATGCAAACAATCCGCGCCCGACTTGCGACGCGATGATTGCCGCGGGCCGCAGACTCTCGCCCGCCTCGAATCCGTCTATCGACGACGCCAGATCCTGGAGAAGCATCTGGGCGTTCATTATCCCACCTTGCGCACCGGCGAAACGCTCTTTCCCGAATGGGACGCCTGCGATTTCACCAGGCTTGAGCATCGCGGCTACCAACGGGTCACGCGCGAATTGATCGCTCTCCAAAATCAGCTGCGCGACGGGCGCAAATTCGAGAAGCTGGCGCGCTACGCATGCGCAAACCTGTTCTTCCTGGTCGTCCCTAACGACTTGGTGCGCGAGCCGGAAACTCCGCCTGACTGGGGGCTGCTCGTGGCCGCCAACGGATGCCTGGCTTTACGCAAGAAACCAATCTGGCACGACAGTTCCCCGCAGGCGCGATTACGGGTGCTGCAGAAGATCGCTGCGGCTGGCACCCGGCAAATAAATCGTCAACTCCAGATTGTTCCGCAGACACTTTTTACCCCTCCTGATCAAAAACGACAGCTTGCTGTCGTTGGACGAAATTCCGATTAGTCCTAGAGTGGTTTCGCAATGCGATCGATCTTCGTTCGCCCCTGGCTCGGCCGGTGCCAAACCGTGCTCGCACCGACTTCCTGGCGATGCTACCCAAGCTGTTCCTCGAATGGCGCAAAGGGTGCTTCTCAAAATTCCGTTCGCATGGAACCCCAATGAGACAGAGTCTTTGGAACGCTTGCTTTAAAACGTGGTCGCGGCACGACGCGAGAGACCGGCGAAGCGAGCGGCTGCTCTCGGTTTCCTGTCACTTCCAGACCGGTCGTGATGGCGATGGCTTCTCTTTTCCGGGTAACAATCCCGAGCGACGCCCCAATTTCAGCGGACTGGCCCGAGAAGCTCTGCGCGCAGACGCGTCGCGCTCTTTCATTGTGGAGACAATCGTTTTTGGCTTTGTCACGCTGGTTTCATTCTGGCCGATCGGCATCATGATTCGCGAAGTCTATCGCCTGTTGCGATAATTGCTTTTTGCAGCATCCAGACAGGCGCTCTTTCCCGCGCGGTCGATCTCGTGACCTCGTCTGGCCATTTCTGACTTCTCTGAACCAAGGCAGCAAATACAGGACCAAGCCGAGAAAGCATAGGAGCTTACCCGTAGCGGAGTCATTACTCCCTCCTACTCGAAAAGACGTTTTTGGCCGATAGCCGCTCTAGAAGCCTTGGAGGCCCTGTTTCGCCTAACGAACAAAGAGGAATTCTTCTCGATGGCGAGGCGTCTCTTCCGGGGCAAAGCCGTGGCGCATGATGTTTTCCGTCACGATGCGGGGGATAAGAAATTGCAGGAGATAGTCGCCTCCACCAGCTTTGGTTCCGCCGCCGCTCATCTTAAAACCACCAAACGGATGGCGTCCGACCACGGCGCCAGTGCAGGAACGATTAACGTAAACATTTCCTGCCACTAACTCGGCTTTGATTCGCTCGATGTTGGCCGGACTACGCGAGAAAAATCCAGCCGTGAGGGCGTAGTCCGTGTCATTCGCCACCTGCAGCGCTTCGTCGAGATCGCGCACTCTGATCACACTCAGGACGGGACCGAATATTTCTTCCCGAGCCAGACGTGCTGTCGGTTTTACGTCGGTAAAGATAGTGGGCGGGATAAAGTAACCCTCAGCCGGCAAATCCTTGGCCTGATACGCGAGTGTCGCTTCCTTCTTACCGGCTTCGATGGTTTCCAGGATCCGCTTGTAAGCGGTCTCATCGATGACTGGTCCCACGGTAATGCCAGGAGCTTCAGGGTGACCCACACGCAAACTAGCGGTCGCAGCGAGCAGCCGCTCCATGACGCGGTCGTAGTTCTCGTCCAGAACGATGAGGCGGGAGAGGGCGGAACATTTTTGCCCTTGGTAACCGAAAGCCGAGTAGATCGAATCGACGATAGTTTCATCGAGATCGGCGTCCGAATCGACGATGATGGCGTTCTTCCCGCCCATCTCGCAAATGACCCGCTTGAGCTCTCTCTGGCCGGGCTTGGTCTTGCCGGCCGCTTCCCAGATATGCAGCCCGACTTCCCGGGATCCCGTAAACGCAATCAAGTCCACGTCCTTGTGTTTCACCAGGTGCTCGCCGATGACCGCTCCGTCGCCATTAAGCAAATTCAGAACGCCCTTTGGCACCCCGGCTTCCTCAAACATTTCCATCAAGAGCGCCCCGCAAATCGCGGATTGCTCGGCGGGCTTCATGAGAACGGTGTTGCCCGTGACGAGGGCGGCCGAGAACATCCCGCAAAGGATCGCGATGGGGAAGTTCCACGGGGCGATGACCAACGCCACTCCGCGTCCCCAGTAGTGCTGGTAGTTTTCTTCGCCGGCGACATGCTGCGTGATGCGCGGGCGTCCGAGGATGCGCATCTGTTGCGCGTAGAACAGGCAGAAGTCCATTGCTTCGCGAATGTCGCCATCCGCTTCGTCCCAGGCTTTGCCCACTTCAAAGACTTCGACCGCACAAAGTTCAAACCTCCTCCGAGCCATGATGCCAGCTACGCGCTCCAGTAACTGCGCGCGGTGCTCGACCGAAGTGCGCGACCAGTGATCAAAAGCTCCCCGGGCCGCTCCCAGAGCGCGTTCCGCTTCCGGCACGCCGGCCTCCGCCACGCTCCCGATGATTTCGGACGGTCGGCTGGGGTTCACAGAAGTCATCCACTTCCCAGTCGTGACTTTTTCGCCATCAATGGTGAGAGGATATTGCCGGCCAAACCGCTCTCGCACCTCACGCAAGGCCGTCTTCATTTGTTCCTGAACCTGACGGTGAACAAAATTTACCATGGGCGCGTTCTCGTAGGTTTCACCGGGCGCCACCGCGCGGTCACCGTTAACCGAATGGTGCTGGGCGGGCCCCATCTCGACCGGCGGCCGTGCCCGATCGTCTTTCGTGATCAGCTCGTTAGGATCACGCAGTAATTGTGCGGCAGACTGATTATCGGAGAATTTGGCCCGCAAAAATCCTTCGTTGGAAGTATTCTCGAGCAACCGCCTAACGAGATAAGACATACCCGGAAGCAACTCACCCACGGGCGAATATTCGCGGACGCGGTAGCCCATCTCGACCAGGGCGCGTTTGATGGGTCCTGCCATGCCGTAAAGAAGCTGAAACTCAAAGCGGCTCTTCTCGACCCCCAGCTCATCCGCGCAAGCCATGGCGTGGGCGATGCTCCGCACATTGTGCGAGCCAAAGGCGGCTGTGACCACGGACTCATTCTCCAGCAGGATCCGACTACAAACCTCAAAACAGACATCGCTCTCGGGCTTCTGCAGGAACACCGGGCAGGCCCAGCCGTTTTGAGAAGAGATGATCTTTTCATAGTCCCAGTAGGCGCCCTTGACGAGGCGCACGGCAAAGCGCGTCCCGCGTTGCCGGCCCCACTCGATCAAGTCACGCAGATCGCGCTCCGCATCGCGCAGGTAAGCCTGGGTAACAATCCCGACATGGGGCCAATCGACGAACTCCGGTTCGGTGAAAATCTGTTTGAAGAGATCGAGCGTGCTGTTCTTCTGCGCGTAGCTCTCCATGTCGAAATTGACGAACGCGCCCAGCTCCCGGGCTCGGCGCAGGATCGGGCGAAGCTTGGGCGCGAGATGAGCGATCGCTTCTTCCGGCGCGGCTGGATCCATCTGGGAATAAAAGGCGGAAATCTTGAGCGATAGGTTGACCACGGGAAAGAGCTCGGCGTCCTTGCCTAACGGATCGGTCCAGCCGCGGGTTTCGCGGGAGAGCGTCTCGAGCAGTTCCATGGCGCGCGCAGCATAGTCATCCGCTTCTTTCTCGCTGACCACGGCTTCGCCTAACAAGTCCACGGTGAAGCCGATTTTCTGCTTCCGTTTCTGGCGCAACGTCTTCATCACGTCGGTGCCATCCCTGCCCGCGATAAATTGGCGGGCCATCCCGGAGACGTTGCGTCGGAGGATAAGAGCAGTCAGCCAGGGGAAAATGCCGGCCATGCGCAGACCGGTCTGCATCATCGGAATAAACCCATCCATGCCGTGGAAATATTCCCTCAAATGCTCGACGATATCGCCCGAGCGGCGCAGCGAGGCGAGGACGTCGACGAAGCGAAACATCTGCACCTTGAAGACCTCGTCCTTCATCGAGAACGCCATCATTCGTTGATAGAACCCGGCCTTGCTGAAAACCGACTCAGGATGTTGATCGACCAGCTCAAAAATTCGTTGGCCGCGACGTTCCACGGCACCTTGCAGAGAACTCATGGGGGCGAGGATACGGCGTCCGGCGCTTTTCGGCAAAGTGCTCTCGCGGCTTCTTTTTCCGCAAGAGTGCGCGAGCCATCCGAGGAGAACGGCCGGTGAATTTCGTCCCGCAAATAAACCGCGGGAAAGTCACGAAAGGCACGCCCAAAACGGAAAGTGTTTGCGAATCACATAATAACCAAATCCAACCATGAAATTAACTGAACGAATCAAGGAAGCAGGCGCGGCAGGTTACATCTTACTTTGGCTCCTGGGCATTCCGATTCCGATCCTCCTGGTCATCTTTTTGCTGCGCGGTTGCAGCTAGCTTTCAAGGTAAAGGTGAGTCGCCTGGCGGGAGGCTTCGGTTTAGTTAGGCCGAAGAGCTCCTGGCCAGGCGTTTCTTTTTCGTTAGGCCGATTTGCCTCCTTTCGCGGGGTCGCGTAGGAAGGTTGGCACCCATGCCGAAACACGACCGCCATCAGTTCGCGAGCGACAATACCGCCGGCATTTGTCCCGAAGCCTGGGCCGAGTTGACCGAGGCGAACGAAAGCGCTGTTTCATCCTATGGCGACGACCCCTGGACGGAAAAGGTCGCCCAACAGGTCCGCGAAATTTTTGAGACCGACTGCGAGACGTTTATCGTCTTCAACGGCACGGCGGCCAACGCGCTCTCGCTGGCCCATCTCACACGCTCGTTCCACAGCGTTCTCTGCCACGAACGTTCCCATATCGAGACCGACGAATGCGGCGCGCCAGAGTTCTTCTCCGGCGGAGCCAAGCTGCTGCGGACCGGCGGGGAGAATGGCAAACTCGACTTGAGCGAAGCGGCGGAAGTGCTCACTCGACACCGTGATGTCCACTCGACCAAGGTGCGCGCCATCAGCCTGACCCAGGCGACCGAGGTCGGCACACTCTACACCCCTAACGATCTGGCCGAGATCGCCGCGTTTGCCCGGCAACACGACCTTCTTTTGCATATGGATGGCGCGCGGTTTGCCAACGCCGTGGCCGCGCTCGGTTGCGCGCCGAAGGAGATTACCTGGCAAAGGGGCATCAAAGTTCTTTCCTTTGGAGGAACTAAAAACGGGTTGGCTGCGGGTGAGCTGGTTGTCTTCTTTGACCGGGCACTTGCCCACGAGTTCGACTACCGGGCCAAGCAGGGCGCGCAGCTGGCCTCCAAGATGCGATTCCTGGCTGCGCCCTGGGCGGGAATACTCGCGCAAGACACCTGGCTAAAGAACGCCCGTCACGCCAATGAAAAGGCGGCGCAGCTCGAGGAGAAACTCCAGGCAGCAGGCTTTGCGCTCGCTTTTCCACGAGAAGCGAGCGCCCTTTTCGTGCGCCTGCCTGACGAAGTTGCGGAGCGAATGCAGGCGCGTGGGTGGCACTTCTACAAGTTCATCGAACCCGACGTTTACCGTCTTATGTGCTCGTGGCGAACAACCGCGCAGGACATCGGGGAGTTCGCGGCCGATCTGACCTCGGGAGATTGCTAAAGCCGTCTCGCCAATTCTGAGCTGTCGCCTCCTGCGCGAACGGGCTGTGTTATTTTCAGCGCCATGCGGCCGCGCGATCTTCCTATCTACGAACGCGAAGAGGAGATCGTTAGGTCACTCCAGAAGGAACCCCGCCTGGTTCTCGAGGCGCCTACCGGCTCCGGGAAATCCACGCAGGTGC
>JBPCLK010000023.1:0-14463 GCA_051003355.1 Chthoniobacterales bacterium | reverse complement strand
CCTAACGGAATTTTCCGGCATCAGTCGCCAGCCCGACGAAGATATCCGGCTCATTTCCACACCTGGCTTTATCAATCTGCCGAACCAGCCCAGCGACCGCACCCGCGTGCCCATGCTCTTCCAATACCGGGGCGAAATCGTTCCTTCCTTCCCGCTGCAGGCGATCATGCTCTGGCTGCGCGTGACCCCCGCCGAGGTCAGAATCGAGCTCGGTTCGCGCATCACTCTGCCTAACGGATGGCAGATCCCGATCCATGCCGACGGGACCCTCACGATCAACCCAGTGGCCCAGGGAAGCGTGCGGCGTCTGAGCCTGAATGAACTTCTGCTCGCCGCTCAAGAGCACGAGCAGCATCGACCCCTCTCGCGAAACATAGAAGATCTCAAAGACCAAATCGTCATGCTCCGTCTGACCGGCGACCCGCTGCAACCGCCTAACGTCTTTGCGACAGCCATCGCGACCATCCAGATGAGCGCCTACCTGCGCAGGGCTCCAGCGGTGGTCGGGTGGACGATCGTGTTGGCCGCAGCAGTCTTGAGTTGCTTCCTCTGGAGGATCACGAAAACGAATCTGCTCCTGGCTGTCGTCGTGCTCGGCGCCGGCTACATTCTTTCGGCGCTCTCGTTGCTCACCAGCAATCGCCTGGCCTTGCCCGCCTTCCTGCCACTGGCTTTGCTCGCCTTTCTGCTAATCGTTAGGTTGATCGTGCCTGAGCCAGGACAAAGAGCGGCGCCCAGCCGGTAAGAAGAAAAAGTGCTCGGGGGGGGACTTGAACCCCCATGCCTTGCGGCATACGCCCCTCAAACGTACGTGTCTGCCATTTCACCACCCGAGCGAGAGTTGGGAATCTTGAATGAGGAAGGCTAGAAAGCAAGGGCATCCACCGACCTGGGCAACGCCGAGACGGAGCCCGTCCCACGAGGTTGTCGGACGAGGCGCGGAACCTGCATTACCATGGCATCGATGAAGGAACAGATCCCGCTGGAGGAGCAGGAGTGGATGAAACTCGACCTCCATATCCACACGCTCGACGATCCGAAGGATCGACTCGACTACAGCGCGCATGAGCTCCTCGAGCGCGCACGCGATCTCGGTTTTAGCGCGCTGGCGATCACCCTTCACGACAAGGTTTTCGATCGGCCGGAGGTCTTTGCCGACGCCCGGGCTATGGGAATTCTCCTCATTCCGGCGGCCGAGATGCGGCTGGAGGGCGCGGACGTGGTCCTGCTCAATGTCCAGCCTAACGATATCGCAAAGGTGCGGACCTTTACCGATCTGAGGGAACTGCGCGCCAGCCTCGGGGAGACCATGTTCAGCTTCGCGCCGCACCCGTTCTTCTACCTTGGGGCATCGATCGGTGACCGCTTACTCGAGGAAATAGACTGCTTCGACGCGATCGAGATTTGCCATTTCCACAAGGGGCTCTTCGATCTCAACCGGAGGGCGCGTCGGACCGCCGCGACCCATGGCAAACCGCTCGTGGCCACCTCGGATGCGCACAGTTTGCACGCCTTTGGCGGGCACTACACGAGCATCCCCCGCCCTCGCGAGTTGACGGTGGAGTCGATCCTGCGCGCGCTGCGGGAAGGGCCGATCCGCCTAACAAGTCCAAGTTCGAGCTGGCGCGATCTCTTCAATGTTTTCTACTTCGTCTTCGTCAAACATCCGCTGCGCAAACGGATGGCGACCGGAAGACCGCATCTTCATCCGGCTTGAGGTTGATCTTGTGCGGGTGGTCTGGTTATGCCAAGACCTATGCCAGCGACTTCTCCACGATGAAAACACGAATCCTGCAATCCTGCTGTCTCGCTAGCGCACTCGCCCTGACCGCCTGCCCGACGACCGACCCGAAGAAAGACGCCAAGAAACCGGCGCAAACGGCCGAGACTCCCACCACCGACGAAACCATGGCGCTTGATTTCCAGGCTTTCGTTGGCCGGTTACGCAAGGCGGTCAAAGCGCACGATGCCGAAACGATCGCCTCCATGATGACGCCCAATTTCGCCTTCGTGCTGGGAGCGACGCCGGCGGAGGACCGCCAGGGCGCGGGCGTTTTTCAATACTGGGACGAGAACGGTCTTTGGGTCGAGCTGGATGGAATCCTCTCGGAGCGTTTTGCGGCCAAGGACGGCTATATGGTGTCCCCGCCCCAGTTTGCCGATCCCGGTGCCCAGTACACGGGTTATCGCGTGGGCGTTCGACGAGAGAATGGCAGCTGGAAGTTTGTCTATTTCGTCAATGGCTGACCGGCTGGCGCGTGACGAGCGGCCACCGGAAGACTAAGGTTCCACCGTTGCGCGCAGCGCTTTTTCTTCAACGGTCCTTTGTCACTCCTTACTCATCTTCCTCATCGCCCGCCTTTTGTTTTCGTCAGGCATCTGGTTCGCTGCGATCCGGGACACACGGCGGAATGCACGACGGTTTTCGCGCACGATGACCCGATGTTTGCGGGTCACTTTCCTGGCAATCCGCTGGTGCCCGGTGTGATTTTGACCGAAGCACTCGCGCAAACCGCTGGGATCGCAGCCGCTTCCGGTTTTCCACCGGAGGCGCCACCGCACTTTCTCCTGTCAGCGATTCGTGGGATGAAGTTCCTGCGCGCGGTGCGACCCGGAGAGGAAATCTCCCTGCGTGGAGAAAAACTGGCGGAAATCGGTCATCTCTGGCAATTCAAAGTCGTGGCTCAAGTGGCCGGAGAGACGGTGGCGGAGGGTCAGCTAGTCCTCAGCCTCGACCAACGGTCATAGGCGAACCCGGAATAGGATCGCAGCTCCGAACTCTTAAAATCAGCACTCCGCGCGCCGGGCCCGCTCAAATGAATTTTTCCTATCAAAAACAGTCTGAGAAGCTTGAACGGCGGATTTACTCTCTAAAATCGTTTTCGAAAGCATAACAAGCGGCTGATGTTGGAATAGTTTTAGCTTGTCAGAAGTTCAATCGACATGGCCTTGCCTCAGTTTGCGATCATCATCCCAGCTTGCGACGAAGCGCCCTGCATCGGGCAGGTGCTGGACGAATTCGTCGCCACGGTAGACTTGGAAAAGTTCGTCATCGCGGTCGGGGTCAACGGCTCAACCGACGAAACAGCCCGGATCGCCCGGGAACGTCCCGTCCTCGTCGCGGAAACTCAGAAACGAGGCTACGGGCATGGCTGCAAGGCGGCCATCGACCTGACGAATAACCTTTTCCCCGCGATCCGGTCCTACATTTTCTGCGCGGCCGATGGCGCGACGGACCCGCGCGACCTGCACAGGCTGGTCGCGGCCTACGAACAGGGCTACGACTTTGTGCTTGGCAGCCGGACCAGGCGGCTGCGAAAGTGGCCGACCATGACGCTGCGACACCTCTTTGCCAATGCCGCCCTCGGCCTTTGGTGTAGCGCGCTCTGCGGACGCGCCTACAGCGACCTCGGCCCGCTTCGCTTAATCAGTCGGCGTTTGTTTGAAAAAATCGCACTTCAGGAAATGACTTTCGGCTGGACGATCGAAGCGCAAATCGCGGCCGCCCGGCTCGGAGCCTCGATCTGCGAGATTCCGGTGCACGAACGTCGCCGCGTCGCCGGGGAACAGAAGGTTTCCGGAGTGACCTGGCGGCGGACGTTATCCGTGGGTTGCCAAATCCTGGCAGCGGGAGAACGCACCCGTCGTAATTTTCAACCAGCAGCGGCACCGTCCAGGACGCTGGTCGCCCCGCCGGCCGGCACCCGGCAGCGCGAAGCGTGAGGTGGTGGTGGTTGCTTGCGGCCCTCGTCCTGAGTGGCTGCGGGAGCCTGCGCCAGCCGCCGCTGCACAAATTTGCCGCGGACGAGGCGCCCAGCTCGAGGCCGTCCGGCGGAATCGACCCAGCGAGTGAACAACGCGCCGATGTCATTTATCTTGGCCTAACGAATAAAACAGTTCCGCAAACTCACCCGGCCTGGCGCCTGATCGCGACCCTTCAGCAAGGCGGAGCGCGGGTCGCTCTCGGCTGGACCGATCTTCCGGCGACCGAACAGACGTTGCTCGACCAATGGCAACGTCAGGAACTCAGCGCCCAGCAGTTGATCGATCAGCTTGGCGCACCAGAGCGTGGCGAATGGATGCGCCGCGCCTTGCGCCCCGAGCTTCTCCAGTTGGCGCTCGGGTCTCCACGGGAGCTGCTCAGCAAAGTCCGCAGCGGCGCAGACCTGACCACAGCAGAACGCGCGCAGCTGCCGCGCGGTTACCGACCACGTCCCGAGGCGCTCGATACTTTTACCGACCGCGTCTCGACCTCGCCGCGCCTGCGTCGTTACAATCTCGAGCAACTCTACCGCACTCACCTGCTCGCCGAGCAGATGATCGCGGAACACATCGTGCAGTTCATGATGGACCATCCGGGAGTGAAGCTGCTGGTTTTCCTGCCCGACGACGCCATGATTAACGCGCGCGAAATCGCCGAGTACGTGGCGCAGAAGACATCGCTCCGGCAAATGCTGCTCGATCGCGTGGGTGGCTCGGATGGAGAACGCCCGCAGCTACTGGCCCGGACCGCCGCTAGACCCTTCAAGGTCGTAGATGGTCCCCCAAAAGCCCGTCGCCACGACCGGCGCCTGGCCACGCCACGGCTGCGCGCTTGACGGGTAAGCGCGCTTTTCCTCGTTGCCCCAGAAGAGATAGCGCGCATGGAGAGCCTGGGCCCGTTCTCGCCAATCGGGCGCGCCAAGCATGAGAGCCTTGAGCTGTTGCTCGATCGGCGCGTAATCGAAACCTTGCGTCCAAAGATGGCCGCCATAGCCGAGCACTACTTTGCGGCCATTCATGAGCAGCGGATGATTAAAGGTCGGGAAAGCCGCGAAACGCTCCTTGATCGGAATCTTGCTCACCACCGTGGCTACCGCTTCTAATTCCGTTCGGTTGGCAATATCGAAACCCGGCGTCCCGACCGCCAGACCACCGAACAGACTAACGAATCCCGAGGCAAAAAGCAGAAGGCAAACGCCAGCACGGACAGGCCAGACCCACTTGGCGATGAGCTCACGCCAGAGAAACGGCAGGCAGATGAAGTAGGCCCAGATGATCAGCTTGGTGTTATCCCAACCCCAGGGCGCTGTCTTGACAAAGATCGCCACGAGAAAAATCCCTGCGGCAGGAATGACAAAGGCAAAGGCCTGCGACGTGGATAACTGTTGCCACAGAACCATGAAGCGATTCGTTTGCCGAAGCGGCGCCGATTGTTCCAGGACTGGGTCGCTCGTCTCCCCGGAGACAGCAGACAAAGTCGCGGTTGGGCGCTGCCATTTTCTCCAAACGCCCCAGCAAACAACCGCTACCAGGGCAATCATCGCAGGCAACATCAGCCCGAAGTTGGCCGCCCAAAAGCTAAAGGGCGAAGTTGAGAATGCCGGGTCGCTTTGCAGCCAGCCGGGGGCCCAGGAAAGAATCGATTTTGCCTGGAAATGGTCGGTAATCATCCAGACGAGCCAGGTGGCGGGCAGGAAAGCCGCCGCGAGCAGAATCGCCACCTGCCGGCGAACTTCCCAACTCCCGATGAGCAGCCAGAAAGCGAGGACCGCCGAGAGGGCGAGAAAGGTGTGTACGTGAAAGAGCGGCATGGTCGCGTAGAGCGACCATTCCACCCACCACGGCACCAGACCGCGACGTTGATTGCTAGTATCGTTAGGCTGAGCAGAGAAATATTTCCGCCGCCAATGCAGGAGCAAAAGCAGACCGGCGGGAATCGCGTAGAGCAAACCGCGCTGCGTGACAAACATGGTCAACGGGATGCTCTTCCAGGCGATCCGGTCGGCCTGGTAATCAATGAACTCGTGCGTGCGAAAGAAAGCATAGCCCGTCAGGCCGCCATTAAACAAGAATCCGGCCACCCCGAAGGCACCGCCCCAGCGATAGAAGCCGTAAAAGGTTGCGACCGAACCAAGCAGGCCCGTCCAGACGAGGGCATGGATCAAATCGAAATGCTGAAGCAAAAGCAGGGAGTCGAAAAAATCGACCCCAGCCGGATACCGCAGCAGGCTAAAGGCATGAATCGGGTTGTCGGGCCAGAGAGCGACGCCGTTGGCAAAATATTTGATGTAAGTAATGTGCAGCGCCAGGTCGCCGAGATTATTAGGCGATTGAATTCTGAGGTTGTCTCCATTGATATAGAGAAGCCAGCAGAAGGAACGGACGGCAAAAATCATGAAAACGATGCCGACCACCCAGGTCCAAAAGTGCCACGGCCCGCGCGGTTGAACAGGCAGCAGCGCCAGTGTTTCGTCCTTCATGCGACGGCGCGCGCGTTTTGATTTCGGCAGCGTTACGGGTGCTGCCGCGACCGGCACGATCTTGCGCGGCGAAAAATTCGAAGTGCCGATCCAGGCCCAAATCGCAGCCGCCAGACCCAGCAACAAGGCGAGGCCAGCAAAGCCTCCGTCGAGTCCACCGCCCATGATGCCGAGCACGAGGCCCGCCATCGTGGCGACATTGACGAGAGTTAGCCCCGCCGAAAACGACTTCATCGCGATGCGGCTGGCGCTGGCGACGCAGTCCCGACAAAGTTGGGCACCCGACCCGGGAAGACCTTTCGAAAGGTCTTGGCATTGAGATAGAGCTTGGAGGTGTCCTGGTAGGGACGAATGGTCATAGGCTCGGTGAAGTAACTCTCATGTAGACGTTTTTCCACCTCTGCAATCCGGTCTTCCTGCACGACGAGAAAATCCGCGTCGAACTTGCCCGGCGCGTTATGGCTCTCGTAATAGCCGACATTGGTAAAATCGCCCAGCAGCCATGGGAAAGGATAAGTGCTGGTCCGGATGAAATGGCCCACCATCCGATAATTGAGCGGGTTGCTTCGCACCAGACGCATGACCGGATTCATGAGCTTGTAAATGTCGTTGTAAGTCTGGACATAGACATAAGGCTCTGTGTCTTTGGTATAGCGAAAATAATTGAGGGAAATGGCCATGCCCAGCGACATAAGGAGCGCGATCCCAACAACGGCCTGTTGGACCGCGCGCATAAACCCTTCGCTCAACTTCGAGCTACCCCCGAGCCAGTAACCCAGGCCGCCGCCCAGAAAAGAAAACGCGATCGCGCCCCCAAAGAGTCTTTCGCCAATCTCACCGCAAACAGAACTGGTGCTGGTCGCCGCCAAGGTCACGGTGACAATCTCGCGCAGGTAGGAACCCCAGGAGCAGGCGTCCCGAATCGCGCTCTTCTGAAAGGTATAACTCACTGCCGCGCCGAGACACAGCCCGAGGAAGGCCAGACCCACCATATAGAAGGCGCGCCGCGGGATTTTTACTGCGACCGCCCCCGCGGCGAAAACAAAAAGCAGGGGCCAAACAATGCTGATAATAATCCACGGCGTCTTGTAATGAATGATGCTGTAAGCGGCAAAAACCCCGACGCCGTAGATAGCGAGAAAGCGAATGACGTAGTTCTTAAAGAACTGACAAGCGGAGCAGAGAAAGAGGCCGATAAAGATTGGCCATTCGTAACGCATGGTCATCTCCAGCCAGTAGGGCCACGGCTTTTCGTGGCCGTTTCCGTTAGAACCTGTCTGATACCAAACCGCGAAGGTCTTGTAGAGCCCCTTAAGTCCGGGCCAGTTGAAAAAGGTACCGGAATAAAAGAAAACGATGAGAAAGACGCCGGTCAGCGCCACCATCCCGAGATCGGCCAGATCCCATTGCTGACGAGCGCGCTTCACGTCGGGCATCGGTGTGATGCGGTGAGAAATCCATAGAACTCCCGCGGCGATCAAGGCGCTGCCGATGTGGATAATGTAGGTCTCCTTGGTCAGGATCATCCCGGCTATGCCCATGCCGACGCACCAGAGATAGCCGCGGGTGCCGAAACGCCAGAGCCCCATCAAGCCGAGGACGAACATCATCGAAAAGAGAAGCAACCAGACTTCGTGAATCGAATAGCGGCCGTAAAAAACGAAAGCCGGCGAGATCGCCATGGCCAGTGCCGCGATGCGGCTGACCCAACGTCCGACAAACGGCTCGAACTTCAGCGTTAAATAGATCGAGGCGATGCTGCCGAGCACGACCGGCAGGCGCAAAGCCCAGATGTGCCGCCCAAAGAGCGTCTCCGAGAGGAAGAGGATGTAGAAATGGAGCGGGCCGTGATAATTCGTCGGATCGTAGCGATAGAAGCCGTTCTGCCGCATCTGGTCCACGAACCAGCCGTTGATCCCCTCGTCGAAGTGAGGCGGTTTCATGCTCAGGAAGAGGAATCGAAGCAACGCGCCGAGTGCGACAATGCCCCAGAAAGTCCAATCGAGCCGGGCAAAGCGCTCGGAGAGAGGCCGCGCGGCGGCAATTTCTCCTCGCGTGGCTTCGACTCCGCTGCTAGGTAGCGCGTCGATGCGCATCTTGGTGACAGGCGGCTGTGGGTTCATCGGGAGTAACTTTATTCGTTACATTCTGCAACATTACAAGCCGACGTACGTGACGAATGTGGATGCCCTCACCTACGCTGGAAACCTGGCCAATCTCGATGGCGTGGTCGAGGAGCATGGCGAACGCTACGAATTTTTCCAGGCCGACATCGCCAATGCCGACCAGATGGAGACCCTCCTGCACGAGGAGCAATTCTACGCAGTGATCAATTTCGCCGCGGAATCGCACGTCGATCGTAGCATTAATTCCCCGCAAAATTTCATCCACACCAACGTCGTCGGCACCAGCACCCTGCTCGATGCCGCTCGTCGGCATGGCGTGCAGCGTTTCGTTCAGGTCTCGACCGACGAGGTCTACGGATCGCTCGGCGAGACCGGGAAATTCACCGAGCAATCCCCCATCGAGCCGAGCTCGCCCTATTCCGCAAGCAAGGCCAGCGCCGATCTGCTCGCTCTCGCCTACCATCGCACTTTCGGCCAGGAGGTGATCGTGACCCGCTGCTCGAACAACTACGGGCCCTACCAGTTCCCGGAGAAATTGATCCCTCTCATGATCATCAAGGCGCTCAACGATCAGCCGTTGCCAGTCTACGGCGACGGGAAAAACGTGCGCGACTGGATCCATGTTGAAGATCATTGTGCGGCTATCGTGGCCGCTCTCTTCAAGGGAAAACCCGGCGCCGTTTACAACATCGGCGGTGACGGAGAGATGGTAAATCTCGAGGTCGTCAGGCTAATTCTCGATCGACTCGGCAAACCGGACAGCCTGATTTCCTACGTGACCGACCGGCTGGGACACGATCGTCGTTATGCCATCGACTCCAGCTTCGCCAAAAAGGAGCTGGAGTGGCATCCCTTGCACGCCGCTCGCGAAGGCATCACCAGCACCGTCGATTGGTATCTGAATCACCGCGGCTGGTGGGAGACGCTCCTCCAACGCACCCAGCGTTTCGACTGACGCTCGTTGGTACAACGGTTTACGCGCCAAATGCGGAACGCCGCTGACAAGTATTAACTCTTCAACGATGAACGTCGGGAACGTGGAGTATTCCGAGAGCGGCGCGAACGCCCAGAGCTGGTACTATTTCCCGGATCGCAACGGTAACTTCAGCGTGGTGACGGATGGGGTAAATACGATCCGCGAATCGTAGAAACGATGCCTTTGGCGCACCTACCGTCTATGGCCCGCCGCCGCCGGGAATAAACTTGGCCGCCCCATGCTGCTCTCCAGCGCCATAGGCAGCAAATTCCTCTTATTGTACGGGAATGAAATCCCACCTATGGCCTCAACTGATACCGCGCGCGGGCGTATAATCCGCTCTGGCGGTTCATACGCGACTCCAGCGTCCGACCGGCGCGCCCGGCGCAACCTGACCCGGCTGCAATTTCGATAACTTGCACGATTTAAAGACCGATCCCTATCGGCACTGAATGAGTGGCAGTGCAGCGAGGGAGCTGCTGGAGTCTTTGACGATGCCGTCATAGTTGGCGGCGTTGCCTGTAGTACAGGTGCCTGAGCGCCCGCGATAAGGTTTCCGTTGGTTATCCAGGTATTCCACCTGGAAGACGGCCTTGCCCGCGGCGATGAACTGCGTGTAACCCACGCACTCGTTATACTGGTTGCACTCCTCGTTCAGAGCCCAGTCAGCGCCGGCATCGAGCATTTGTTGCTCAAACGATCTGGGGCCAGTCGTGCTGCTGGCTCCGTTCTTTAGCCCCATCGACATGCCGCGCGCGTGGGCAGCTTCGATCAGCATGGTGTTATAAGCCACCTGATCGGCCTGGGTGATGACAAAGCCAGTCTTATAATTGTGTAAATCATCCAGGTCGGGCTCGATGCCGTCGCAGCCTTTGGCTTGAGCTCGGTCGAGACGAGCCAGCATTATGTCGCGCAGGGTCTTGCCGGTAGGCCCTGGAGGCCCATCCACCGCATTGATGTTGACGAACTTTTCATCGGGAAAACCGTCGATCGGCAGGCCCAGAATCTCGGGAGCGTAGTCGCCTGCATCAGGTCGTTGCCGGTTCCAGTCGCCTGATTCCACGTAGCAGACGACGTAGATGTCTTTGGCCTTGAGCCGCCTGATCAGTCCGGGCGTCGCTCCCTCCATATCGATGTCGTACATCTTGGGACCGGTGACGCGGTCGAGCACTTTCTCGTTGACCTTGCCACTGAGTTGCCATTGCCAATGGTTGCCGGGGCTGAGCGGTTCCCAGCTACTGGCGCTGTGCGGACCCTGAGCGACCAAGGTCTTGGGCAATGCCGGCGACACTCTGCGCGAGCAATAAGCTGCCTGCGCCTAAAAAGCCACCGCGAAAACAAGGCCGAAGCGGCGATTGAGGAGCTGCTGTCCGAGCCAAGAACCGCTCGACCATGAAAGCGAACGTTTGGCGGTTGTTTTAGTTTTCATATTTTGACTATAGCGCTTTCCTCGCCGGAAGAGCTTCCAATATTCTCTTATCGGCCAGAGACTTCTTTGTATTCAATTTCGTTGCAGATTCCAGAGTTCGAAAGCCCACCTCGGCATCAATCAAATTGTGTGCTCCGGCTCGCTTTGGCTGACCGGCTTAAGCCAGAGATAATGTCATTAGAACTTGGGAGTTAGTGTGCAAATCCTGACTGCCATATCCTGCGAAAGAACTTCTTTCCAGCAAACGAGTCGTTCTATTTACCCAGAGTGGCCTGAACGGAAGCGGGGAGCTGGTTGGCGTTGCGCAGGAGTTGGCTCACTTGCCAGATTTGAGGATCCGTCAGCGTCCCTTCGAAAGAAGGCATGCCGCTGAAACGAATCCCGTTTTTTACCACCCAGTGCGTCGTTCCAACAGGATCGTCGGTTACGCCTTTGGAAGGCGGAAAAAGCGCGGGGGCGTGCGGGTAAAGCCGCTTCCCCATACTGGCCTCCGATTTGTTGGGTTGTCCGTGGCAATTGGTGCAGCCATTAGCCAGATAGCTCTGTGCTCCGGCCAGCAGATTGGTTTCGTCGGCTTCGACCAAAGCGGTATCCTGATCGTGCACGCCAATCGACGCATTGATCGCTTGATGCGCTAGTTTCCGTTCCATCGGAAACGGTTTGCCGGAGGTGGCCATGGAAACCGCGCCACCTGTGATGAGGAGATAAACCCCCGCTCCCAGCAGGCAGACTCCGACGACGATACCCAGGAAAAATTTGATCATAAGACGTGTTTTTTAACACCGAAGGTCTGGCAGACGGAGAGCAATCGCTGAATGAATCGGAGGCGACTTGGAAAACGGCTGTGCGCAGCGCACCATAGCAGCCGGCGAAGCCGATTTCGATTGTGCGGACTCGTTAGGCTGAATTCTTCGAGTAACCGAGCCAATCAGGATTCTCGGCGGTCGCGTCGAAGTGTTTGCTCACCTTGTAGAGCTCGAATTCCCCTTTTTTGGCGGCCATTTTAGTTTTCGCGAGCAACACAGCCACGGCGGCCCTGTCCATCGGCTGGTAGGTTTTCGCCGCTTGCAGCGCCTGCTCGAGAATTTTGGGCTTATCGATGCCGGTGATCACCACGGAAACGGGCAGGCTCATGGAAAAATGAAGGGCCTCGATCGGCTCCACCGTCTTGCTGCGCAGGATGTAGTCGTCGCCGAAAGTCTTCATGGCGAGCGGCGCGATCTTTTCCTGCAGGAGCACGGGCAACACCTGGCTGCCAAAGGAGCGAAAATGCGCGTCCATCACGTTGAGCGGCATCTGCACAGTGTCGAAGTGGAAATCGTTTTCTTTCGCGACCTCCAGCATGCGCAGGTGAATGAGTGGATCCTTGTGCCCGGTAAAACCAATGAAGCGCACCTTGCCCGCCTTCTTCGCTTCCAAGACCGCAGACATGGCGCCGTCTTCCTTGAAGATCTGGTCGGCGTCCTCCATCCGAATAATTTCGTGATGCTGCAGAAGATCGAGGTGATCGATCTGGAGGCGGACTAAGGATTCCTCGATCTGCCGGGCGGCCTCTTTCTTTGTGCGACCATCGATCTTCGTCATCTGGAATACCTTGTCGCGATATCCGTCGCGCAAGGCTTTGCCGGCGCGCAGTTCGCTCGTCCCCTTGGCGTAATCCCAGGAGTTATCCATGAAAGTAATGCCCTGGTCGATGGCGGAACGAATCAGTTTGATCGCCTCCTCGTCGGTCTCAGGTTTACTCAGATGAAAACCGCCCATGCCGATGAGCGACACCAGTTCCCCGGTGCTGCCTAGTTGGCGATAGACCATGTCGCCTTTCCGCACTTCGCCGGGTGCCGGTCCCTCAAGCAGCGGAATGGAATTAGGAGAAGCGGCCTGCGTCCGCCAAGCATCATCCTGTTCGCCGCCTGCTTGACTGGCCGCGCGCAAGCGACCGCTGGAAACGCCGAGACCGGTGGCCAGAGCGGCGGAGGTTTTCAGAAAGGTGCGTCGAGATTCGTTCATAAGGTTGCAGACGGGCCCACGAAAATCATTCGCGCTCCGAACGCCCAATAGTCGTCTCGAAGTACCGATGATAGCCGCGGACTCCGCCTGGCTTGGTCAATTGGCGAAGGCGGAGATTCCGGTGATCTTTTGACCCAGAATGAGCAAGTGGACGTCGTGCGTGCCTTCGTAGGTTTTGACGCTTTCCAGATTGCACATGTGCCGGAAACACTGCCGGTCGTCGAGGATGCCGACGCCGGCCAGGATATCGCGGGCCACGCGGGCGGCATCGAGTGCGATCTCGACGTTATTCATCTTGGCCATCGAGATGTGGTGGGCGCGCACGTCGCCAGCATCTTTTAATTCCGCCAGACGATGGGCCAGCAATTGTGCCTTGGTGATCTCGGTGAGCATGCGAGCCAGCTTGGCCTGGACGAGTTGGAAGCTGGCGATGGGCCGGCCGAATTGCTCTCGACCAAGAGCGTACTGCCGCGCTTCATCGTAGCAGGCCATGGCGGCACCGATCGCGCCCCAGGCAATGCCATAGCGAGCGTGATTCAAACAGGTCAGTGGGGAACGAAGTCCGTCGGTTTCGGGCAACAGTGCCGTCGCCGGCAAGAGGCAGCGGTCGAACTCCAGCTCGGCGGTGAGCGCCGCGCGCAGCGAAAGTTTGCCCTCGATCAGGGCGGATCGAAAACCTGGCGTCCCCTTCTCCACCAGAAACCCCCGAATCGCCTCCGGGCCGGTCGATTTATCGCTGGCCTCATCGACCAGCTTCGCCCACACGATCGCCACATCGGCGATCGTGCCGTTGCCGATCCATTTCTTAGCGCCATGCAAGCGATATCCCTCCGAGGTTCGCTCTGCGCGTGTGGCCAGACCAGCAGGGTTTGACCCGAAATCAGGTTCGGTAAGGGCGAAACTTCCCAGCCGTTCGCCCTTCGCCATGAGGGGAAGCCATGTCTCTTTCTGCTCCTCCGAACCGAAAAGATCAATGGCCGTCATCGCCAATGAACCCTGGACCGAGGCAAACGTGCGCAAGCCGCTGTCGCCCCGCTCCAATTCGCGCATCATCACCCCGGCCGCGACAGCTCCCAATCCCGCGCAACCGTAGCCCCGAATGCCCGGGCCGAAGACACCGAGCTGGGCCAACTCAGGCACCAATTCCATGGGAAAGGTCCCATCTCGATAATGCTCGGCCACCACGGGAAGAAAACGCTCTCCTACCCAGCCGCGAAGCGCGTCCCGTAGATTGCGCTCGTCGGGCGTCAGAAGGTCGTCCAAGTGGTAAAAATCAGCCGCTTCGAAGGTAGCCATCAGTTTTGCTCTCCCGCCGCCAAGGTAGCAGGAACCCCGTCCCTCCTCCACGACAAATGGGTGACTCGATCGGAAGTTACGACCAGAATGGGGAAAAGCGTCCTGAGTTATCGCTCGCCTTCCTATAGGAGTCAGCGCGTCTCAGGCACAAGGGACGAGGACGAACGGGTGGGAATCCAGTGACTCAAATCCCTAGTAAGACACCAAGGTGAAGAAGGCAGGGTAAGAGAGAAATTAGTAAGCCCACCGAGCGGTGGGCTTGGCTGAGGTACCGCCCCCCACACCCGAAGGGTATGAAGGGCGGCTGTTCCCCCCAGAACACCTAATGATTAAAACATGTTTCAAAAGGCTGCAAGCCAAATATTCGGAAATTTCACATTAATCACA
>JBPCLK010000022.1:0-15032 GCA_051003355.1 Chthoniobacterales bacterium | reverse complement strand
AACGACTCCGATATTCTCCGCAACTTCGACGGCCTGCAAGGTGAGGTGGCTGAGTGGTCGAAAGCAGCGCTTTGCTAAAGCGCCGTACTCCAAAAGGGTACCGAGGGTTCGAATCCCTCCCTCACCGTTTCATGGGACTGGTGGCTGCCACCTCCGAAATGCATAACATTGTTGCATAACATGTCCCACCACATCCATGTTCGGTCACCTATTTCCATCAATGATTTGGTAGTGTGGCTGCCAGACAGGATTATCTCGTTTCGTGGCTCTCGCTTTCTGTCGCCTCAACGGCGGAAATGATTAGAAAGCCGCACGAGCAATATTTTCTTGCAGGGGTGAGAGCGGCCTTAGAAGAAGTAAGTTTCCATGCCTCGCGCCCGCTCCTCCTCGAAGGACAACTACACTGGCAACCTCGGCTTCGAGGCTAAGCTCTGGCCCGCGGCGGACAAGCTCCGCAGCAATATGGACGCAGCGGAGTATAAGCGTACGGTCTTCAGCCTCATCTTCCTCAGGCGATCGTAGCTCCATTTGCGCCGACAAGCCCTGCACTGGCGTTCCTTTGCGTGGCTCCGATGTGTCCCGCATCCGCAAGCACCATTACGTTAGCCCTAGCAAATGATAGATAAAGGGCCGTGCCCTAGAAACTGGCCAGAATTTAAGTTCGGTGCGTATTTCAATGGAGTGCGACCCAAGTGCTGTCCTCCCAGTATAAATTCATACTGATTTACTAGAGATTATGAAAACAACCCTGAACGAACAGATTCGCGCCGCGGCAGGGCAAAATCTTACGCTAACCTTACCGGATTGTTACGTTTCACCCACAATTACTGGAATCAGTTGCCTAACGAATGATGACATAATTATTATCTATAAGACCTGCGCGGTCTTTAACGGGTCAACCAAGTCCTCGGGTAATCCCTGGGGTGATTAGTCGCCGGCCGCGAGGCGACCGCAGACTGCCACATCGTATGAAAACTGACGTTCTGATCATCGGCGGGGGCCCGGGTGGCGCCGCCGCAGCCATGTTCCTGCTTCGGGAGGGGATCACGCCGCTCATCCTTGAGCAGCAGGATTTCCCACGCTTCCACATCGGCGAATCGCTCACCGGCGAAGCCGCACAAGTGCTGCGCCGGCTCGGCTTGGAGGAGAAGATGAACGCGATGGGGAACCCGGTGAAGCATGGCGTCGTGGTCTACGGAGGCAACGCCGCCACTACCTGGTATGTAAAAGTCTCGTCGCGCGACGATGATTGGAACCTCTACGACAACACCACCTGGCAGGTGCGCCGGAGCGAGTTTGATAAGATGATGTTGGACGAGGCGATCGCCCGCGGGGCGAAGCTAATCACCGGCACCGCAGCCAAGGCGCTCAAGAACGCCGAGGGTGTGTTGGCCGGCATCCGGATGCGCCACCCCGACGGGACGGAAGAAGATATCCTGACCAAGGTGGTGCTCGATTGCACGGGGCAATCCACCTTTCTCGCCAATCAAAAGGTGACCGGCCCGAAATATATGGGCAGCTACGACAAGCAGGTGGCTTTCTTCTCCCACGTGCGCGGCGCCATCCGCGGCCCGGGCACCGAAGGACCGGAGGCGAAGGACAACACGCTCATTTTTTACAACAAGAAATTCCACTGGGGTTGGTTCATCCCAATCGACAAGGACGTGGTCAGCGTGGGGATGGTGACGCCGCGGGATAGCTTTACTGAGAAGAAGCAGACCCCGGAGGAATACTTCCGGAGTGAGATCTTTAACATCAATCCGGAGATTGGACGGAGGGTGCCCAAGCTCGACCTGGCGGAGAAGGTGCACGTGATCCCTAACTACTCCTACCAGGTGCGGGGCTTTTGCGGGAAAGGCTTCATCTGTTTGGCGACTCCCACCGCTTTCTCGACCCGATCTTTTCCTTTGGTGTGACCGTCACGATGCGGGAAGCCGAATTCGCCGCGCCCCTGATCAAGCAATACCTGGATGGGAAACTGGTCGACAAGGTGAACCCGTTCGAAGAGCACCAAATGAGGTGCGAGAAAGGCATCGATAATCTCGAAGACATGATCGATCTCTTCTGGGAGCAGCCGTTTGCCTTCGCCACCTTCGTCCACTCTCGCTACGTGGAACAGATGACGGACGCGTTCGCCGGCCGAATCTACGACCACGAGCACCAGCCGTCGCCTTCTATCGTGTCCTTCCGCAAGTTGCTCAAGCGCGAGCGGGAATATGACGCGGATGACTACTCCGTCCCGATCGGTTCGCGCTATCACCCAGAGCGCGCCCCGCTTTGGGCGCCCGATTCACCGGTCCCGGGAACGGAGAAGTGGATCGCGCACGGCGGCGGAGGACTGGCTCCAGCCTAACGGAAAGGGAGGCAAACCTGCGGGTTTTGCCCTTGGATGAGATTCGTTCCTTCTACAGCCGTTGCTAAGAAGTTATGAGCACTACCGAAATTTTTCTGATCGCGATGGTGATCATCTTTACGGTGCCGTATCTCGTGTGGCGTCTCTTTCGCACGGAATACTATGCGCCGCTGGTGGTGGTGCAGATCATCGGAGGGATTTTGCTCGGGCCGGGGGTACTGGGGGCTATTTTTCCCCAATACTACGAGTTTGTTTTCAATCCGCAGGTCATCGGACAACTCAACGGGATCGCGCAATGGGCGGTGATGATCTTCGTCTGGGTGGCGGGGATAGAGCTGGACCTGCACAAGGCCTGGCGACGGCGGGGAGAGACCGGGGTCACGGCGGGCCTGGCCCTGGGAGTGCCGCTCCTCTTCGGCTGCGGGGCCGCGGCAGTGATGTTGCAGATGAGCGGAGGCTGGATCGGGCCCCAAGGGCATCAGTGGCAATTCATCGTCGGGATCGGGATGGCTTGCGCGGTGACGGCGCTGCCGATCCTGGTCCTCTTCATGGAGAAACTCAACATCCTGCGGGAGCCGATCGGCCAGCGGATCCTTCGTTATGCGAGCCTGGATGACATCGCGATTTGGGGTGTGCTTGCGCTGATCCTGCTCGATTGGAGCCGGGTCCAGCGGCAGGTCAGTTTTCTGGTTCTTTTCGCGCTCGCGGCCTTTCTGGTGCGCAAGTTGATGCGGAGGATTCCTGAGCGCGACCGTTGGTATATCGGTTTGATCTGGCTGGCCATGTCCGGCTTTGCGGCAGACTGGTCGGGAATGCACTTCATGGTTGGCGCCTTCCTCTCCGGCGCGGTGCTCGACTCGGATATGTTCGATCAGAAACAGATGGACCAATTTCGGGGTCACGTTCTACTCGCCATCATGCCGGTCTTCTTTCTCTCCACCGGCTTGCGCACGAATTGGCAGGTGGGCGGTGCGGTGGTCTTCGCCGCGGCGGCTATCCTCACGCTCGCTTCCGTCGCCGGCAAGCTGGCTGGCGTCCAGATTGCCGGGAAGATCCTCAAGTGGGAGAAAGGCGAGGCGTCCATCATCGGCTGGCTGCTCCAGACCAAGGCGCTGATCATGATTATCTTCGTCAATATCTTGCTCGATAAGAAGATCATCACGAGCGAGACCTTCACCGCGACCTTGTTGATGGCTCTCGCGAGTACCATGCTGAGCGTGCCGATCGCGGCGCCCAAGCTGGCGAGATTGAAGATGATCATCGCCAAGGGGGTGATAGTGAGTCAATCGGATAGGGCCTGATTAGAGGGGGCGCCAGCATACACGGATTAAGGGGTCGCTCGGCCCGAACACAAGTAGCCGCAGAACTCGCGCGGAGACACTGCGGCTTCCTTCCAAACTTCGAGTGAAGATAGAAAGTCGCTGATGGCGATATTTTCTACGACTTGCTCAGCGGCAGCCGCGCTGCAATGAGCGTTGCCAGATGAGAGGCGTTCCGGCCTACCGGAAAACCATTGACCGCAGGAGAAAGGTTTCCGGAGAAACCTACTGCGCCTTGTCGGCTTCCACGTCGATTGAGACGGTGACTTCTTCTCCCACGACCGCGGTGCCTTCCACGGCCTTGTTCCAGTTCAAACCGTAATCACTTCGTTTAATCGGCTCTGGAATGATCTGCCAGCCGCTGATCGGTTTACTTTGGAGACCGGTGCCCTTGCCCAGGAATTTGGCGTGTAAAGTGATCTCTTTGGTCACGCCGTGCATGGTGAGGTCGCCCACAATGTCGGCGCTATCGGCGCCGATTTGCTTCACGCTTTTGCTCTTGAAGGTGATGGTGGGGAATTTCGCGACATTGAAAAACTCTTCGCTGCGCAGATCTTCGTCTCGCTTCTCGTTTTCCGTGTTGATGGTGGTCGCATCAATCGTGGCTGTCACGGTGGACTTTTCCGGATGCTCGGTGTCCACCTGAATGGTGCCTTCGAATTTTTTAAAGGTCCCGTTCACGTAGCTAAAAAAGTGACGCACCTTAAAACCGATCGATGAATGCACCGGATCAAGTTTGTAAGTTTCCTCGGCGTTGACGTTGGAAAGGCCGCAGGAGAGCGCGGCGAATAGAAGAATGAGGAGGCGCTTTTTCATGACTCCCTGAAGTTACCGACCTCTCCCGCGCCTGCCACCGATTTTGCTGGTGAAAAGTTACGCCAGAGCTTTGAGCAGCAGGCTGCGTCCGCGCGGGAGCCGGCCGAAGAGCGCGCCCAGCTCTGTGGCGGGGTCGCTTTTCAGTTTTGCGTCATCATACACTCCGGCCAGGCGGGCCAGCTCTTTCTCGAAATGATGAATGGCCCGTCGATCTGCCTCGCTCGTACTCAGGAAAGCAAAAGCGCGTCGCAATAGATGAAAGATTTCCGGCGCGGGATGCTCAGGCTCGGTGGCGATCTCGACCAGCTCGACGAAGTAGGAGGCGGCCTGGGTGTTTTGGTAGCTCTGGCGGATGCCGGCGAACGGTTCGCGCAGGACCGCCTCAGTGAGGGTGTGAAGGGTTGATCTACGACTGCGCTTGATCTGAATCTCTGCTTCGAAAAAGAGATCGAGTTTGCCCGCAAAGACACTCTTCGGACGACGAGCGCCCCGGGCTACGGTATCGAGGCAACCTAACGACTCTGTGCACCATGATATGATGAGGCTGGTGTCGCTCAGCTTCCGTTTTCGAAGCAGGATCGCATTAGAGGTTTCCATCCCGCAAGGCTCGCCGAGGCAGACCTTACAGCGAGCCGTGCTCTTCCGCCACGGCGGGAAATCGCATTGCCTGCTGTGGAAAATGCGGAGTGCCTTCGTCGCTAGCGCTGGGGCGCGAGGGTCCCCGACGCGATCGAAAAGCGACGATCGCTTTGGTCTTTGATCGTGCTGTCGTTCACGTTGCTCACTTCCACGCGATATCCGTCCCCGTTCGCTAAAGAGTTAGGCACCTTCCAGTCAAAGCTGCCGTCGCTGGCGGTGGAGGCTGCGGTGACCAGAGCCGTCGTGCGACCATTAAGAAGCTTGATCGTGACCTCACCGGCGAGGTTGTCTGACCAAGTAATTGTGTGCGTGCTTGTCTTGGCCCAAACCTCCTTGCCGTTGGGTGACGTCACAGTGATCTGCGAAGTCGGAGTGGGCGTTGGGGTAGGAGATGGAGTCGGTGATGGTGTGGGCGAACCCCGTTCCACCAGGGTCATCCGCTGATCCACCGCAATATTGGCGACGGTTTGCGTAATTCCGCTGGGCCAGGTGACTTCGAGCTGAGAAATCAGGGTATTTTCTTTCAGTCCAAAATAGGCGGCAAGGTCACTCCCGCCGCCGAGGCTATCGCCGCTGCGGGTCTCCCAGTGCTGCACGACTCCATCCGGCGTCGTCACCTTGACCTTCGCGCCGATGCCATCGCGATTGCTCAGCGGTGGACCTGCTCCCTGCAGGTCGAGGATGAACCAATGCCGTCCGGTGGTGCTGGCGTCGTCGTTACGGAAAAGAAATGCTCTTTCGCCATGGTTCACGAGGAAAAGATCGGGATCGCCATCCTGATCGTAGTCGCCCATGACTACTGTCCGACCGCGGCCGGTATCGTTAAAGCCGCTTCCCACTGAGACGTCGGTGAAGGTCACTCCGTTGCCGTCGTTATGGTAAAGCAGATTGGGGTTGGGAAAGGTGGAGGTGCTGGCGGTGATGGCGCCAGCGGCGACGCAGAGATCAAGAAAGCCATCCAGGTCGTAATCAAAAAATATGGCGCCCCACGTGACTCGATTACCGCCGGTTACGGGCACCTTGCCATCGTCCAGACCCGCAGCCGCGGTAGCGTTGGCGAAACGTCCGCCATCGTTACGCAGGAGGATGGGGATACCGGCGTTGGTATAAAAGTAGTCCAACCAGCCATCTCGGTTGCAATCTCCGACGGCGAGACCCATCCCGTTGATACAGTCGGCTGCCCCTACGCTTGCGCCTACTTCAGTGAAGTTCCACGTCAGCGGTGTGTTTCCGCCATCATTGCGGAAGAGCTTGGTGTTCTCAGGGCCGAAGGGACAATCGTTAATCAAGAGGATATCCAGATCGCCGTCGTTATCATAATCCGTCCAACCTCCGATGAAGCCGTATCCGCCCAGGTTATCGTCGGCTCCGTCGCCATCCGCGTCGCCGCCGAGCAGAATGGCCGAGACATCGGTGAAAGTTCCGTTCCCGTTGTTATGAAACAGATGGTCTTGCTGGCCCGCTCCGGTCCCGCTGATCGCGCGATGATTGGTCACGTAGAGGTCGACATAGCCGTCCTTGTCGTAATCTCCCCAGGAAGCGGTGGTACCGCGCTGTATCAGGACGGGACCAGGGAATGCAGTAGCGGTAACGTCCTTGAAGGTCGCCGTGCCCGTCTCGACCAGTTGATTTTTGAGGAGAACATCTTCCTTCGAGTTCGCCAGGTAGAGGTCAAGATCGCCGTCGTTATCGTAGTCGGCCACGGCCACCCCGGAACCGTCATGCGTGCTGTCCGCCGCACCGGCAGACGACGTGACCTCGGTGAACTTCCCTGCGCCGTCGTTACGCCAGAGGCGATTCGCTCCGAGACGATTGGTCATGTAAAGATCGAGATCTCCATCGCGATCGTAATCGAACCACGCTGCGCCAGTCCCGATTTTGATGTCGTTCGAGGTGGAAATCACGTGCGGCACATCGCCTAACGTCGAGGAGGTGACATCGGTAAAGATGTTTTGGAGAGGAGCGGCCTCACTCTGGAGGCTCAGCCATCCGATCAGGATCAGGCTGAGATGGGAAACTCTTTGGCGCATGGATATTCTTTCTGGCTCGTTTGTTCACAGACGCAGGTGATCCCAAGTAGAGAACAGCCGGGGGGCCTTCGTCGTGAGTGCTGATTTTTCTCAGATCTTTGGGGCGAAGGGAAGACCTTATCTCCCGACTGGGAGTTTTTTCGCCGCGGATGCATCCCCGAAGGCTGCGCGACTCGCTTGGGGGACCGGAGCCTACGGGGCTCGAACCCGCAACCTCTGCCGTGACAGGGCAGCGCTCTAACCAATTGAGCTAAGGCTCCTCGAAAAGAGGATGCCACCGTAGGACGCTGGGCCGCTCCCAGCAACCGTTTTCTACCGTTTCATGGCAGGACGAAGTTTGCGGCATGAATCCCGAGCGCGTATCATTTACCAGAAGCGTCAGGATGAGGGACCAGAGGGAATGAGCGACGAATCGAATCAACATCCAGAACATTGGGAGGCGTCTGTAGGCGAGGCCCCGATTAGCCTTCTTGAAGCCTTCGACCGCGCGGTCGAACTCCTCCCGTCCGAGCACATCGCCCACCATCGTTTGGCTGTCCTTCGCGCCGAGATCGAAGAGCAGGAACAGATGGTCGGCGATGCACGAGAGATGATCGAGAAACTTGAGCAGGTCATCAAGAAAGTGACCTCGCCCGCCAACCGCATTGGCACCTTTCTGGGAAGTCCGGCCCGTGACACGGCGCAGATCGTGGTCGGCGGCGCCGACTATTATTGCAACGTCGACCCGCGCGTCAGCCTTGCGAAATTGCAGAAAGGGACGCGGGTCCTGGTCAACGAGGCCTACGTCATTGTCGGTGATCTCGGTTTTGAAACCGCGGGTCCGGTGACCAAAGTCGCGGAAGTGCTCGGCGGAGACCGCCTTCGGGTCGGAGCCGAACACGGGACGCAGTCGTTAGTCCTACAGCGCTCGGCGCAGCTCGCCAAGGCTCCGCTCAAAACGGGCGACGATGTGCGCGTCGACGCAAATTTCCGGGTCGCCCTCGAGGTGCTCGCCAGCCCGCAATCGCAGGATCATTACCTCGACGAGGTGCCTGAGATCCCCTGGGAAAAAGTCGGCGGCCAGGCCGAAGCGCTCCAGGCAATTCGCGACGCGATTGAACTGCCACTTCTGCACGAAGAACTCTTTCAAAAGTTCAAGCATGCCACCCCGAAAGGTTTTCTCCTTTATGGGCCGCCAGGTTGCGGCAAAACGCTCATCGGCAAAGCGACCGCTTACAATCTCACCAAGCAATTGCGCGGGAAATCGGGCTCCGACATGCGCGAATATTTCATGCACATCAAGGGCCCCGAGATCCTGAATATGTGGGTCGGCGAATCCGAGCGGATGGTGCGAGAAATCTTCGCCACCGCACGCGAGAAACGCCGCGAGGGTTATATGCCGTTCCTCTTTATCGATGAAGCGGAAAGCACTCTCGGCACCCGGCGCGCATCGCGTTACTCCAGCATTCTCTCAACCCTGGTGCCGATGTTCTGCACCGAGATGGATGGCATCGATTCGCTGAACGAGGTGGTCATTATTCTCGCCTCAAATCGTGCTGATTTAATCGATCCGGCGATCCTTCGTCCCGGCCGGATCGACCGCAAAATCAAGGTGAATCGGCCGAGTAAGGAAGGCGCACGTCAAATTTATCGTATCTATCTTAACGACGAGCTCCCCTACGACCCGGCGCTCCTGGAAGGTGCGGAATCGAAAGGAGCCGCGATCGATGCGCTCATCGGTCGATTGCTCGATGCGCAGTTTGCCAAACGCGAAGAGAATCGCCTCCTCGAAGTGACCTTACGCAGCGGGCGTAAGGAAGCGCTCTTCCGCAGCGATGTGATCAGCGGCGCGATCATTGCTTCAATCGTTGAGCGAGCAAAAGCACTGGCCATCAAACGAGCCATCGCCAGTTTCTCATCCGGGGGCGCGGATCTTGGCCCCGAGGGCATCACCGAGGCCGATCTCCAAGTCGCCTGGAACGCCGAGTATCTCGAGAACGAAATCCTGCCCGCATCTGATATCACGGAGGATTGGCTCAAATTGATCGATTACGATCCAGACAACGTAGTCAAAATTTCTCCCGTCCGGGCGCTGGACCGCGCCAAAGCCAAATCGATCTCCGGAGTCATCTGAAACGCCGCCGCGATGCTCCCCAGATTCCGCTCGCGCGGGTCGAGTTATGCGTGGATAGAAACGGTCCGATGAAAGTTCTCTTCACTCTCTTCACGCTGGCAGCCGTCACCGCTTTGGCGCAGAACGCTCCGCTGCCCGATCGGGCCAGGCTCGAGCAAATGACCGCCCGTTTTGTTTCCACGGAAATCAGTGCGGATCTCACCAAGCTCGCGCCTAACGACCGCAAAGTCCTGGCCAAACTTGTGCAGGCTTCGCAGGTCATCGACGGTATCTTTCTGCGCCAGATGTGGTCGGGTAACCCGTCCATGCTTCTGGATCTGGCCAGTGACCCCAGCGCCGAGGGTCGCGCCCGCCTGCACTATTTCATTCTCAATAAAGGACCTTGGTCGAGTCTGGACGAAAATAAGCCGTTTGTGCTCGGCGCACCCGCGAAGCCGGAAGGAGCTGGCTTCTACCCGCCGGATGCGGGCAAGAAGGAAATCGAGGATTGGATCAAGTCGCTGCCCGCCCCCGAACAAGAGCGCGCAAAAGGCTTCTTTACGGTCATTCACCAGCAGGCCGATCGTAAGTTTATGCTCGTTCCCTACAACATTGAGTACGAAGGCGAGTTGACGCGCGCGGCCGCGCTTCTGCGTGAAGCAGCCGCGGCCGCCACTGAGCCGACGCTCAAACGCTTTCTGACTACGCGCGCGGCGGCCTTTCTCAGCAATGACTACTATGAGAGCGATATTGCCTGGATGGAACTGACCGGGGCCATCGAGCCGACCATCGGACCGTACGAGGTCTACAACGACGAGTGGTTTAACTACAAGGCTGCTTTCGAATCCTTCATCACAGTTCAGGACGAAAGTGAGACGACCAAGCTGCAAAAATTTTCCAGTAAGTTGCAGGATATTGAGAATCATCTCCCGATTGATCCAAAGTATCGAAATCCCAAGATTGGCGCCCTTTCTCCGATCGTGGTGGTCAACGAGATTTATGATGCTGGCGACGCCAAGCACGGCGTACAAACAGCGGCCTTCAATCTGCCTAACGATGAAAGGGTAACTCGCGAGAAGGGCTCCAAGCGAGTCATGCTCAAAAACGTGCAGGATGCCAAGTTCGCCAAGATTCTTCTCCCTATCTCCAAGGTGGTGCTTTCGCCCGAGGACCAAAAGCACCTTTCCTTCGACGCCTTCTTTACCCACATCGTGGTGCACGAGTTAATGCACGGTCTGGGTCCTCACGACGTCACTGCCGACGGCCGCAAATCAACTGTTCGTGAGGAACTAAAAGATACCTACAGCTCGCTTGAAGAGGCCAAGGCCGATATCTCCGGGCTCTTCGCCATCCAATACATGATCGACAAGGGTGTCATCGACAAGTCGCTCGAAACGAGGCTTTATGCGACCTATCTCGCTTCCAGTTTTAGGACTCTTCGCTTTGGAATCAACGAAGCACATGGGCTGGGCATGGCAGTCCAGTTTAACTATCTGCTCGACCAAGGAGCTTTTCTTGCGAACAAGGATGGCAGCTTTGCCGTCGTGCCGGAGAAGATCAAGGCGGGGGTCGAAGGACTGACCCGGGAGATCATGACCATCCAGGCCGAGGGTAGCTACGAGAAAGCCAAGGCTTTGATCGCCCGGCTTGGTATCGTTAGGCCCGAGGTGCAACGCGCGCTTGATAAGATGGGAGATATCCCGGTGGATATCGAGCCCAAGTTTATCACTGCCGAGCAGCTCGTGCGTGAGTATCCCTGATTTAAGCAGCGCGTTCTTTGGGCTTTGCGGGAGCTGGGTGGCCGGTTACGCTGTCGTCGTGAACAAGATCTTCTTTGGGGTCGTGGTAGGCATGGCCGGTGGCATTTTCTCGAGCCAGGGGCAGATGCCCGCGCAGGAAAGGCCCGACCTTTCGGATAAGGCCCTCCTGGCTTCGCCGGGCCCGAAGTTACAGGGCCGCGCCGAAGCGATGGCCCTGCACAAGCTAGCGGACGATTATTATCAGTGGCGTAACGAACAATATCCGGTCAGAAGCAGCGACGCCGGACTGCACACGTGGGATGATCGCCTGACCGACTATTCGCCCGAGAAGATCGCGGAGCGGGCGGAGTATATCCGCAATTTACTGGCCAAGGTAAAAGCGATGCCGACAAGCAACTGGCCCAAGGACGAACGGATCGACTGGATTCTGTTTCGTTCGCAGCTTGAGAATGCGGCCTTTGACGATCGAGTCTGGCACTCTACCAGTCGTGATCCTCAAACTTATGTGGGCGAATGCAGCAACGCGATCTTCTCGCTGCTCAAGAAGGAATACGATTCACCGCAGAACCGCGTTCGCGCCGCCACGAAACGTCTTCAGCAAATGCCGGCGCTGCTATCGCAGGGCGAGAAAAATCTCGATCAGCCGGTCAAACTCTTTGCCCGGCTCGCGATTGCTTCGGCCCGGGCGATCGATCCGCTTTTCCAGGACAGTCTCATGACTCTGGCGAAAGGTCTTGCGCCTAACGAGCTCCAAAGTCTGACCAGCGCCCGCGATGAAGCGATCGCCGCGATTCACGCTTTCGCGGATCACCTGGAGAAGAAGCTGCCTTCCATGGTCGCCTTCGCGCCCATGGGGGAAGAGAACTACAATGACTATCTCCATCATGTCCTCCTCCTGCCACTCGACGCCGATGAGGTGGCGATGGTCGGGCGGGTAGAGCTGGCTCATTACCGAGCGCTCGAGGCCTGGTTGCCAGATCCTTCGCTGGCAGATCCTGATCCCTCACGCAGCAAAAATATTCCGCCGGATCAGCAGTCTTTCCTGAAGGCGTATGAGGGTCGCGAGGCGCAGCAAATCAAGTTTCTAAAGGATCACCATTTGATTACGCTTCCGGATTACCTGGGGAAATTTGAAATCCGGCAGCTTCCCGAAGCTTTCAAACCGACCAGCCCGGGCGGGTTTATGAATCCCCCGGGAGTTTACGATAAGGACCCCACCGGCTTTTACTTCATCCCAACCTATAATAGGGACTCGAAGAACTTCTATATTCGAGCGGCCATCGAAGATCCGCGACCGATTCTTGGCCACGAAGGAATCCCGGGACATTTCCTGCAGCTCTCGATCGCCAACCACCTGACCGACGAGATTCGCCGGCAGAACCAGGACAACGTCTTTGTCGAGGGTTGGGCGCTCTACGGCGAGGAGATGCAAATGCGCAACGGTCTTTACCCTGCAAATTCGGCTTCTGAGGGACAGGTTTTGCGGCTCGCTCGGTATCGGTCGGCGCGGATTGGCGTGGATGTAAATCTACACACCGGCAAATGGACCTTCGAACAGGCGGTGCAATATTTCATGGAGGCCGGCGGGCTCGACCGCGAATCAGCGGAGGGTGAAGCAGCGGGCGCAGCCTCCAGCCCGACGCAGAAAATCAGCTACATCATCGGCAAATGGCAGATTATGGAATTGCTCGGGCGCTACCGTGACCGGAAAGGCAAGGAATTCCGTCTGGGGCAATTCCACGACGAACTCATCAGCCACGGCAGCCTACCCCTTTCGATCATCAACTGGATCATGCTGGATGATCCGACGGATATCGAGAAGGCGCTGGATGAGAAGCCAACGCCGGCCAAACAAGGCTGAAAACCTAGGGCTTCCGCGTGGGTGGTTCTGGTTCCGAGGGCAAAGTACGGCGTTCTTTCCGCGGCGTAGGCGTGGGCGTCGCTTTAGCCTTCTTGATGTGATAGTCGAGCCGGGCTTTGCGAGCTTTGGCATCCGCGTTTTGGGGATCCATACTGAGAACCTTCTCGCAGTCGGCGATTCCCTTTTCGTAATCACCCTTTAACTCGTAGACGTAACTCCGGTCGAGATAAGCTTCCTTGTCTTTCGGCTTATCCTTGATGATGTGAGAAAAGTCCGCAACCGCCTTATCGTATTCCTTCAGATTCCACAGAGCGAAGGCTCGGCGATCCAGAATGGCGTCATCATTCTCTTTCTCTTTCAGGACCACATTGTAATCCTCGACTGCTTTGGAATATTCCTTCTTCTGCAGATAAGCGAAAGCCCGGTAGCGGTAGGCCGGGACGCTGTCCGACTTGATACTGATCGACTTGTTGAAATCCTGGATGGCCTTGTCGTAATTCTTCTGCGTGGTGTATACCACCCCGCGATTGATATAGCCGCTGCTCCCGTCAGGCTCTGCTTCGATCGCGCCGCTGAACGCCTTGATCGCGTCGTCCATTTTGTTAGCGCCTTTGTAGGCGAGGCCGAGGTTGTTGTGATTGTTCGCCGTTTTTGGGTCGGCTTTGACTGCTTTTTGAAACAGATCGATCGCCTTGTCCCATTGTTTGTTTTTAGCAGCCTCGATTCCGTCTTTGCCAAATTGGTAAGCGTCCGATTTATCGTCGGCGCGAGCTATGGCAGGGGCGAGCAAGGCAAACAAAAGGAGAAGAGCCGTGGCGAAAGATCGATTGAAATTTTTCATAAATGGTTCCTTTCAGTAATTCGGACGAGCGGCCAGTTTGGCCGCAACAATTTCCTCCTGCAAGTGGAAGCTGGCCCTGCAATCAACTAAGCCGGAGCGGCTTCCACGGATGAACCTGGTTCGTCCAGCCGCGTGATTCGACGTGCTTTACCGGTGGTTTCTTCAATTTCGAGCAGGACGCCGCGCAGGCGCGTTTCGCCGAGCGCGACCGGAAACGGCGTCGGCATATTGGAAATAAAACGTCCCACGATGGGCTCGATCGCTCGTCCTAGAATCGAGTGGACAGGTCCGCACATGCCGGCGTCGCAGATGAAGGCCGTTCCTTGATCGAAGATCTGCTCGTCGGCTGTCTGCACGTGGGTGTGGGTGCCGAGCACGGCGGAGACCCGCCCGTCGAGGTAGCGGCCCAAGGCAATTTTTTCGCTGGTTGTTTCGCCATGAGCGTCGACCACGATGTTTGGGGTCTCGAGGCGCATCGCTTTCACCGCGGCATCCAGAAGCGGGAAAGGGTTTTCAAGAATTGGTTGCATGAAAGTGCGGGCCTGCACATTGATCACGCCTATTTTGGCCTTGGGCGTCTCGAGGACGATCGCGCCGGCGCCGGGTGTTCCGGCCGGATAATTCAGCGGCCGCAAGAGCCTCGGCTCGGTCTCGATGAAAGGAACGATTTCCTTGCGATCCCAAATATGATCCCCCGAAGTAACCACCGAGACACCCGCCCGCAAAAGGTCGATCGTGATTTTCGGCGTGATGCCGCGGCCGGCGGCGGCGTTCTCGCCGTTTACGATAATGAAATCGAGCGCGTATTTTCGTTTTAGCTCAGGCAGTCGCGTGATGACTGCGGTCCGCCCCGGCTCACCGACGACGTCGCCGAGAAAAAGAATCGTGAGCATGCGGCGATCATCGTATTAAACTCTAAAATCCCAAGTTGATGTTTTGCTCTTTCGTCTGGCGCGGGTGCGCGCTTCTCTTCTTTCTGGTCCTGCTGCCAGGCGCGCGGGGGACTGAGGTGGAGCTGCCGCGCGTCGCCAGCGAGAACCTGAGCACGCTCGGCCGAACCCCCGACTGGAGCGAGCTAGAGAAGTATCAGGGAACGATCACGCACGACCAGTTCGTGCGACTCCTAGACAAGGTCTACGCCTCCCTGGGAAATGCTCCTGAGCTGTTCAAGATCGAGCCGGATCTCGTGCGAATCTTAACGGTTTTTGGGGGCCAGAATTACTTTGTCCTGCACTTCGCCAAGAATGAGGCTGAAGCTCTTCCGGTTCCCCGCTGGTGGACCGCGCCGGCCGCCTTGTCTCCGCCCGCGGAGACGGGTCCG
>JBPCLK010000021.1:0-4130 GCA_051003355.1 Chthoniobacterales bacterium | reverse complement strand
CGGAGGATGAGAAACGTCGGAAGTTTTCTTCCGGTCCCAAGCTCACGCCGGACGACGCGATCAAGCAAATCAAGAAGGAGTGCGGCGACTGGAGTTACGATGTCATCTCCATCGGTTTCCCCGCCCCAGTGCGCGACGGGGAGATCGCGTCTGACCCGAAACATCTCGGAAAGAACTGGGCGGGCTTCGATTTTGCCAAGGCGCTCGGGAAACCGGTCCGGGTCATCAACGACGCCGCTCTGCAGGCGCTCGGCAGCTATCACGGCCAAGGCCGCATGCTTTTCCTCGGGCTCGGCACCGGGCTGGGTTCGGCTCTGGTCTGGAAAGATCATGTGCTTGCTTTGGAACTCGGCGATCTGCCCTACGTCGACGACGGAATCATCGAGAATGTCCTGGGCGACCCGGGCTTGAAGGAGCTGGGCAAGAAAGATTGGCAAAAGGAAACCCTCCGCGCGATCAAACTTTTGAAGCAGGCTTTTATTGCCGATTACGTCGTCCTGGGCGGCGGTAATTCGAAATTTATCGAGGAACTGCCGGACGACTTCGAGCTGGGCCACAACCGCAATGTTTATCCCGGTGGCGTGCGTCTCTGGGAAACCGAGGCGGAGAGCAAGCGCCCGCGTTGGCGCATCATGTAGCCTCGTTAGGCGGGCATCGCGCGCATGCGGGAATATCAGGATCTCCTCCGGCTCGTCCTGGAAAAAGGCCGGGTCCGGACCGATCGCACCGGCACGGGCACACTCTCCGTTTTCGGGGCGCAGGCCCGTTTCGATTTGCGCGACAACTTCCCGCTGCTGACCACGAAAAAACTGCACCTCAAATCGATCATCCACGAGCTCCTCTGGTTTCTGCGCGGGGAGACAAACGTCGCTTATCTCAAGGAGCGCGGCGTCAGTATCTGGAACGAATGGGCGGACGAGCAGGGCGATCTCGGTCGAGTTTACGGCGCGCAGTGGCGCGACTGGCGCGGGCCTAACGACGAACACATCGACCAGATCGATCGCGTGATCGAGCAAATCAAAACCAACCCTGATAGCCGGCGGCTTATGGTCACGGCCTGGAACCCGGCGGAAGTGGATACCATGGCGCTACCGCCCTGCCACGCGCTCTTTCAATTCCACGTGCAGGATGGCGCGCTCAGTTGCCAGCTTTACCAGCGCAGCGCCGATCTCTTTCTGGGTGTGCCCTTTAACATCGCCAGCTACGCGCTCCTCACCCGCATGGTGGCGCAGGTCTGTGGCCTAACGAGCGGCGAATTCATTCACACCTTTGGTGATCTCCATCTCTATCGAAATCACCTGGAACAGGCCCACGCACAATTGGCTCGGACGCCGCGTTCGTCGCCGCAGATGCAGTTAAACCCGGCGGTGCGCAGCATTCACGATTTCCGTTTCGAGGATTTCACTCTCACGGGTTACGACCCGCATCCCGGGATCAAAGCGCCGATCGCAGTCTAACAAAACCAGGAGCGGGGCAACTCAAGCCGCCGGCGACAATGGCAAAAGAGATCGCTTAACAGGATTCACAGTAGAGGAAAAACCCGAATCCTGACCACCCGGTTAATCTGTCCAACGGAATAAGGTCAGGCCCAGCCGCTCAAACCCCGAGCCCGCGGAGGCGGTCCTCCTTTTCCGGCAGGTTTCGTCCCCGCTCGTTCGTTAGCAAGAGCGGTAGTGGTTCCAAGGCATTGCGCCGGTGAACGAAATCGTCGTCGGCGCGATTTCCTCTCCCGACCGGTCCCTCGCTGACGAGTGAATAGAGAAGCAAAAGCGGCCGTCCAAGCGACCATGAAGCGCACGGCCCCTCGCCACTCCGGCAGAACTGAATTTCGTACCTTACTGGCGCGAATTTTCCTCACGCTCCTCGCTGCCTCTCTCCTTGCAGCCGGCAGCCTCGCGCAGGCAGCGGAGACTTCGATCGAGATCGATCTCCACGATCAGACCGCGTATCTCATTCGAAATGGCCGGGCCGTTCTCTCGACTCCAATTTGCTCAGGACGTTACGGGCATCTGACCGATCAGGGCACCTTCAAGGTGATGGAAAAAGAGCGAAGCCATTTCTCCACCCTCTATGGCCGGATCGAGGATGCCAACGGAAACACCGTCGTGACCGACGCGGATTCCGATATGAAGGTGCCGCGCGGCGGGAAGTTCGTGCCCGCGCCCATGCGCTATTTCATGCGTTTCAATAACGCCATCGGCATGCACGCCGGGTATTTGCCCGGCTACCCAGCCTCTCACGGCTGCGTGCGGCTGCCGGAAGAGAAAGCGATCGCCTTCTTCAAGGCCGTCGAGGTGGGAACGCCGGTCACGGTTTTCGGGCGGACACCGCGCGGCCGCGAGATGGGCGAGGCCAGGTTGCAGCGCTCGCCGCGGCGGTCTTCGCCTAACGATTCCCGCGGTTATCCTCCCGCACCCTGGTGGGTCCGGTAGGCGGCTTGGCGCATTTGGATTTGCGGGCAGAGGCCGCGCCCGATACGGTCGCTTCAGCCATGGACTTCGCGGAACTAAAACGCCTCTACGATCAACCGCTCTTCGAGCTCATTAGCCAGAGCCGCGCCGTCCATTTGCAGCACTGGCGCGGCGAGCAGGTGCAGCGTTGCAGTTTGCTTTCGATCAAGACGGGCGGTTGCAGCGAGGATTGCGCCTACTGCGCGCAGAGCGCCCACTATTCCACTGGGGTGGAACGCGAGCAGCTCATGCCCGTCGACGAAATCATGCGCGCAGCCCAGCGAGCGCGCGCGCAAGGCGCCACCCGCTTCTGCATGGGCGCGGCCTGGCGCGGGGTGCGCGAAGGGACGCCGAAGTTTGAACAAGTGCTCGAGACGATTCGCGAAGTGAGCCAACTCGGGATGGAGGTGTGCGTCACGCTGGGCCAGATCGGCCCTAGCGAAGCGCACAAGCTAAAGGAAGCCGGCGTGACCGCCTACAATCACAACATCGACACCTCACCAGAGTTTTATCCGCAGATCGTGACCAGCCACACTTTCGACGATCGCCTCAACACCATCGCCGCGGTGCAGGAAAGCGGCATGGCCGTTTGCTGCGGCGGAATCGTCGGGATGGGCGAAACCGCGCAGGACCGGCTTCGGATGCTCGAGGTCTTGAGCAATTTCGCTCCGCAACCCGAAAGTGTGCCCATCAATTGCCTGATGGCGATGCCGGGTACGCCGCTGGCGGAACAACCTCCGATCGATATTTTCGACCTCGTTCGGCTGATCGCTGTCACCCGCCTGTCCATTCCGAAAGCGCGCGTGCGCCTCGCGGCGGGACGGACACGGCTCACGCGCGAAGGGCAGGCTTTTTGTTTCTTCGCGGGCGCCAATTCGATTTTCTACGGTGACAAGCTCCTCACCGCCGCGAATCCGGCCGCCGAGGCGGACGTGACTTTGCTGCGCGAGTTGGGTTTGGCGATTGAGCCTGGCGATGCGGCCCTGACTGCTTAGCCCAGGCTAGGCGAGGGGTGCTGCCTGTCAGTTGACTCCGCTTTCTGTCCGACAACAGGAGTGGGTTGCCTTTGGTTGGATTCAGTATGGCCCAAAGATTCAGTAACCAGTGCCATCTAGCCCAGCATTCCTTACGAATGTAAGTCTTACATAACTCTTACAGAATCATTGTAGTTCTGGTAATCATCATGATTCTGGTTATCGCGCTACGATAGGCTATGGACGCTTCGGTTCGATCCATTAAGGTCCGAGGCAAAACCTTATCAAGCGGTCGCGGAGAGGAAAGGAACACGCTTTTCGTCCCCCAAGGCGCTTCCTCGGCTTAACGGAATTTTATACCCGTTAGGCATCCGTTCATGCACCCAGAACGGATAATCAGCTTTCCATCTCTTCGACCTAATAAGTTGGAACGTGGTGGGAAATTATATTTTCGTCATGTTCGCAAAAAAGCTTGCCTTCTACGTAGAGATACGATGGACTCGCAAAGCGTTTCTTCGAAGAACCCCGTAAGAAGCGCGCAGGTGCAATTCAGTTAATCGCAAAATTAGATCCCGTTACTATGCATAAAAAGACCGTCTCCGAATCCGGTTCCTTCAATCCACGTATCTTCCTAACCTTTCTGCTCTGCTCCGCGGGCATTTGGCTGGCGATGTTTAGCTTCGCAGCTACCCCCTCCAGCGGAGTT
>JBPCLK010000020.1:0-5937 GCA_051003355.1 Chthoniobacterales bacterium | reverse complement strand
GGCGAAAGGCGCAAATCAATTGAGCTAACTCGCGATCGCCTAACGAAAAGAGAGGCACGAATTCACCGGCGGCAGGACGCAGGCGCGGCAGGCTGATTGTGAGATCAGCTTGCCAGCAATGTTTGAGCAGGTATTCCAGATGCGCCGCCAAGGCCAACGCCTCGCCGCGCCAGGCAGAGAGACCGAAAAGCGCGCCAATGCCGAGGCGCCGAAATCCGGCCGCATAGGCGCGCTCCGGACAGTCGAGTCGCCAGTTAAAATCTCGTTTCGGGCCCGAAGTGTGCATCTCTGCGTAGACGTCGCGGTCGTAGGTTTCCTGGTAAACGACAAGCCCTTCCGCACCGACCTCGACCAAAGGTTGGTATTCCGCGGTCTCCATGGGACCGAGCTCCAGCGAGATCGAGGAAAAATATGGGGTCAGAGCCCGGACGCAGTCGGAAAGATAACCGCTGCTGACGAACTTCGGATGTTCGCCTGCCACTAGAAGGACATGCCGGAAACCCTGCTCGACCAGGTGACGCGCCTCAATGACCACCTGCTCAACGGTCAGCGTCACCCGCAGAATTGGATTGTCTCGTGAGAAGCCACAGTAGCGACAGTTGTTGATGCACTCGTTACTCAGGTAAAGCGGGGCAAACATCCGCATCGTCCGTCCAAAATTCTGTTGAGTGAGGATCGACGCTTCCTGAGCCATCTCTTCCAGACGTTGGTCGTCGACCGGCGCGAGCGCGGCGGCAAAACGCCGCACGAGCGGCGATTGCTCGGGAAGACGGTCGAGAACGCTGGCGAAACTCATCTGCCTAATTTCGTGGTTCGTGAGGGAATCGCAATCGGTCGGAGCACATCGTAAGATTCGCCGTGAACGAACCACACTTTGTGCCCTTGGCTCCGCGGGAAAAGCAGACGGACGAAGAATTGCTGGCGAGCGCCAGGGATTTCCACGCGGTCATGGCCCAACGCCGGACGGTGCGCGATTTCTCCGATCGCCCGGTTTCCCGAGAGATCATCGAAGACTGCCTGCGAACTGCCGGAAGCGCTCCCAACGGCGCGAATCTCCAGCCGTGGCATTTCGTGGCGGTGAGCGATCCCAAGTTGAAGAATGAAATTCGCCTCGCGGCGGAAGTGGAAGAACAGGAGTTCTACGAAAAACGCGCGCCTAACGAATGGTTGGAAGCACTGGCCGCTTTGGGAACGGATGCAAAAAAGCCCTTCCTCAAAACGGCACCCTGGTTGATCGCGATCTTTGCCCAGTCTTATGAAATTCTTCCGGACGGTCGGAAATTAAAGCACTACTACGCGACCGAATCAGTCGGCATCGCGACCGGTTTCCTCGTCGCGGCCGTGCACCAGGCCGGCCTCGCCTCCCTCACCCATACGCCAAGTCCGATGGGTTTTCTGAACAAGCTTCTCAACCGGCCCGCCCATGAAAAACCCTTCCTGCTCCTCGTCGTGGGACATCCGGCCGAGGACGCCAAGGTCCCGGACATCCATCGAAAACCGCTCGAGGAAATCAGCACCTTCCTATAGCCGCCGCTCATCCGACGACGACTACAGAGAAGATTTTGCCGCGCGTTTTTTAGAACGCGAAACGCACGCCGGAACGGACCGTGCCAAAGTTGTTGTGATCTCCGTTCACCACATTCCAACTAAAATCATTGATGATGCCGACGTTAGGCGTAAAACGCACCTCGAAGCCCGCACCGAGCTGTCCTACGCCTTGGGCGTCGCTATTGCCACGAATGCTGCCGATGCTGCGCCCTCGGTCGACCAGGTTTTCGACGCGCGAACCATTGAAGATCACTCCGCCGCCCGCATAAGCGTAGGGAGCAAAGTTACTGCCTGGAATCGGATAGCGGAAAATCATATTACCGGACGCCTGGCCGATGCCGCCGTCCGCCGCCAACCCATATCCTTCAGCGCCTACGCCGAGGTAGCGGCAGAACATGTAGTTGACATCGATCCCGCCGCCGAAGGCATGATCGACGCCCAGATATTTGTCATCGTGGGCACGCGTCGCCGTGAATGCGTAGGAACCGAAAAGATCGAAATTCCATTCCCGATCGCGGAAGAGATCGGTGGTTGGCCGATAGTTGGTTTGTTGTTGAGCACCCGTGTAAGTGGACTCGACCGGGCCGGCAAAGCTGCCGGCAGTAAACGTGGTGAAAGCGAATAGACCGACGATAAATTTTTTCATTTCCATATCTCCTTAATGTTTGGTGGTGGTTCGGCGCCGGATCCCTTGGGCACCCTTTGAGTTCGAGGACAACCAACAGGCCGTCTTTCGATATTTTGATCCTTGCATGAGAAGACAACCGGTCAAAACGACCGGTTACATGGAAATTTATAAGAGGCTCCAAATAAGAGATTTGAAGCTGAAAAAAAGTTTAAGCGTTTAATTCGGCGCCGGTGGTGGCGTCTGTCACGAGAAACTTTTCCTGATGGAAGCCAGGGTCTGCCCGGAACATGAGGCGGCCGGCATAACGACGCTCCAGTTCGACCAGCAACTCCTCGTCTTCCTCCTTCAGGCGTTTCAACACATCGGGATTCAGAATCACGCGAATTTCATGGATCGTATCCTGATATTTGCGCATGACCGCATTCAAAGCTCGATGCACTTCGACGCTCGTACTCATGGCCGTTTTGCCCACGCCACGGCCTTCGCAGTAAGGGCAATTTTGGTAGATGGAATCGCTCAGGCTTTCCTGCGCGCGTTGCCGGGTCATCTCCATCAAGCCTAACGAAGACAGCGGCAGGACGTGCGTCTTGGCCTTGTCGCGTTTCAACCGTTCCCGCATCCGGCCGTAAACCATCTGCTGGTCCTTGCGATTCTTCATGTCGATGAAGTCGCCAATAATAAGGCCGCCGATATTGCGCAAACGCAATTGGCGCGCGATCTCGTCGGCCGCTTCCAGGTTGGTTTGCAGAATGGTTTTCTCCACGTCGCGGCCGCCCTTGTTGCGGCCCGTATTGACATCTACCGCGACCAGCGCCTCGGTTTCATCGATCACGATATAACCGCCGCACTTCAGCCAGACCTGGCGATGAAATGCGTCGTCGATCTGCTTCTGCACGCCGAAGGTTTCGAAGATCGGTGCGTTGCCGTCGTAATGTTTGATGCGACTCCGCGCGCGGCGCGAAATTTCGCCGACCATGCGCACCATCCGCTCCACCGCCGGGTGATCATCGCAGACCACTTCGTCAATTTCGTCCGTGAGAAAATCGCGCACCGTCCGCTCGACCAGATCCGGTTCCTCGAAGACCCGGGCCGGAGCGGGTTGATCTCGAATCTGCTCTTCGACCCGCGACCATTGCTCGAGGAGGTAATGCAGATCGCGAACGAAATAGCGGGCGCGCTGGCCTTCGCCGACGGTGCGAATAATGACGCCGAGGCCGTCTGGGATGTCGAGTTCTCGCAGGATTTTGCGTAGTCGGGCGCGCTCTTTGGGGTCTTCGATCTTGCGGGAAACGCCGCTGCGCTCGCTGTAAGGCATGAGCACGAGATAGCGACCGGCGAAGCTGAGATTAGTCGAAACGCGCGGACCCTTGGTTCCGATCGGTCCCTTGGTGACCTGCACGATCACTTCCGAGCCGACAGGAGAAATGCTCGGGATATCTTTGGCGGTGGGCCGCTTTTTGGGGCCCTTTTTTTTACCTTCGGAACGTTCGGGGCGCTCGGTCTCTTCCACGCCGCTATCCAGCGCGGCGGGAATGGCGTCCCAAAAGTGGAGGAAAGCGTTTTTCTCGAGGCCGATGTCGACAAACATCGCCTTGAGCCCGGGCTCGATATTCTTGACCCGTCCTTTGTAGACGCTGCCCGCGATATTGCGGGAGCTGTCACGCTCGACGCTATACTCTTCGAGTTGGCCGTCTTCCAGCAGGGCGACTCGGCGTTCGAGTTTCTCGACGCTGATCACGATTTTGTTGCCGGTCTTGCGACGCGATAGTCCTAAAATTCTTTTCACTTGTTCGATCATGGTGCTGCAAATTGGTCGAAGTCATCTCGGGGAATCCGGTGTTGAACTTCATCTGGTTACTTAAAAGGCTGGCCGCGCTCGTCTCGTCGGAGTCGGCGTGGCACGCGGGCGGGGGTTAAACATCCGCTCCAGGAAACTGCGTGGACGCTGCGAGGACGGCGTGGCGGCTGGCACCGGCTGCGCCCGCCTCACCTGCCGCGCGCGCGGCGCGCTTTTTTGGACGCGGCCGCGAGCATCGGCCTCGGGCTCCACGTCGGGTGCGTCGCCCGGATTAGCCATGTCGGCGTTTTCCATGGCCTGCGCTCCATTGGCATTGGCGTTTTCTTCGTCGGTGCCGCCTGGGGTGGGGACGGAGGAATCTTTGTATTTCACGGCGGGAATCATTTCAAAGGGATTGGCCTTCAGGGCCGGGCTGACCCACGCGAGTTGCGGCTCAAAGCGGCCTTCATCCATGGCCAGGGCGCGTTCCAGGATACGGGTCGCGATGGGCGCGGCCACGGAGCCGCCATGCTCACCGCCCTGCACCATGACGGCGATTGTATATTTGGGATGGTCGTAGGGAGCGAAACAACAGAACCAGGCGATGGTGTCTTTCTTGCCGTTCAACATGGCCTGCGCGGTTCCGGTTTTTCCGGCGACCTCGACATCTTTTAACCGGGCCACACTGCCGGTACCGCCACTTTCGTTAACCACCTTCCAAAGCCCGTGCCTAACGAGTTCGATTTGCTGCGAGGTGAAATCGCCGCGAAAATCAGCGTGTAATTTCGGTGTTTGCGGGACGGCGATTTTGCCCTCGTCATCGAGCACCGGCGTCCCGTCCTGGTTCAGCACCCGGTCGACCAGGCGCGGGTAATAGGAGATACCGCCATTGGCCACCGTGGCGTAGGCCATGGCCATCTGTAGCGGCGAGGCCAGGTCGTAGCCTTGTCCAATGGAGACGTTGGCCGTGTAGGCGGAGGACCACTTCTCGTTAGGATGCTGCAGGCGCATCCAATCCGGACCTGGCAAAACACCGGCGGATTCGCTCGTGATATCGATCCCCGTCGGTTTCCCGAGCCCCAGCGCATCGCCCGTGGCATCGATCGCGTCAATGCCGGCCGCGTTGCCGTACTGATAGAAAAAGGCGTTGCACGAAACCTTGATCGCATCGCTCACGCCGAGCGTGCCGTGCGCGCCGCCTTTCTCGTTGATCCAGCATTGGAAAAAGTGATCGCCGTAGGTGACGCCGCCCGAGCAGTTGAAACGAGAAGTGGCCAGGCCTTTCCGCAAACCGGCCAGCGCCGTCACGATCTTGAAAGTGGAGCCCGGCGGAAATGCGCTAACGGCACGATTAATCAAGGGATGCGCCTCGTTGTTGCGCAATTCCTTCCAATCCTTCGCCTTGATACTGGGGATAAAACTATTGGGATCAAAGGAGGGGACGGAAGCCAGGGCCAGCACGTTGCCATTGTTAGGATCGACCACCACGGCGGCGCCGCGGCCGACCGCGCGCAACGCTTCATCAGCGATCGCCTGAATGCGAGCGTCGATCGTTAGGTAAACATTCGCTCCCTGTTTGGGCGGTTCCTCGCGCACGACGCCATCGATGGCGCCCTTGGCGTTGCGGCGCATGACGCGGATCCCAGGCTGGCCGCGCAGGTATTGATCCATCGTTTTCTCGATGTTCGATTTTCCCTCCACATCGCTCTGGTAAAACGTGTATTTGCGCGCCTCTTCCACGTTGGTGTCGTCAGGGGCACCAACGTAGCCTAACAAGTGCGAGGCCAGGGCACCGTAAACATAGGAACGGACCGGCTTGATCGCGATATCCACCCCCGGCAGCCCCACATCGTGTTCGGAAAATTTGGCCATCGTGCCGAAATCGATGTCTTTGATGTAAGAATACGGGACCTCCGTGTTGTTGCGATAATGCTTTTGCAGCTGGCTCGCGTTGTAGTCGCGCGCCAGGTCGAGGTCTTCCAGC
>JBPCLK010000019.1:0-14086 GCA_051003355.1 Chthoniobacterales bacterium | reverse complement strand
CCGGCTGCCAGACCCCGGGAGTGGTCAGAGCAAAACTGAGCGTGGTCAGGAACATGACGATGGCTCCCAGGCTGCCGAACGCGGAAATCTTTGGCGCGACCGGGCGGGCGAGGATGAGAAGACCGAGGACAATTTCGACAACCCCAATGATAGCCGCAAAGGTGCGCACACTGAAGACTCCATAGGCCCAGGACATAAAAGGAGAATTAGCCACCAATCCCTGAATGCCTTCTGCTTCGTAAGCAGTAAACTTGAGCAGCCCCACCCATAAGAGAACGATCGCCAGCCCGTAGCGAATGACGCCGGCGCCGATGTTTTCGAGGGTATGAGCTGAGCGGTCAGTATGTACATGTTCCATATCGTTTCTTTCTGTTTTTGTTATCACTTCGTTTCTGAAAATGCCTGCAAGATGACTAAAGATTCTACTGCTCTATCTCTGGCTTCACGCCCATTTTTCCCGCGAGCGATTGGATCATCTCCAGGTGCATTTCCAAAGTCGGAAGAGTGCTGGCGGCAAAAGCCTTGACGTCGGCATCGGTCGCGTTCTTGGCCACGGCCTTAAAGGCAGCAACATCCTTTTTATGCGCGGTAACCATCGCAGCCACGTAAGCACGGTCAAAGTCTTCGCCGTTCAGTTTCGATAGCTTCGCCATTATTTCCTTCTCCGCTGGCATGAGTGTGGGTGGAAGAGTGACCTTTTTTTTTGAGCCAAAGCCCCGAGTTTTTTTCCTGCTTTCGAATGATCAGTCACCATTTTCTGACCGAACTCTTTGACCGCCTCGTTCGAGCCATGCTCGGCCGCCAGACGTCCGAGGGCGACTTCCGCCATTCCGCCGGGCGCAGCTGCATTCATAAATGCCAGATCGCCGCCTGTCACGACATGGTCACCCTTGTCGCTGGGCGGGGTTGCAGCAGTGACCGCATTCCATCCGGGCAGCGAAAGAATGCTCCAGAAAGCAAGCAGCAGGAACCACCGGCCTGTCGTTAGTTGTTTTGTCCAGTCGTTTCTTTTATTCATGATGAGTTGATGACTTTGTTTCGAAGGCAGGCTTATAGGTGATAGTTCGCCGGTGTCTGACCGGATGGTAGATTTGAAACAACTCGAGAGGTGGCGTCGAGCCGTGCGGCTGATCGCGACACGACGTTTCCATTCAAGAGGAAAAATCATCATCCCGGCTTGCCGATTTCTTAGTAGGCAGCGAGACCCGAGGCTCCATCAGCAATGGGAAGGGTGCCGCCGACGCCAAAGATACCCAGAAAGGTCAGACTGCCGCCCTCCTCCACACGATAAGCAGCGACACCGCCGCTCCCGCGGAGCAGATTATAAAGGTACTTTGTTTCGGTGTCGAAAGCGAGGTCGGTAGGTTGGCTCGTTATTCCGGAGAAGGCCGCCGCTCCGTTGATCAAAGCCACCTGCCCATCGCTTCGCAAAACGTAGCTCGAAATAGTTCCGCTGATGAAGTTGGCGGTGTAGGCGTATTCCTGATCATTCGTAATAACGATCCAGCAAGCGTCGGTTTGATCGTTCTTCTCGGATCCAGAGATGATTGAAAGCGTACCGCTCGGTCTCAGGAGATCATACGAAGACACGGCGGAGTTATTTAGCACGGGCAGACCCGATTCCAGAACGAGAAGACGCCCGTCATTACGAAAAGCAGCCGCGAAGGGTCGCATCCCAAAAGAGGGGTTTTGTATAGCCTTGCTCAGCCGGCCATCTCTGCGGACGTTGAAGACGTCGATAATACTGCCGACTTTGCCAGTCACGATCACGTTGTGCCCGTCGGGGCTAAACTGGACTTCGCCCGGGACCGCGATCGGCGAGCTGAGATCCCGGAAAGAATCCGGAATGGGAGTCAATCTTCCGTCAGAGCCAACGGTAAAGCCCGTGATGCCATTGCCAGCCACTGAGCCGTCGAGGACGTAAGCCAGGCTTCCATTAAGTGTAATGCTGAGCGGCTGATCTCCAGCAGGGACGTTCTGAAGGCGGGTTAGTCTGGCACCGTTCACGGCAAAGACCGTGACGTCATCGCTGCCAGGGTTACAGGCGTAGAGGTAGCGATGGTCCGCGCTCAGAGTGAGACCCCCTTGCGTGTCAAAATCGACTCCAATGCCGTTGCCGCCTGTGGCATAGGCTTTTGCCTCGGTGAGAGTGCCATCGGCGGTACGTCGGAATGCAACCACCTCATTGTTGGCTGCCCGGTTGGTCATGGCAAAGGCCGCGCCCGTGGTTTGCGCGATGGCTTGATGGGAAAAGCCGACCGCAGTCAGAAGTGAGAGCCCGCCAAGGATGGATCTCCCCATATACTTGATAAGAAGTCCTTTGAAGGTAGCAGTGCATGAATTCGAACTGGTCATACTGGGAAGAGTGCGAAGCAGGTCGGCTTATTCCGCCAGAAATAAGAAATATTTCGATTGACGTTGCCGCCCTTTGAGGCACGGATAGCAACGCGACCCGCTAATCACCTATGAGCAAGAAAGCCCAACTTGTCATCAAAGGTCACACGCTTACGGTGTCAAATCTCGACAAGGTGCTATGGCCCAAGGATGGCTTCACCAAGGGCCAGATGATTCATTATTACATCGAGATCGCTCCTTTTCTCCTGCCGCATCTAAAGGATCGCCCGCTCACCATGAAGCGTTATCCCAACGGCGTGGAGGCAGAGTTTTTCTACGAAAAAAATTGTCCGGCTCACCGGCCAAAATGGGTCAAGACAGCAAAAGTGTGGAGCGAAGGAAATCAGCGCGAAATGCAGTATTGCCTCGCTCAGGATCTGCCCACTCTCGTCTGGGCGGCCAATCTCGCCGATATCGAGCTGCACACCTCGCTATCGCGCAAGAAAGATGTCGCTCGGCCAACTATGATGGTCTTCGATCTTGATCCCGGCGCGCCGGCCGACATCATCCAGTGCTGCCAAGTCGGACTCTGGCTGCGGGAGATTCTTGAGGGAATGAAACTGAAAAGCTGGGCGAAGACCTCCGGCTCTAAAGGATTGCAGGTTTATGTCCCGCTCAACACTGCGGTCACCTACGATCAGACCAAAGAGTTATCCCGCGCCCTGGCCGAGCATCTGGAAAGTGAACATCCCGAACTGGTGGTCTCAAAGATGTTGAAGGCCCTGCGGAAAGGAAAGATATTCGTCGATTGGAGCCAGAACGACGAGCACAAGACGACCATTTGCGTCTATTCGCTGCGAGCGAAAAAGGAGCCGACCGCCTCCACCCCAGTCACGTGGGCCGAGGTGGAGCAGGCGCTCAAAAAGAAAGACGCGAAGCGCCTTACCTTCCGCTGTGAAGAAACCCTGAAGCGCGCGGGAAAAATGGGCGACCTTTTCGCCGAGGTAGATACCCTCAGGCAAAAGCTTCCCAAAAAGTTCAAGCTCTGAGACCGTCTTGACGAGGTGTCTCAACGCCCTCGCAAGGCCGCGAAAATGACTAACCGCGCAGCGCGTAGTGACCGTGTACCCAGACGCGGCGACCATGCCGGCGCGACCAGTGCCCGTTGACCCAGCCGTAGCGGCGACCTTGCTCAAGATAATAAGGTCCACGCACGTAGTAAGGTCGATCTTCCACTGCCACTGCGAAAGTCGGCCCGGGTCCAGGTGCCACCGCGACGGGTGGCCCGACGACGCAGGCGCTGGTGCAGAGGGTGATGGCCAATAAGGCGATAAGTGATAGGTTCATAATTGTTGGTCTTTCGTGAAGAGCAATTTTACTTCCAAAACTCAATTCGAGACTGCGCGGGCGAGAGGTTGGGTTTGGCGTGTATTATTACGAATTCCGAATTGCTTCATGGAAGCGCGGGTGGCGGCTCGTCCGGCGGAAGGGCCCACGGGTGAACATGCCGGAGTCGCTGGCGATGTTCATTTTCCATTTTGTTAAACTCGATCTGCTGTGCGGGAGTAAGCAGCGCCAGGACTTCTTTATTCGTTAGGGCGACGCGGTCCAGCACTTGTCTGGTGGTTTCGCGGCGGATGGTTTCCAGATTTTTCCCAGTTCTTTCGAGCAAGGGCCTGATCTGTTCGGCCTGTGCGCCAGTCAGGTGAAGGCCAGATTTTAAGCGCGCCATCATATGTTCCGACATCTGTCGCGGATCCGGAGGGCGCATAAAATGACGGCCGAAGAGCGGCGCGACGAACGCCCCTGTGATCGCGCCCGCGAGGAAGATCAGGACAGCATAAAGAGTGATCCGAAGAGTCCGCGAGCTACTCATAGTCATACCCGGCGACAATCGCTGAATCCGCCAACCGCGCCTCCGGGTCGTTCCGATTGTTAAAGGCCGACAGTTCTTCGCTCTCCAAGGCACCGACTAACAAAGCGACACCACAGGCCGTCAGTGCAGCCCAGCGCAGACCGCGCAGCAAACCGGAATTGATGCTGCCCTTTGCTCTCGCCTCGCGCCAATGCGCCAGGACGGCGGTTTCCAAGCCGAACGGTATTTCGGTGGTGCCCGCTGGTACGCGGCGCGCCAGCCTGAAGATCCGCTCGAGAAGGAGGTCGATCTTCATGTGGCGAAGGCTGGACTGAGGGCGGGTGTTCTGCCGAGCATTTTCTTCATTTTCGCGCGGGCGCGAAACGCCCGGACCTTGATGGCTGCGCGGCTCCAGCCTGTGAGCCGATGGATTTCCTGCACCGATTTTTCTTCAAGGTGGAGCAGGGTAACGAGCAGACGATCGTCCGGCGAAAGTTGCGCGAGCAGACGATTGAGCACCTCCTTGGCGAGGCGTTCGTCGTCGGGCGCGGCGACGTCAGATTCGGAGCGATTGAGTTGCTCGATGGCGGCGGAAGTTTCCTCGTCGAAATCAGCCAGGCGCCACTCAGGGCGGCGCTTCTCTGCGCGAAGTTCGTTCAGGCAGGTGTTCACGGCCACCCGCGAGATCCAGTGCTCGAGCGGCACTCTGCCAGAATACCGGTCCAGGTTTTGGAAAATCTTGATAAAAATCATCTGCGTCAGGTCGTCTTCGCCCATGCGCCGCGGCAGGTGGGAACGCACGAGCTTGAGCACAAAGGGGTGGAAATGCCGAAGCAATGCACGAGCCGCTCCCTCGTCGCCCGCCGCGATCGCGCGCAGACAGAGTGGCTCGTCAAAACTTTCATCTGGCATGGGCGGTGGCGGCTCGGGTCCACATCGGATTTAAGACATCGCCGACGAAGAAAGGTTACACCTTCTTTACGCATTTTCATGTAACCGGCGTGGTGGCTTGCAGTCTTACCTTTTAACAGCCGCCTCGAGCGGCAGAAGGAGAGATTGAGTTATGATTGATGGAAGGTCGAGGTGGGGAGAATCCTGGCGCACGGAAGAGACGGGCTGGAAGATTTTTGGCGCCAATGTGCGCAGGGAACGGGTTGCACGCGACCTCAGCCAGGAAGTTTTGGCGGAGCTTTGCGCGCTGCACGTGCGGACCATCGCTAAAATCGAAGCGGGTGAGTTACCGGTGCGCGCGTCGACTGTGACCCGTTTGCAGAAAGCGATCGGCTGTCCGTTGGTCCGCCTGCTGCAAGGGACGGGCTCCTCGCAGGCCCGCGGAACTGAGGAGCCCAGCGATTTAAAGGCAATTCTGACGAGATTATCCGATCAGCGTGTAACCGACTTTGGTTGGTAAGTGTCTCTCAGGCTAGATCAGTGATACTGCTGGTTGAATCAACACCTAACGAATAAAAGATATGGAAACTGGTAAACTTACTCCTATCCTCGGGTTGATTGCCGGCATGGCTTTTGCCTCGGCCGTCGCAGCGCAAGGGCCCGAGGGCGGGCCTCCGCCTTTCCATCACCGTCCCAACCTCAGCGGCATGTTGACGAACACGCTGAATTTAAGTGATGCCCAAAAGGCGCAGGTCGACGCGCTGGTCAAAACGGTGCAGCCGCAACTCGATGCCATTCATGAGCAGGCGCGCGTCGCCGCGGACGCCGTCGTCAAGCAATTGGACATTCAGATTCGCCCTTTCTCGAGCGCCGACCAGCAAAAGCGACTCGATGCCCTCGAGACCCTGCGGGCGACGGCCCCATCTCATGAACCAAAATAATTTTTGATGACCGGTTGGTGGGGAAAGGCTGCGATTTTCGCAGCCTTTCTTTTTTGTCTGGTCCAATGGAGGCGCGGTGCCCGGGAGTCAGACGAGGATGGCTTAACGATTGAATCCAGGCGGCACTGCCACTAGATGATCGCCGGTGAATTCGCGAGATACGGCGCCTCCTCGAAGATCGATCACGCTCCTGACCGCGACCTGCATTGTGGTCGCCAACATGGTGGGGACGGGAATATTCACGAGCCTCGGTTTCCAGGTGGGAGATCTCCCGAGCGGCTTTGCCATTATGATGCTCTGGGCCATCGGCGGCCTTTGCGCGTTGTGCGGTGCACTCTCCTATGCGGAGTTAGGCGCAGCGCTTCCTCGATCTGGCGGGGAGTATCATTTTCTTCGTGAAATTTATCATCCGGCAGTTGGGTTCGTGGCGGGCTGGATTTCGGCCACGGTAGGTTTCGCTGCGCCCGTGGCGATTGCGGCGATTCCTTTCGGCACTTACCTGGCCGGCGTGGTGCCGGGATTAAATCCGCTCCTCCTCTCTCTAGGCGTGGTCTGGGTGGCCACGCTGGCTTTGCTTTGGGACCTACGACTGGGCAGCGGATTCCAGAACACTTCGACTCTGCTCAAGGTGGGGGTGATTCTTTTCATCATCGCCGCCGGCTTTTATGTGAGCCGGACCCAGCCGATTTCATTTCTGCCAGTCACGGGAGATGACGCTCTGATCGTCAGCACTCCCTTTGCCGTTAGTCTCTACTGGGTGATGTATGCCTACTCAGGCTGGAACGCTTCCACCTATATCGTCGGCGAAGTGAAAAATCCGACGCGCGTTATCCCTCTTTCGCTTGGGCTCGGCACGCTGCTGGTGACAGCACTCTATCTTGGAATCAATGCGGTTTTCCTGCGGACCACAGCGATCGCGGAGATGGTGGGCAAGCAGGAAGTTGGGTTGATCGCTGGTTCGCACATCTTCGGGGAGCTAGGCGGAAAAGTGATGGCTGTTTTCATTGCTCTGGGTCTTATCTCGGCGGTCAGCGCGATGATGTGGATCGGACCGAGGGTCACGGTTGCGATGGGTGAGGACCTGAGGGCGTTATCCTGGCTGGCCCGGCGCAGTCGGCGAGGGATTCCGGTTCGCGCGACGCTGGTGCAGTTTTTGATCGTGAACCTGCTGATCCTTTTCGCCGGTTTTCAAAAGGTGGTAAACTACGTGCAGTTTAGTCTTATGCTTTCCTCCACTTTGACGGTGCTTGGAGTGATCGTCCTGCGTTGGAGGCGTCCGGACTTGCCTCGGCCCTATCGCACCTGGGGTTACCCGGCCACTCCGCTGATCTTTCTGGCGGTGAGCGGTTGGATGCTCTGGCATTTGCTGGAGGACCCGTCCACCCGGGAAGCTTCGCTCTGGGGTCTGGCCACTGCTCTGCTTGGCCTGGTGGTTTATTATCTCTCGCCGAAAAATGCTCCCGGCGAATCGCCCTGATTCTGCGCAGGGAACGGCTTCTGCTATCAGGGTAGGTGCTGTCGACTCATCGATGCGTCCTGAGAGTCGAACCAGACGCGCCATTGGCACCACGAGACAGAATCGCAATTTAGCCGTAGCCGTCCAAAGTTCATGCTGCCGACCTCGCCTTTCTCTCGCGCTCTGCTTCTTCTTTGTGGTGGCTTTTTGTTTTCAGGCGGGCATCTCACTGCGGCGCCGAGTGGCAGCCAGGTCCAGGTTCTTCCTTCCTATCATCACGACGTCTCAGCTCCTTTGCGCCAGTTGGTGGTAGCGAGTCACATCGAGCGCGAACCGGAGCACGAGGCGGCCGCGAACCCCAGGATTCCCAACAACCACGTGGATACAGCGGATGCGGCCTTGGAAAAGGGATCGATCCTGCGCCTCCTGACGCCGAAAATCCCCGACCCGATTCTAAGCTTCGACGGGATCGTCTTTCCCGGCGTGGGTTGCAACTGCGCTCCGCCTGATACGAACGGTGCGGTAGGCCTGACCCAGTTCGTGCAGATGGTCAATGAGGGCTATCAGGTTTTTGACAAGACTACCGGCAACACCGTGCTCGGGCCTGCGAGCATTTCCTCACTTTGGAGCGGCTTTGGCGGCGCCTGCCAGAGCGGTGGGGCGGGCGATCCAGTTGTCCTTTACGATCAATTGGCGAACCGCTGGGTCATCTCACAATTCGCCTCGGCGACGGGCAATGCGCCGATCACGGATGAGTGCGTCGCGGTTTCCACCACGAGCGATGCGACTGGAACCTATAATCGTTATGCGTTTCACCTGGGCTCGAACTTCTACGATTACCCGCACCTCTCGGTCTGGCCGGATGCTTACTACATGAGTATGAATGTCTTTAATGCGGCCGGCACGAGTTATCTCGGTCCGCAGCCTTTCGCTCTCGATCGCACGGCCATGTTAGCGGGAAATCCAGCGACTTTCATCAGCCCCGTCGGTCCCCTCGGTGCTAGCTCGCCGCCTTTTTTACCGGCCGATTTGGATGGTAAGACTTTGCCGCCCGCTCTTGCGCCCAACTCGTTTGTCGGTTTCCCGAGCAGCAACTTCTATACGGTCTACCACTTTCATGTCGATTTCGCTGTCCCGGCGAATTCCACCTTTGCCGTTTTCGCGACGCCCGCCGCCGCGGGTTACACCGCGCTCTGCCCGACGAGCACGGGCTGTGTTCCCCAGGCTGGCGTCACCAGCAGCGATAAGCTGGATGGAATCGGCGACCGGCTCATGTTTCGCCTGGCCTACCGCAACTTTGCCGGACAGGAGTCGTTAGTCGGAAATTTCAGCGTCAAGTCAGGCGGTGTGGCCGGCCTGCGCTGGTTTGAATTTCGAGGTGTCACCGCGGGACCGGTGACTGTTTTCCAGGAAAGCACCTATCAACCGGACGATACATCGCGCTGGTTAGGCAGTGCGGCCATGGATGGCCATGGTAACCTTGCCATCGGTTTCAGTGCGTCGAGCGCCACGCTCAGTCCGCAGATCCGTTACGCGGCGCGACTGCGAGGGGATCCGCTTAACACCCTCGCCCAAGGTGAAGCGCATCTCTTCGACGGGACAGGGAGCCAGACCAGCAGCGGAAATCGCTGGGGCGATTACAGCGCTTTGACCGTGGATCCGGTCGACGACGCCACCTTTTGGTTCACGACCGAGTATTACTCCGCGACGACTTCGTTTAACTGGCGCACTCGGATTGGCAGTTTCAAGCTGCCGGTGGTCATTGCCACACCGACGCCCACGCCGACGCCGAGCGGCTCGCCCAGTCCCACTCCATCCGTCACTCCCATGCCCACGGTCAGCCCAACTCCGACGCCGACGCCCGAGCCGACCACGACCCCAACTCCCACGCCGACGACGCTGGCCAATATTTCGACCCGCCTGCTGGTGGGCACCGATAGCAACGTTGGCATCGGTGGTTTCATCGTCACGGGGACGCAGCCTAAAAAGATCATCGTGAGGGCGATTGGTCCGTCGATTCCCCTCTCGGGAACGTTGGCCGATCCAATGCTGGTACTTTATGGCCCGGGTGGGGTGCAAATGGCCTCGAACGATAACTGGAGGAGCTCTCAGCGCCGGGAGATCATGGCCACTGGCCTCGCCCCTTCCGTCAACATGGAGTCCGCTCTGATCGCGACCTTACCGGCCAGTCCTAACGGAGTGGCGTATACGGCGGTGGTCAGCGGATCACATGGCGGCACTGGTATTGGAGCGGTGGAAATTTACGATCTCGATCCTGGAGTGGATTCGAAACTGGCTAATATTTCGACCCGCGGTCAGGTGCAAACTGGGGACAACGTCCTCATCGGCGGCCTGATCGTGCGGGGCACCGACACCCAAAAAGTGATCGTGCGCGCTCTCGGGCCGTCGTTAGGCCAGGCAGGGGTGGCGGGAGCTTTGCCGGACCCGACTCTGGAGCTCTACGACGGCAATGGTGCTCGTTTGGCCACTAACGATAATTGGAGAGACACTCAGCAGGCGGAAATCGCGGCCACGGGTCTCGAGCCCTCCGATCGGGTCGAAGCGGCCATCGTGGCCACCTTGCCAGCAAGCTCCTCGGGCGTCCGGTATACTGCCATTGTGCGGGGCGCGAACGGTTCCAGCGGAATCGCGCTGGTGGAAGCTTACGCGCTCGCACCCTAACGAGGGCAGGCGTTTCGAGTTACTTTTTCCCGAGCAGAAGCCGGAGAAGGTGAGCGTCGGAAAAGCGGCCGCCGTCTCCTTGCCTAACGATCACCAGGTCGAGCGACGGGATGACGTAGAGGCGCTGATAACCGGAGCCAAGGCACGCGACCAGGTCCGGCGGCGCGTCACGACATAGGCAGGCATCGCCCCAATCCTGACGGGACCATTTGGGCGTGAGCATTTCTTCAAAATCGAATTCCCGACCGCCGGGCGCGGCGCGATTGTTCCACCAACCTAACGAAAAGGCGCGATTGGCAGCGGAGCCGCGCCACGATTGGGCGAGCGTTTCTGGTTTCACGACGGATCGGCCCCGTGCCAGAACGAGCTGGCCCATTTTCGACCACTGGCGCGCGGTCAGGACAAAGCCAGCGGCCAGGAGTGGATTGCCCGCCTCGTCTTCGAGATAGCGCTGCGGGCCAAGTCGTAGCTTTTTCAGGACTCGGCGCTCCAGGAATTCCGTGGGCGTTTTTCCCTGTAGCTTTTTCTTGAGAACCTGGTGGAAAACCTGCAGGGCGCTGGGTCCGTAAATGAAGGCTTTGCCGGGCGTAGCCATCATTGGCAGGTGTAGGGCGCTTTGGTCGCGATCCTTGTAGTCGTTCACCTGCAAGGCAAAACCCGGTGCCAGGCCGGAGGAGAAGTCGAGCAGTTCCCGGATGGTCACGCGCGCTTTGCGCGGGTCCTGACGCCAGGAGGCGATCGTGTCGGCCACTCGCTCGTCCAGGGTGAGAACCCCGTCTTCTGAGGCAGCGAGGGCGGCGAGATTCCAAAAAGCCTTGGTGCCGCTGTAAATCCGCTGGGGCGCGTCGGCGAATCCTTTGCCCGGATACTCCTCGAATAGTGTCTTTCCGTCCTGGATGACTAGAAATGAGGTGCCGCGATGTTCGGCCGAGTATTTGGCCGCCTGGCGAAGGTCCGCGGGATGGAGATTCGCGCCGGCCCGGGTCGCGAACAGGACCAAGAAACACCCGCTGATGAGATAGCCAGCCTTGGGTTGCATAAAATTTATGTTCCGCATGGTTCGCCGCCTGATCTAACGTGGCCCGCTTGATCGCCTATTACCTTGATAATTTCAGTCCGTTCATGGTCAAGTTCGGACCAGGCTTCGGAATTCGCTGGTACGGATTTTCCTACCTGCTCGCCTTTTACTGCGGTTTCCTTTTGTTGCGCTGGCTGGCTCAACGTCGGTTTTGCCAGCTCTCGCCGGCGAAGGTTGGCGATTTCATTCTCCTGGCATCGTTAGGCGTAGTGATCGGGGGACGGCTCGGTTACGTGCTCTTTTATCGTCCGGGTCAGATCTGGGTCGATCCACTTTTCGTCTTTCGAGTCTGGGACGGCGGCATGTCCAGTCACGGCGGCATGATCGGGCTGACGCTGGCCACGTTTCTCTATGCCCGGTCGCAGCGAATTTCGTGGCTGGATTTGGCCGATAATATCGCGGTTGTGGCGCCGGTGGGGCTTTTTCTCGGACGATGCGCCAATTTTATTAACGGTGAGCTTTACGGGCGTGCGACGACCATCCCTTGGGCGATGCAATTTCCCAAGGAGGCAATCGATTTGCCTGAGATCGGAGAGCGGGTGCTCGCGGCCGCGCATGCGGTGCAGCCGCAGGTTGGCGACCTGAATGTCATCATCACTCAGGCGCGCACGGACAGCAGCCTGCAAACGGTGCTGCATCAGGTGCTCACGCCGCGGCATCCCTCGCAGCTTTATGAAGCTCTGCTGGAAGGCGCCTTTCTTTTCACCTCGCTTTGGCTCCTGCGCGTCCGTACGAAACCGCCCCACGGCATGCTGGCCGGTCTTTTCCTGCTCCTTTACGCAGTTGTCCGGATTATCGTGGAAAATTTCCGCGAACCGGACGCGCCGCTCACCGGGCCTTTTACTCGCGGCCAGGCACTCTCTTCCATCCTGATCGTCGGCGGGATCTGCTTTGTCGCCTTCGCGCTGAAAACGAAGAAAAAGGCGTGATATTCAGACCCTCGCCGGCTTCATAAGAAAAGCGGCCACCAGCCCGACGCAAATAAAGCCGATCAGCTGCGTGATCATGTAGGCCGCCGTATACGCTCCGGGGAAGCCGTACCAGTTCCAATAGGAGATGTTGGTCGAGATCGCCGCGATCACGCCTACCAGAGTGACGAACCCGAAGCGCGCACCAAAAGTCGTCAGGCGCGTCAGGCTGAGGAGGAAGACGGCCAGCAGTGCTTCCAGGAATTCGGTCACGAATTCAATCGCCAAGTAACGGGTCATGACCAGCGGCCGGCTGCCGGCGGGATGGTAGATGAGAATACCAGAAGGATTTTTTTCCATCCTCTCGGCCATCTGCTCCATGGCGTGGTGTCGCTCTTCCTTGCTCGGATTTGGGCCAAGGCCAAGCCCGGGGAAAACATAAAGGCCGCTTTTTCCCGCGATATGAGTCTCCATCGCTCCGAGAACGGCAGCCTCGCTCGGGATTTCGCTCACCCCTGCCTCGCCCAGAGGTAACGCCATGTGGGCGAGCGCCGTCCAGATAAACATGAGGATGGAACCGAGCAGGGCGGAGAGAATAATTCGTTTCATATGTGATTCGCGAGGCGGAGCTTATGAAATGCCTGCAAGTTCGGTCGAGCGAAAAAAGTGATGGGCTTAAGGCGTTCCTAAATTCGATAAATCAAACCCGTCGCCCGCGTGTTCTTTAAAAAGACCTGGGTGAAAGCGAAGAGGATCGCGAAGACCACGATCGAAAGAGCCGCCGCCCAGCCAAAGCGCTGCATGGTGAAGGCAGCCTGGTAGAGATAAGAGACCACCGTGTGCGTGGAGCCCGCTGGCTCGCCCATGCTGGAGACGATCCAGATGACATTGACCTGGTTAAAGGTCCAGATCGCGCCTAACGACATTGCGGGCACCATGATCGGCCGCAGGAGGGGCAAGGTGATGTGCCAAAACTGAAGCCACGGAGAAGCACCATCCACCTCCGCGGCTTCGTAGAGCTCGCCAGGAATCGTTTGCAGGCCGGCCAGAGCGACCAGCATGAAGAAGGGAAAGCCGAGCCACACATTCGTGATGATCACGGCACTGAAAGCTTCGAAAGGAGAGCTCAGCCATTGCACCGGCGACAGGTGCAGAAACTTCGTGATGAACAAATTTACCGAGCCGTATTCGAAGTTGAACATCCCGCGCCAGGTGAGAGCGCTGATATAGGTCGGCAACGCCCATGGCAGAACGAGCGCCACGCGCCAGGCGGAACGGCCGCGAATAAATTGCTGATGCAGGATGATCGCCAGGAGAAGGCCGAGCACGACATGAAAAAAGAGACTCACCACCGTCCAGAGCAGCGTCTTGAGCAGGATGGACCAGAAGATCGGTTCCCGGAAAAGAGAGATAAACTGAGCGATACCGACGAAGTGCCCCTCGCCGAGACGAGCCGGGTCGGCGTTTGAAAACGAGAGGATGAAATTTCCGAAGATCGGGAGGGCGACCAGTGCGAGAAGCAGGAGGAGGGCCGGCGCGAGGAGCAGCGTCACGAAGAGCCGGGTTCCAAGGTTTGCGTTGTGCATGAATCAGGAGCCTCGCCGGGCCACCAGCAAATAGCCAACGTGCGGGATCGACTTACGTTGCTGCGTCCGCAACGGCAAGAGACTGGCGTTCTGCAGTTGTGGCAGCAACCTGTCGATCTCTTTTTTTGGAACGACCAGTGCGTCCAGAGTTCCCGAGTTCCACTGGGACACAGCTTGATCGGAAGGCAGAAAATGGAGCTTTTGCATGTAGAGGAGCATTCCCTGGCTGCCGCCGCCATTCCCTTCGATCACTGCGTAACGCCACTGGTGCGCAGCGATTTCTTTCGACGCCAGGCGACTGAACTTCTCCAGATTGTCGGCGTGGTCACGATAGTTTGAGACCACTTTGCTGGCG